>NZ_JBJGYP010000019.1:0-120179 GCF_054050055.1 Geodermatophilus sp. SYSU D00814
TAACGCGGAGGGAGCGCCGCCGCCGGCCCCCCCGCCCGCCCCCCCCCCCCGCCCCCCCCCCCCCCCCCCCCCCCCCCCCCCCCCCCCCCCCCCCCCCCCCAGGCCCGGGGCGAGACCGTCGACCAGCTGCTCGACCGCAACCTCGCGGAGCTGCTGCAGGAGCTCCGGGTGGCGATCACCGGGGTGCAGGTGCTGTTCGCGTTCCTGCTCGGCCTGGCCTTCACCCAGCGCTTCGCCGACCTCGACGACTTCGCGCGCACCGTCTACACCGTCACGCTGCTGGCCACCGCGCTGGCCACGGTGCTGCTCATCGCGCCGGTCTCCTTCCACCGGCTGGTGTTCCGGCGGCGGCTCAAGGCCGCCCTGATCGTGGTGGCCGACCGGATGCTGGTGGCCGGCCTGGCGCTGCTGGTGCTCGCGATCAGCAGCGGCGTGCTGCTCGTGCTCGACGTCGTCCTCGGGCGCGCGGCGGGCATCGTGGCCGGCGCCGGGGTGCTGCTGGTGGCGACGGTGACCTGGTACGCGCTGCCGGTGTGGGCCCGGCGCGCGTCCGCGGCCGGGCACCCCGACCCGCCGGAGCCGGACAGCGGTTCCGCAGGATGAGGGGCCCGCTGTCCCGCGTCCCCCGGGGGTCTCCGTGTCCGTCACCGTCGTCGGCAGCCTGAACGAGGACGTGGTGGTCGCCGTCGAGCGGCTGCCGGGCCGCGGCGAGACCGTCGTCGGCCGCGGCGCCGTCCTCGCCGCCGGCGGCAAGGGCGCCAACCAGGCCGCTGCCGCCGGCCGGCTGTCGGCCGCGGGGGTGACCATGGTCGGCCGCGTGGGCGACGACCCGGCCGGGGAGCGGCAGCTGGCCGCGCTCGCCGAGGCAGGGGTCGACACCGTGCTGGTGCGGCGCACCGCGGGCACCCCGACCGGCTCGGCGACGATCCCGGTGGAGGACGGCAGCGGGGAGAACCTCATCGTCGTGGTGCCGGGGGCCAACGCCGCGCTGACCCCGGCCGACGTCGACGTGCCCGCCGTGCGCGACGCCGCCGTCGTCCTGCTGCAGCTGGAGGTGCCGCTGGCCACGGTGCAGGCCGCCGCGGAGGCCGCGTCGGGGACGGTGGTGCTCACCCCCGCGCCGCCGGCGCCGCTGCCGCCCGCGCTGCTGCGGCGGGTGGCGGTGCTGATGCCCAACGAGCACGAGCTGGTGGCCCTCGCCGGCGCCCGCCCCGGTGTGCGCTCCCCCGCCGAGCTGGCCGGGCTGGCCCGCGCGCTCGGCGTGCCGGCGGTCGTCGTCACGCTCGGCGCGCGGGGGGCGCTGGTGGTGCCCGGCGACGGGCCGGTGGCCCTGCAGGCACCGCCCCCGGTCGAGGCCGTCGACACCACCGGCGCCGGCGACTGCTTCACCGGCGCGCTGGGCGCCGCCCTCGCCCGCGGTGCGGACCTGACCGCCGCGGTGCGCGAGGCGGTCGCGGCCGCGGCGCTGTCGACGACCGGGGCGGGCGCGCGCGGCGCGCTGCCCGACGCCGGCGCCGTCGGCGACCTGCTACCGCATCTGCCCGCGGCGGTTCCGGTCGGCCGGCCGGGTTCGACGCCGCCCCCGGCTGGGCAAGGCCCCGGTGACCCCGCCCCGAGACCCGAGGAGGACGCCGTGACCGAGCCCGAACGGCCGCCGCGCACGCCCGAGCGCGCGGAGGGCGACCCCGGCGACCAGCAGACCGACGACGGCCGCACGCCGCGCGCCGAGGACCCCGCGGAGGGCTCCGACGTCGGCGGCGAGGGCGCGGACACGCCCGGCTCCTGACCGCGTGACGGACCGGTCCGGGCCGTCCGCCGGGATCAGGTGACCTGATCGTCGGGCGTCCTCCCGCACGGTGGGACGTGGGGGAGGACGCCCTGCGGTGAGGGAGGAGCACGTCCGGGCCCGCCCCACCCCGCCGCTCGCGTGCCCGCGGGCGCCGTCACAGCGGTCCCACCGCCCACCGCCGTCCCGAACTGCGCGTTCGCCCCTCGGCACCCAGGAGCGAGCAGTCGTGCGGGAGATCCGGCGTGCCGCGAACTGATCCGTCACGGGAGACGGCAGCATCGCCGTCGTGACCGCCCCCGCTCTCTCCCTCGCCGACGCCGACGCCCCGGGCCCGGTCCGCCGCAGCCGCGCGGAGCGCGAGGCGATCGTCCTGGACACCGCGGAGCGGTTGTTCGCCACCCGCAGCTCCCGCAGCGTCGGCATGGACGAGCTGGTCCGCGAGACCGGCCTGGGCAAGATGACCGTCTACCGGCTGTTCCGGAGCAAGGACGAGCTGGTCGGCGCCTACCTGGCCCGCAAGGCGGCCACCGAGCTCGGCCAGATCGACGAGATCATCCGCCGCGAGCGCGACCCGCGCGCCGCGCTGCTCGCCGTCGTCGGGGCCGTCGAGGCCGAGGTCACCCGCGCCGGCTTCCGCGGCTGCCCGTTCACCAACGTCAGCAGCGAGTACGACGACCCGCAGCACCCCGCCCGCAGCGCCGCCGCCGACTACAAGTTCGAGCTGCACGCCCGGCTGGAGCGGCTGGCCGAGGCGGTCGCCCCCGGCACCGGCGAGGACCTCGCCGCGCAGGTGCACCTGATCATCGACGGCATGTACCTCTCCGGCGGCCTGCTCGGGCCCGACGGCCCGGCCGCGCACGGCCGCGACCTGGCCGAGCGGCTGGTCGACATCGCCGTCGCCCGGTCGGCGGCGGGTGCCTGAGGGCCGCTCCCCGCTCGCCGGGCGGCGCCGTCCGGCAGACCCCAGGATGAGCCGGTGAGCGCCGACCGCAGCCGCCCCGACCTGGACGACACGACCGTGGAGGGGCTGGGCAAGCTCTCCGAGGCCCTCGAGACCATCGAGCAGGCCCGCGGGCAGCTCTACGGCTTCCACCAGCACTCCGGCAAGGCCGACCTGCTGCTGCAGGACGCCGTCGAGCTGTTCCGGAAGGCGGGGCACACCGAGCTGGCCGACGACCTCGACCGCGACCTGGTCGGCCGCAACGTCATCGCCGACCGGTGGACCTTCCAGATCGTCGAGGACTACGACGCCACCTACTGGTCGGTGTTCCGCGCCTTCGACGAGCGGGCCCGCACCGAGCTGGCCGACGGCGACCGGCACGTCTACGAGGCCCGCATGAAGCAGCGTGAGCGGACCCAGGGCCACCCGGCGCACGAGGCCGGTCCCGCGCTGTCGGAGTGACCGCCTGCGGTCGCCGTCGGCTCGCGGCGGCCGCAGACTCGGACCGGTGAGCACGCGCGAGCAGAAGATGCCCGAGCCGGAGTCCCCGCGCTCGGTCGGCCCCCTCGGCAGCAGCACGTCCGGCGCGCCGGCCCCCGACTCCGACGGGCCCGAGGGCACCGGCCCGGCCGACGGCGCCGCCGGCCCGTCCTACCCGCCCGCGGAGACCGAGCCCGCCGCCCATCGCGACTGACCTGCGCCGGGCGGCGGTTTGAGCGCCCGTCGCAGCGGACAGACCCGGAGCGTGACCGCTCCCGGATCGCCTGCCGAGCCCCGGCCGTCCGCCCCGGGAACCGACCCGTTCGCCACCGGGACCTCCCCGTACGCGACGGGCGGCTCCCCGACGGCGCCGCCCGCCACCTCCGCCCCCGCCCCCGCACCCGCCCGGACGACGTCGCGCACCCGCTCGGCGGGTCGCACCGTGGGCAGGGGGCTGGCCCTGGCCCTGCTGATCGCCGTCACGGTGGTCCTCGTGCTGTTCATCGTGTTCAACGGCGAGACCGTGCCGATCAGCCTGGTCTTCACCGACGTGCGCGCCCCGCTGGTGGTGGCGCTGCTCATCGCCGCGGGGCTCGGCGCGTTGATCGGCCTGCTGGCCGCCACGGTCCTCGCCGCCCGCCGCCGCAACCGCTGACCCACGCCCGGCACCTCCGACGGCCCGGGACGCACCCGCAGCTGACCCCTGCGAGCGTGTCCCGGGCCGCGGCCTTGCTCCTGGTTACTCGCCGGTAATAACGTTGGTTACCGGCGAGTAGCCACTGCTCGCCGCCCACCGGCACGGAGCAACGGAGCCAGACCGCCATGAGCCACTACACCGCGAACCTGCGGGACCTCGAGTTCAACCTGTTCGAGTTCCTCGACACCAAGGACCGGTTCGGCACCGGCCCGTTCGAGCAGATGGACGCCGAGACCGCGCGCGGCGTGCTCGCCGAGATCCGCCGGCTGGCCGAGGGCCCGATCGCGGAGAGCTTCGCCGACGCCGACCGCAACCCGCCGGTGTTCGACCCCGCCACGCACTCGGTGACGCTGCCCGAGAGCTTCGTCCGGTCGGTGCGCGCCCTCGAGGACGGCGAGTGGTACCGCCTGGACCTGCCCGAGGAGCTCGGCGGCTTCGGCGCCCCGCACGCGCTGACGTGGGGCGCGTTCGAGATGGTGCTCGGCGCCAACCCCGCCGTCTTCGTGTACGGGGCGTGGGCGGCCTTCGCCGCCGTCCTGCACGAGCTGGGCAACGCCGACCAGAAGCGGCTCGCGGAGCTCATGATCGAGCACAGGTGGGGCGCCACCATGGTGCTCACCGAACCCGACGCCGGCTCCGACGTCGGCGCCGGCCGCACGCGGGCCGTGCAGCAGCCCGACGGCTCGTGGCACCTCACCGGCGTCAAGCGGTTCATCACCAGCGCCGAGCACGACCTCAGCGACAACATCGTCCACCTGGTGCTGGCCCGCCCCGAGGGCGCGGGGCCGGGCACCAAGGGGCTGTCGCTGTTCGTCGTCCCCAAGTTCCACGTCGACCTCGCCACCGGCGCCCTCGGCGAGCGCAACGGCGTGTACGTGACCAACGTCGAGAAGAAGATGGGCCTCAAGGTCTCCACGACCTGCGAGCTGACCTTCGGCGACGGGCCGGTGCCGGCGAGGGGCTGGCTGGTCGGCGACGTGCACGAGGGCATCGCCCAGATGTTCAAGGTCATCGAGCACGCCCGGATGTTCGTCGGCACCAAGGCGATCGCCACGCTGTCGGCCGGCTACCAGGTGGCCCTCGACTACGCCCGGAACCGCGTGCAGGGCGCCGACCTCACCGCGACGTCGAAGGACGCCCCGCGGGTGACCATCACCCACCACCCCGACGTGCGCCGCTCGCTCATGCGGCAGAAGGCCTACGCCGAGGGCATGCGGGCGCTCTACCTCTACACCGCCACCTTCCGCGACCGGGTCACCGAGGCCGAGGCCGCGGGCACCGCCGACCGCGAGGAGGCCCGGCTCGCCGCCCGCGTCAACGACCTGCTGCTGCCGGTGGTCAAGGGCTTCGGCTCCGAGCGCGCCACCGAGCTGCTGACCAGCGAGTCGCTGCAGTGCCTGGGCGGCTCGGGGTACCTGCAGGACTACCCGGTCGAGCAGTACATCCGCGACTCCAAGATCGACACCCTCTACGAGGGCACCACGGCGATCCAGGGGCAGGACTTCTTCTTCCGCAAGATCGTCAAGGACGGCGGGGTCGCGCTGACCTGGCTGGCCGGCCAGATCCAGGCCACGATCGACGCGGAGGCCGGCAACGGCCGGCTCAAGGAGGAGCGGGCGCACCTGGCCACCGCCCTCGGCGAGGTCCAGGCGATGCTCACGGCCATGTTCGCCCAGCTCAGCGGGGCCCAGGAGGACATGACCAGCCTCTACCGGGTCGGTCAGAACACCACCCGGCTGCTGCTCGCCGTCGGCGACCTGGTCACCGGCTGGCTGCTGGTCCGCCAGTCCGAGGTCGCGCTGGCCGCACTGGCCGGCGAGGTCGGCGAGAAGGACCGGCTCTTCTACGAGGGCAAACTCGCCGCCACCCGCTTCTTCGCCACCCAGGTGCTGCCGCGCCTGGCCGGTGAGCGGGCGATCGTCGAGGCCACCGACAACGCGCTGATGGAGGTCCCCGAGGCCGCCTTCTAAGGGCGTGCACTTCCGCGGATGTGCACGACCAGGTCCGGGCACTTCCGCGGAAGTGCCCGGTAGCGGCACCCCGTCGTCCCCAGGGCGGCGGGGTGCCGGCCGTTTCGGGCCGACGACGGCGGGCATGCCCGTCAGGACGGCATCGTCCGACCGGAGGCACCATGACCGACCCGCAGGGCAGTGACCGCATCCAGCAGGGCGTCCCGACCGCGTCGGGCACCGGCGACAACAGCAGCACGGGCACCGGCTTCGACGACGTCCCCCTCACCGCCGACGAGGCGATCGAGCGGGACGCGGCCTCCGGTGACGACCTGCCCGCCCGCGCCGACGGCGACGTCGCCCGCGCCCGCGGCGCCGGTGCGTCCGGCGAGGTCGCCGGGCCCACCCCCCGTTCCGGAGGAGGCACCGACTGATGAGCGAGCCCGACCGCAGCGGCTACGGCGAGTCCCCCGACACCGCCGACGGCCCGACCGAGGCGAACATGGTCGACGGCGTCCCCGGCCAGGACCGGTCCGACGGCGGCGAGCGCGACGTCACCCTCACCACCGACGAGGACGCCCAGCGCGACGACTCGGTGATCCGCGGCGGCAACCAGGCCGGCTAGATCCAGCCGTGGCGGCGGGCGACCTCCACGGCCGCGTGCCGGTTGGCCGCGCCGAGCTTGCCCGCCGCCGAGGACAGGTGGTTGCGCACCGTCCCCGGTGACAGGTGCGCCCGGGCGGCGATCTCCTCGACCGGCGCGCCGCCGGCGGCCAGCTCCAGGACGTCGGCCTCGCGGGGCGTGAGCGGGCTGTCGCCGGCGCTGATCGCCTCGGCGGCCAGCTCCGGGTCGACGTAGCGGCCGCCGCGGGCGACGGTCCGGACGACGTCGGTGAGCACCGGCGCGCTGACCGTCTTCGGCAGGAACCCGCGCACCCCCGCCGCGAGCGCGCGCTTGAGGTGCCCGGCGCGGCCGTGCCCGGTGACGATGACGACCGCGCAGCCGGGCACCAGCGACCCCAGCTGTGCGGCCACCGAGATGCCGTCGAGGTCGGGCATCTGCAGGTCCAGCACGGCGACGTCGGGGGTGTACCGCCGGGCCATCGCCAGCGCCTCGTCACCGGAGGCGGCCTGGGCGACCACCTCGAGGTCGTCCTCCAGCGCCAGCAGCGCGGCGAGCGCCGAGCGGATGAGGTTCTCGTCGTCGGCGAGCAGCACCCGGATCACACGCGCACCCCGACCGGGACGGTGGCGGTGAGCACGAACCGGTCACCGTCCCGGCCCGCGACCAGCCGGCCGCCGGTGGCCGCCAGCCGCTCGGCCAGGCCGGCCAGCCCGTTGCCCCCGCCGCCGCCCGTCGCGGTCACGCCGTCGTTGACCACCCGCAGCGCTGCGGCGCCGCCGTCGGTGGACAGCTCCACCGTGCACCGAGTCGCCCGGCTGTGCCGCAGCACGTTGGTCACCGCCTCCCGCACGACCCAGCCCAGCGCCGTCTGCACGGGGCCGGGCAGGGCCACCGCGTCGTCGTCCCCGGTCACCGTGACGTCCACCCCGGCCGCGCGCAGCACCGACCGGGCACCGGCCAGCTCGCCGGGCAGGTCACTGCCGCGGTACCCGCGGACGACGTCGCGCACCTCGCGCAGCGACTCCTCGGCGACCCGGCTGATGTCGGCCAGCTCCTCGGCCGCGCCGTCGCGTCCTCGGCGCACCAGCTCGGCGGCCAGCTGGCTCTTCACCGCGATCACCGAGAGGTTGCGGCCCATGACGTCGTGCAGGTCGCGGGCGAAGCGCAGCCGCTCCTCGGCGACGGCGAGCTGCGCCTGCACCGCGCGGCTGCGCTCCATCTCGACGACGACGTCGAGCACCCACACGGTCAGCCGGAAGGCGAGCGCGAGGCCACCCACGGCGGTGGCGAACAGCACGGCGAGCACCACCGCGGCGGGCCACACCTCACCGGCGAGCAGCGCCACCGCGCCCACCAGGAGGCCGACGCCGACGGAGGCGCGGACCAGCACCGGCGACGTCCAGACGGGGGAGCCCGCGGTGAGCAGCATCGCCGGCGGCAGCGCGACCAGCCACCGCGTACCCGGGTCGCTGCCCTCGGCGAGGGTGACCACCACCCCGGTGCCGGTGGTGAGGACGGCGGCGGCCAGCGCGGCGGCCAGCGGGCGGGCCGGCAGCGGGCCCCGGGTCGAGCGGGCGGCCAGCCCGGCACGCACCAGCACGACACCGGTGACGGCGACGGCGAGCGAGCCGGCCAGGTACAGCCGGGTGACCGGGGTGTCGCCGAGACCGGCCCCCGCCACGACGAGCAGTGCGAACAGCGGCGTCGTCGCCAGCCAGGTGTACAGCGACCAGCGCGTGTACAGGTCGAGGCGCTGGGGGTCGGAGCGGTCCCGCCACCAGCGCGCGACGGTCGGCACGGCGCCCATGCTGCCGTACCGGCCGCCGGGTCCCCCACCGCTCACCGGCGGGGTGCCCACCGGAAGACCCGCGGGGCGATCAGCGCGGCCAGGGCGGTCCAGCCGGCCAGCACGAGCAGCGGCTGCGGTGCGGCGGCCCAGGCGCCGGCCCAGTCGACCGTCCGGCCGTCCCAGGTCCGCCCGGCCAGGCCCAGGCGGGCCAGCTCGACGACGGGCTCGACCGGGGTCAGCCGGAGGACCTGGGCCACCTGCTCCGGGAAGGCCGACAGCGGCACGAGGACGCCCGAGGTGACCGACGCGAGGACCACCAGCGGCAGGGTCGTGATCTGCGCGCTCTCGGCGGTGCGGGTGAACGAGGTGCTGGCCGCGGCCAGCAGCGTCATCAGCGCCGCCCCGCCCAGGAGCGCCAGCAGCGGCAGGACGACGTCGGTCGGTGCGGCCCACTCGCCGATGACGGCGGTGCCGGCGAGCACCAGCGCCACCTGCACCAGCGTGACGAGCAGCGTCGGGGCGGCCGTGCCGAGCAGCACCTCGCCGGGGGTGAGCTCGCCGCTGCGCATCCGCTGCAGCACCAGCTCCTCACGGCGGGCGACGTAGGTGGTGACCAGGTTGTAGTAGGTGAGGAAGACCAGCGTCACGGCGACGGAGGTGACGGCGAGGCTGGGGCCCAGCGGGTCGTCCCCCCCGAGCCCGGCGGCCGGGACGACGGCGACGAGGAACAGGGGCAGCAGCACCGAGTTCACGACGGCGGTGCGGTTGCGCAGCAGCAGCCGGGTCTCGGCGGCGGCGAGCGCGCGGACCCGTCGCAGGCGCGACGGGGCGGGAGCCGGGGCGGTCAGGGCGGTCATCGGGGGTCCTCCGGGTCGGTGCCGTCGGCGACGGCGAGGAAGGCCTGCTCCAGGGACGCGGCGCGGGCCTGCAGCCCGCCCAGGACGAGGTCGTGGGCGTCGGCCCAGGCCAGCAGAGCGGCGAGCACCGGCTGCAGCGCCCGGGTGTGCAGCTCGACCCGCGGGACCGCGGAGACGACCCGCGCGCCGGGAACGACCGGCAGGGCGGGGGCGCCGGGCGGGAGGGTGAAGCGGACGGTCGCCGGCTGGGTGGCGGCGATCTCGGCCGCGGTGCCGGACAGCACGATCCGGCCGGCCCGCATCACCGCGATCCGGTCGGCGAGCTCCTCGGCCTCCTCGAGGTGGTGGGTGGTGAGCACCACCGCGGCGCCCTCGGCCACCCGCTGCCGGACCAGCGCCCACACGACGCGGCGGCTCTCGGGGTCCAGGCCGGTGGTGGGCTCGTCGAGGACGACGACCCGCGGGGAGCCCAGCAGCGCGAGGACGAGGTCGAGCCGGCGCCGCTCCCCGCCGGAGAGGCTGCGCACCCGCAGGTCGGCCCGGCCGGTCAGGTCCACCTGGGCGAGGGCCTCGTCGACCGGGCGGGGGGCGGTGAGGGTCGCCGCCCACAGCGCGACGGTCTCCCGCACGGTGAGGTCGGCGGGCAGGCCGCTGGACTGCAGCAGCACGCCCAGGTGCGGGCGGACGGCGGCGCGCTGGGAGACGGGGTCGGCGCCGAGCACGCGGACGGTGCCGCCGGACGCGGGCGCGAGGCCCTCGACCACCTCCAGCGCGGAGGTCTTGCCCGCGCCGTTGACGCCGAGCAGGGCGAACACCTCACCGGGACGGACCTCGAAGCTGATGCCGCGCACGGCCTTGACGTCGCCGTGGCGGCGGCGCAGGTCGGTGACCTCGACGACGGGTGCCGCGGCGCCGGCGGGGAGCGGGCCGGCGGGGAGCGGGCCGGCGGCGGGAGCCGGGCGGGTGAGCTGCACGGGGCCTCCTCCTCGTGCCCCGCCGGCCGCGGGTCGGCCGGTCCTCCGGGGCACGTCCCCACGCTCCCGCCGGACCGGGCCCGGGACGGGTGCCGTTCCTCACGACCTGGCGCGCCCCGTGCACGGGCCGGCCATGACGCGTGTCACGGGTGTCCCGTGCCGGCGCCGCGGGGCCGCTAGCGTCGCGGCATGAGCGCAGACGACCTCGCAGGACGGCGGGCGATGGTGACCGGCGGCGGCTCGGGCATCGGCCGGGCGGTCGCGGCGCGGCTGGCGCAGGCCGGCGCCGCCGTGGTCGTCGTCGACCGGGACGCCGCCGCCGCCGAGGAGGTGGCCGGCGCAGTGGGCGGCACCGCGGTCGCCGTCGACCTGTCCGACCTCGACGCCCTCGGCGGGCTGGACCTCGACGTCGACGTGCTGGTCAACAACGCCGGCTTCCAGCACGTGGCGCCCCTGCACGAGTTCCCGCCGGAGGTCTTCTCCACGATCCTGCGGCTGATGGTGGAGACGCCGTTCCGGCTGGTCCGCGCCGCGCTGCCGCACATGTACGGCCGCGGCTGGGGGCGGGTGGTCAACGTGAGCTCGGTGCACGGCCACATCGCCTCGCCGTACAAGTCCGCCTACGTCACGGCCAAGCACGCGCTGGAGGGGCTGTCGAAGGTGGTCGCGCTCGAGGGCGCGGCGCACGGCGTCACCTCCAACTGCGTGGCGCCGGCCTACGTGCGCACCCCGCTGGTCGAGGGGCAGATCGCCGACCAGGCCCGCACCCACGGCATCTCCGAGGACGAGGTGGTCGAGCAGGTCATGCTCGCGCCCGCGGCGATCCGGCGGCTGATCGAGCCGGCCGAGGTCGCCGACGCGGTGGCCTGGCTCTGCTCGCCGTCGGCGGCGTCGGTGACCGGCACGTCGCTGCGGATGGACGGCGGCTGGACCGCCCACTGACCTCCGGAGGGTGGCGGCCGGTCAGCCGACGCCCCCGGGCGGGATGATCGTGGTGTCGATGTCCTGGTGTCTCCCGCTGCGCCGGCAGATCTCGTGGTCGGGGCCGCGGAGCCGCTCGTCCTCGGGACGGCTCTGCACGCAGGCGTGGAACCCCAACCGGCACGACAGAGGCTTGCGGACGGTGCTCGCGTCGCCGGCCATGGCGATCGCCTCCTCGTCGGGGCACCCAGGGGTGGCACCTGCGGCCTGCCCGCGGGGAGCCCCGGACGCACGCCGGCGGCACCTACCCTGGTCCGGTGCCCGCCGTCGCCGTCGTGCTGTCCGCCGAGGAGTGGACGGCGCGGGCCGCCGCCCACGACGCGCGGGTGCAGCGGTGGACCGCGCCGCACCGGGAGCGCCGGCAGCGGGGCGAGAGCCACCCGGTGCTGGACTTCCTGTTCACCTACTACTCCGAGACACCGGGCCGGCTGCGCCGCTGGCACCCGGGGCCGGGGGTCGCGCTGGCGCCGTCACCCGAGGGGCCGGCACCGCACGCCGCGTGGCGGTCCTACGCGACCGCCGACGACGGCACGGTGGGACTCGACGTCGCCGGCTACGTCGCCGAGCGCGGGAGCACCGGGCGCTTCGTGCGCGACCTGCTGGCGGCCACCGCGTCGCGGCCGGCGCAGACCGGCTGCCTCGGCCTGCACGAGTGGGCGATGGTCTACCGCGCCGACGAGCGCCGGCACGCCGTGCCGCTGCGGCTGGGCCGGGCGGGCACCGACGCCGTCGTGGAGTCGCACCCGGTCCGCTGCAGCCACGTCGACGCCTACCGGTTCTTCACCCCGGACGCCGTCGGCCTGAACCGGCTGCGGCCGACGCGGGAGACACAGGTGGCGATGGAGCAGCCCGGCTGCCTGCACGCGACGATGGACCTCTACAAGTGGGCCTACAAGCTCTCCCCCGCCGTCCCCGGGGAGCTGGTGGCCGACTGCTTCGAGCTCGCCGTCGAGGTGCGCGAGCTGGACATGCGCGCCTCGCCCTACGACCTCGCCGACCGCGGGTACGCGCCGGTGCGGATCGAGACGCCGGAGGGCAAGGCGGAGTACGTGGCCGCGCAGCGGGAGTTCGCCCGCCGCGCCGCCCCGCTGCGGCAGCGGCTGGTCGACCTCTGCGACGCGCTGCTCACGTCCTAGCTCGTCCCCGGGCGTCCGGGCTCGACTCAGCGCGTCCTCCCGCACCTCACCGCGTCCTCCCTCACCGCAGCGCGTCCTCCCTCACCGCAGGCCGTGAGGGAGGACGCCCCGGGATCAGGTCACCTGATCGTGCACGGCCACCTGCGGCCACCTGCGCCGGCCGCACCGTCCGGGGCCGCGCCGTACGGTCGGAGGGTGACCGCACCGCACCCCGACCGCTGGCTCCGACTCGACGGGACGACGAACACGCGCGACCTCGGCGGCCTGCCCACCACCGACGGCGGCACCACCGCGTTCGGCCGGGTGCTGCGCAGCGACAACCTGCAGACCCTCAGCGACGACGACCTGCGCCGGTTGGCCGAGCTGCCGCTGCGCGACGTCATCGACCTGCGCACCACCGCTGAGGTGCTGCTGGAGGGCCGCGGTCCGCTGCGCGCGGTGGAGGGCGTCACCCACCGGCACCTGAGCCTGCTCCCGGAGAAGGGCCACCACACCGACGTCTTCGCCGTCGAGGAGGCCGACGTCCCCGACCTGCCCGCGGACTGGGCGGAGACCCTGCTGCCGCGCCAGACCACCGAGGCCGACGAGGTCGAGCCGCCGGCGGTGCGCTCCTACCTGGGCTACCTGCACCACCGGCCGGAGAACGTCCTCGCGGCGCTGCGGGTGATCGCCGGCGGGGAGGGCGCGGCGGTGGTGCACTGCGCCGCCGGCAAGGACCGCACCGGCGTGGTGGTGATGTTCGCGCTGGTCGCGGCGGGGGTGCCGCACGAGGAGATCGTCGCGGACTACGCGCTCACCGCCGACGTCATCGAGGCGCTGGTCGCCAAGCTGCGGACCTCGCCCACCTACGCCGAGGACATGACCAACCGCGACGTCGCCAGTCACACCCCGCGCGCGGCGACCATGCGGCGCCTGTTGGAGATCCTCGACGAGCGGCACGGCGGCCCGCTGGGCTGGCTCACCGAGCACGGCTTCGGCCCCGACGAGCAGGCCGCGCTGCGCCGCCGGCTGCGCGACTAGAGCCCGTCCCGCGGATCCCGCGAGAGAGGGCTTCGACAGGTGTCCCCGAGCGGCCCGCTGAGGAGCATCTCGGTACTCGGACGTTCCCGCGGGAACGTGACGCGCGCTCGCGTCCTCCACGACGTTCCCGCGGGAACGCCCAGGGGCGGTCACGTGCACCATGAGACAGCCTGGCGGTTCTGGTCGACGTGGCCTGCGTCGGTGTGCCTGGTGCCGGGTGGTCGGGGCTGCGCGCCGCCCCGTGGCCGGCGGGAGCTACGGCGTACTGGTCGGTCGGACCTCGCCGCCCGGACGGAAACCGGCGACGGACGGCATGAGGCAGGACCCGGTGGGGGTAGGGCTCCGGTCCCCGGGTCGTCCAGGCCGCGGGCCGCGGACGGTGCGGAGGAGCGGTGGATGTCCGAGATGTCGGACTTCAACGAGCGGCTGGCCGGTATCGCCCGTGAGCTGGTCAGGGAACCGGACATGCAGCACACGCTGCAGCGGGTGGTCGAGGCCGCCGCGCACAACCTCGACGGCGAGGTGTGGGCCAGCGTGTCGCTGGTGAAGCAGCGCCGCGAGGTGGAGACCCCGGCGGCCACCGACGACCGGGCCGGGCGGGCCGACCGGCTGCAGTACGAGCTCGAGCAAGGGCCGTGCCTGGACGCGATCTGGGAGCAGGAGACCTTCCAGATCGACGACATGACGACCGAGGAGCGCTATCCCCGCTGGACGCGGGCGGTCACCGAGGAGACCGGCATCCGCAGCAGCCTGTCGCTGCAGCTGTTCACCGACCAGGAGCAGGGCAGCCTCGGCGCGCTCAACCTCTACTCGCCGGAGCCGGCCGCCTTCGACGAGGAGACCCGCGGCGAGGGCTTGGCGTTCGCTGCGCAGGCCGCGGTCGCGCTGCGCAGCGCGCAGACCGAGGAGCACCTGCGCTCGGCGATGGCGACCCGCAACCTGATCGGGATGGCCCAGGGGATCTTGATGGAGCGGTTGAGGCTCACGCCGGACCAGGCGTTCGGCGTGCTCAGCCGGCTGTCGCAGGAGAGCAACACCAAGCTGCGGGAGGTGGCCCGGCGGCTGGTGGAGACCGGGGAGATCCCGGGTCGGCGGAGCTGAGGTCTGAGGCGACCCGGCGGCCACGGCTCTGGACCACCGGGTCTGGGCCGCCCGGCACCCCGGGATCCCGCGCGACCGTCCCGGTGGGCTACCCCCCAGCCCACCCGGACACCGCAGGTGGGGCAGCACGCGGGTGCCGAGCTGTTCGTGCCGCTGGGCAGTGCAGGGGCGGCGCAGGCGCGTCAGCGCGCGGCTCGTGTGCGACAGGCCGCGCGTCCGTCCGGCCCGCTGGTGCGCCTGCTCGGCCGCCAGGCAGGCGGCCCGCGGTCGGTGCCACGACGCGGCCGTCCGGGCCGCGAGGTCGTCGTCCACGTCCCCCCGTCCGCGACCGCGACCACTGGCAGCGACGACGGCCGCGCAGCGGGCTGTTCCAGTGGCGAGACCGTGGGCACGGGCATCGTCGGCGGCAGGCCGGCTCCGGCCCGCCGGCCGTGGCCGGTCTCCGGTGGGGTTCTCCGCACGGTGTCCTGGAGTTCGCGCAGCGGAGCCGGACTGGAGGTGCCCAGATCCCACAGGTTCGTTCAGCGTCTGAGCGAGGACGTTGTGCTCGGCGGCCGGCCACGCGGCGGCGCCGACCAGGTGATCGGCCAGTGCGGCGCGGGGCTGGTGTCCGCCCAGATCGGTGTAGCGCCACCAGAGGTCGGCTCCTCGCTACTCCGCCGCGCGGGGAGCGGGGGCCGCCGGTCGCTCGCGGTGCTTGTGCCGGTACATGGCGGCGTCGGCGTCGCGCAGCAGCCCCTCGGCGACCGCGGAGGGGTCCTCCGCGACGCCGGAGTGCACGGCCACCCCGGTGCTGGTGCCGACGTCGACCGGGGTGCCCTCGAGCCGGAACGGCTCGGCGAACGCCCCGGCCACCCGCGCGACCACCGCGTCGGCGGCACGGGCCCCCGACAGGCGCGGCACCAGGACGGCGAACTCGTCGCCGCTGAGCCGCCCGATGGTGTCCCCGGGCCGGACGGCGGCCCGCAGGCGCGCCGACACCTGCCGCAGCAGCTCGTCGCCGGCCGCGTGGCCCAGGGTGTCGTTGACCGCCTTGAACCGGTCGAGGTCGCAGAACAGGACGCCGACGTGCCCGGACGCCGGCGAGGCGGCCAGCGCGGCGACCAGCCGCTCGCGGAACAGCACCCGGTTGGGCAGGCCGGTGAGCGCGTCGTGGGTGGCCTGGTGGCGGACGGTCTCCAGCAGCCGCGCCTTCTGCAGCGCCGTCGACGCCTGGTCCCCGGCACCGCGCAGGCGGGTGAGCACGTCGGCGTCCAGGGCGCCGCTCACCTCCCAAGCGGTCCAGCTGGCGGTGACGACGCCGAGGAAGGTGCTGCCCGCCAGCAGCGGGACGGCGACGACGTCACTGAGGGTGAGCGCGGTGAGCAGCTCGCGCAGCGGGGCGCTGGCAGCGGCGGCGCTGACGACCTGCGGCGTGCGGTCGGTGAGCATGCCGAACAGCTCCGGCACGTCCTCGGCCCGCAGCGACGTGGCGCGCATGATCGCGTCCTGCTGCGGGGGCAGCCCCACCGTGGCGGCCGTGGCGAGCGTCCCGGCGGCGGGGTCCCACAGCATGACGGCGGCGTTGCTGCAGCCGACGACGCCGGGCAGCGCCCCGGCCACCACCTCGCAGATCCCCGTGGCGTCGGCGGCCTGCGCGAGGCCGTGGGCCAGGTCGAGCAGCGCACCGGCGCGGCGCGCCTCCGCCCGGCTGGCCTCCACCGCCATCACCAGGTCCAGCGCGGCCGCGGCGTGGCCGGCGTAGGCGGCCAGCATCGGGCGCTCGTCCCCGAGCCCGCCCTCGGCGGAGCGGCCGAGCGCGGCCAGCCGGCCGTGGGTGCGCCGCGCGGAGGCGACGTCGACCACGACCGAGCCGGGACCGAGGTCCTCCCCGGCCAGGAGCCGGGTGGCGAGCGCGGGGACGTCCGCGACGGGCAGGCCGGAGCTGTGCACCAGCGGCGGGCCGCCGAGGGGGGAGGAGACGGCGAGCAGGTAGGCGGGCGCGAGCACCGCGGCGGCGGCGCGCTCGACGATGCGCGGCAGGACGCTGTCGAGGTCCTCGCCGTCGACGAGGTCGGTCGCCGCGGACTGCAGCGCGCGGACCTGGCTGCGCAGGGCCACGAGCTCGGCGTCGGCCGCCACCTCGGTGCGGCGCCGCCACGGCAGGCGGGAGCGGCGGTCCCACGAGAGCCGGTACACGCAGGCGTCGGCGCCGGAGGACTCGCACTCGTCGTGGACCACCTGGGCCGGCGCCAGGCCGAAGACGGTGGGCACCATGCTGATCAGCCCGCGGGCGTAGTCGCAGTCCAGCCGCGAGTGCACGTAGCCCTCGTGCAGCCGGTACCGGATGGTCGCCGACGTCGCGTCGGAGTGCAGGACCTCCATCGTGGAGGTGGTGGAGAAGTTGGCGACCGCACGGGGCAGCCGGGCGTAGACCTGGCGGGGGGAGCCCATGGCGCGCACCAGCACGACCACGCTGGGGTTCATGCCGGTGCGCAGGGACTCCGCCCCCACGCGGAACATCGCGCCCGGGTCGCCGAGGACCTCGGTCGCGGCGGTGAACAGCCGGATGCGGGTGGCGTAGCTGGTCCAGGTGGCGGGCTCGGCGAGCTCCTCGGCCGTGAACGGCACGCCCGCCCGGCGCAGCACCTCCTGCACCGCGGCCTCGCCGGCGTGCTCGCGGACGAAGGCGAGCACCAGCCCGGTCGTCGCCCCCGAGGTCTCGTGGGCCTCGACCGGCGCGGCGTCGTCGTCCCCTGGCCGGCTGGGGGACGGGCCGCCCCGGCGTCCTGCAGTCACACGAGGGGGATCGGCACCGCCCGGCCCGGGGTTGAGCCGCCGACCCGAAGGGGGGAGGCGGCCCCGGACGGCGAACGGCCCCGGGCTGCGGAGCAGACCGGGGCCAGGTGACGCACTGGAACGGCCTCCCTGCAGGGGCCCGCCGCGAGCGTGCGAGCGGTGGGGGCAGGGAGGTCCTTGCTCAGAAGCCGCCGTTGTTGGCCATCGTCAGCAGCTCGTCGCGCATCGCGGGGCTGCTGGAGCGGGCGAGCGCGCGCTCGAGGGCACGCCGGGTGCGGGTGGCCTGCCGGCGCTTGCGCCAGGTGGTGGTGATCGTCATGTCCGTCTCCTCTTCGGTGCCGTCGCGGGGTGCACCAGTAGTAAAGCAGGCGCAGCGCTGATTGTTCCGTCGATCCGTAGGGAGCGTCATCACATTTCCGACGATCGTTCACCCGAGGGAGGGAGATGGGGTGGCTGGGGCCGCACCGCGAGGCGGCGCTCGCGCCGGGCGCGGGCGCGGGCGTGGGCCGCCCGCAGCAGGTCGGCGACCGCGCCCGCCGTCCGCGGTCCCGGGTCGACGACGGCGACCCAGCCGAGGTGCCCGTAGACCGGGTGGGCGAGGACGGTGTCGGGCACCGCGGGACCGGTGTCGTCCGGCGCCGGTTCCCCCGGCGCCCGTCCGGTCCACCGGGAGGAGTCGGCAGCGCTCGCCGCGATGTTGAGCCGGAACGCCCCGGGACGGTCCAGCCCCGCCGCCGGCTCACCGGGCAGGTCCTTGGTCACCACGGTGGCGAAGGGTTGCGTGCGGGGCAGGACCCCGTCGGGGGCGTAGTAGAAGAACAGGTCACCCCAGGCGGCCTCGGGGGAGCCGTCACCGGGACCGGGGCGCAGCGTCAGCACCCCGCCCAGCGACTCGACCAGGCCGACGACGTCGTCGATGCTCAGGCGTCCGGCGCTCACGGGTTCGAGCGTGACACTCAGGCCCCTGTGGAGGGTCCGGCGCGGACGACCAGGGAGGACGCGGTGCGGAGTCGCAACGGGGGCCTGCGCACGGTCGACGTCGCGCGGCAGGCCGGGTGCTCGGTGCAGCAGGTCCGCGACCTCGAGCGCGAGGGCGTCCTGCCCCCGGCGGCGCGGACCGCGGCGGGCCACCGCGTCCTCACCGCGACCCACGCGCAGGCGGCGCTCGCCTACCGGGCGTTCGCCGCGGCGGTCGGCCCCGCCGGGGCCGGCCGCATCGTGCGGACGGCGAACCGGGGGCCGCTCGGGGAGCTCCTCGCCCTCCTCGACGACGCCCACGCGCGGCTGCGCACCGAGCGCCGCGACCTGCGGCTGGCGCAGGAGGCGGCGCGGGCGATCGCCGCCGAGCCGATCGACGAGCCGCGCCCCGCGGACGCGATGGGCATCGGCGAGCTGGCCGACGCGCTCGGGGTGCGGGCCTCCACGCTGCGCCACTGGGACGCCGAGGGACTGGTGGTCCCCCGGCGTGTGCTGCCGGGCCGGGCGCGGACGTACGCACCCGGCGACGTCCGCGACGCCCGCCTCGTGCACCAGCTGCGCCGGGCCGGCCACGGGATCGGCGCGCTGCGCGAGCTGCTGCCCGCGCTGCGGCAGGCGACCCGCACCGAGGAGGCCGCGGCCGCGCTGGCCGCCCGCTCCCGGGACGTCGACCGCCGGTCGCGGGCGCTGCTCACCGGCACCGCCCGGCTGGAGGCCCTGCTGGAGCAGTAGCCCCCTGCGGGCGGGTCTCAGCCGCGGGTGAGCACCGCCCGCGCCGCCGCACGCGCGGCGCGCGGGTCGTCGGCGGCCAGCGCCGCCTCGCCGGCCTCCACGCAGGCGCCGGAGTCCACCCCGGCCAGCCGGGCCCCGACGCCGGCGACCGCCGGGGCCGCGCAGGACAGCGAGGTCACCCCCAGGCCGACGAGCACGCAGGCCAGCAGCGGGTCGGCGGCGGCCTCCCCGCAGACCCCGACCGGCTTGCCGGCCCGCCGGCCCGCCGCCGCGGTGGCGGCCACCAGCGCCAGCAGCGCCGGCTGCCACGGGTCGGTGAGGTCGGCCAGGTCGGCCGAGAGCCGGTCGGCGGCCAGCGCGTACTGCGACAGGTCGTTGGTGCCGATCGACAGGAAGTCGACGTGCCGGAGGAACCGGTCGGCCAGCAGCGCCACCGACGGCACCTCGACCATCACGCCGGGCACCAGCCCGCGTTCGCGCACCCGGCCGGCGAAGTCGGCGGCCTCGGCGACGGTGGCCACCATCGGCGCCATCACCCACGGCGCGGCGTCGGTGCGGCGGGCGGCCTCGGCGACGGCGTCGAGCTGGCGGTCGAGCAGCCCGGGGTCGCGGCGGGCCACCCGCAGGCCGCGCACGCCGAGCGCCGGGTTGGGCTCCTCCGGCGGCGTCGCGAACTCCAGCGGCTTGTCCGACCCGGCGTCGAGGGTCCGCAGCACGACCCGGCGGCCGGCCGCGGCCTCGAACACCTCCGCGTAGCCCCGCGCCTGCTCCTCGACGGTGGGCTCGGCGGCCCGGCCGAGGAAGGCCAGCTCGGTGCGGAACAGCCCGACCCCCTCGGCGTGGGCGGCCACGGCGGCGCGGGTGCCCGCGCCGTCCTGGACGTTGGCCAGCACCGGCACGGCCACGCCGTCGCGGGTCGCGGCCGGTCCGCGGTAGCCCGCCAGCGCCTCGGCCTGGCGCCGCGCCTCCGCGACCTGGGCGGCGGCTGCCTCCGGCTCCGGGTCGACGGTGACGGTGCCCTCCTCGGCGTCGAGCAGGACGGTCGCGCCCGCGGGGACGGCGTCGAGGCCCTCGACGGCGACGACGAGCGGCAGGTTCAGCTGCCGGGCGATGATCGCGGTGTGGCTGGTCGTGCCGCCCAGCCGGGTGGCCAGCCCGACGATGCGGGCGGGGTCGAGACCGGCGGTGTCGGCCGGCGCCAGGTCGTCGGCCAGCAGCACCGACGGCGTCTCCGGCGCGGGCACGCCCGGCTCCCCCTGGCCGGTGAGCTCGGCGACGACGCGGTCGCGGACGTCGCGGACGTCGGTGACGCGCTCGGCCATCACCCCGCCGAGCGCGGTGAAGACGTCGACGAACTGCTGGGCGGCCTGCACGACGGCGACCGCGGCCGGGGTGCCCGCGTCGATGCGCTGCTCGGCGGCGGAGAGCAGGCCGCGGTCGCGGGCGAGGCCCGCGGTGGCCGACAGGACCTCGGCGGTCATGCCGGTGGCCGCCGCGGCGCGCGTGGCCAGCCGGCCGGCCACGGCCTCGGCGGCCGCGGTGAAACGGGCGCGCTCCTCGGCCCGGGCGGTCTCCGGGAGCGTCTCGGCGGACTCGGCGTCGGGCAGCCGGACCGCGCCGGCCGGGCGCACCACCGGCCCGAGGACGACCCCCGGGACGACGGGCGTGCCGGTGAGCACGGGAGCGGCCGCGGACGTGCCGGGGGCGGGAGCAGCGGTGGTGGACATGCGGACCTCTCCGTCAGGGGGAACAGGGGGACGCCGTCGTCCGTCGGTGACCAGCCTCACGGATCGGTGTTGACTTGTCAATGAATCCCACGTAGAACAACACAGACACAAGTCGGTGCCCACATGATCGGGCAGCGCACCACGACCGAGCGAGGTGGGCGTGTACGCCGAGGAACGACAGCAGGCGATCGCCACGCTGGTCGTCGAGCAGGGCCGCATCGCGGTCACCGCCGTCGCCGACCACTTCGGCGTCACCACCGAGACCGTCCGCCGCGACCTCGCCGTCCTGGAGCGGGCCGGCGTGCTGCGCCGGGTGCACGGCGGCGCGGTGCCGGCCGCGGCGCTGAGCCTGGTGGAGACGGCGCTGGCCGAGCGCCACGGCACCCGTGCGGAGGCCAAGCGGAAGATCGCCGCGGCGGCGCTGGACCTGCTGCCCGGCCCGGGCGGCAGCGTCCTGCTCGACGGCGGCAGCTCCACCGCGGCGCTGGCCGAGGTGCTGCCGGTCGACCGCAACCTCTTCGTGGCCACCAACTCGGTGCCGATCGCCGCCCGGCTGGCCACCGTCGCCGGCCTCACGCTGCACGTGCTCGGCGGGCGGGTCCGCGGGCTCACCCAGTGCGCGGTCGGGGAGACGCCGGTGCGCGCCCTGGCCGACCTGCGCGCCGACGTCGCCTTCCTCGGCACCAACGGCATCGCCCCCGGCCACGGCCTGACCACCCCCGACGAGGCCGAGGCGTCGGTGAAGCGGGCGATGGTCCGGGCCGGCCAGCGGGTGGTCGTGCTCGCCGACAGCAGCAAGCTGGGACGCGAGCAGCTGGTGCGCTTCGCCGCGCTCGACGACGTCGACGTGGTGGTCACCGACGGCGAGGCCGACCCCGCCGTCGTCGGGCGCATCGAGGACGCCGGCGTCGAGGTCGTGGTCGCGTGAGCGGCGGCCGCGTCGTCACGCTGACGGCCAACCCCAGCCTCGACCGCACCCTCGCCCTGCCCGGCCCCCTGCTGCGCGGCGAGGTGGCCCGCCTCGGCGCCAGCTCCACCGAGCCCGGCGGCAAGGGCGTCAACGTCGCCCGCGCACTGGCCGCGGCCGGCGCCGAGGTCCTCGCGGTGGTGCCCGCCGACCCCACCGATCCGCTGGTCACCGCGCTGCACGCGCTGCGGCTGCCGCTGGTCACCGTCCCCACCGGCGCCCCGGTGCGCACCAACTACTCCCTGACCGAGCCCGACGGCACCACCACCAAGCTCAACGAGCCCGGCACCCCGCTCGACGCCGGCCTGCGCGCCGCGCTCGCCGCCGCCGTGGCCGCCGCCGCCGCGGGCGCCCGCTGGGTCGTGCTGTCCGGCTCGCTGCCGCCCGGCACGCCCGAGGACTGGTACGCCGAGCTGGTCCGCGCCGTCCGCGGCACCGGCGCACGGGTCGCCGTCGACACCTCCGAGGCGCCGCTGCGGGCACTGCTGGTCGCCGGCCCCGACGCCGCACCCGACCTGCTCAAGCCCAACGCCGAGGAGCTGGCCCAGGTGACCGGCACCACGGAGGCGGCGCTGCTGGCCGACCCCGCGGCGCTGTCGGCCGCGGTCGCGCGGCTGCACGACGGCGGCGTCGGCGAGGTGCTGCTCACCCTCGGCGGCGACGGCGCGGTGCTCTCCACCGCCGCGGGCGAGGTGTGGTCGGCGCGCCCCCCGCGGATCGCCGTCCGCAGCACCGTCGGCGCCGGCGACTCCAGCCTGGCCGGGCACCTACTGGCCGACCTGGCCGGCGCCCCCGCCGCCGAGCGGCTGCGCCGCGCCGTCGCCACCGGCTCGGCCGCCGCGGCGCTGCCCGGCTCCGCCGTCCCCACCCCCGACCTCGTCGACCCGGCCGCCGTCCCCGTCGTGCCGGGCCTGCCCGTCCCCTCCCCCGAACCCGTCCCGGCCGCCGGCCGGGACGTCCCCTGACGCCCCGGAAGGTCCGTCATGTCAGCACTGATCACCCCCGAGCTGGTCGTCCTCGACGCCGATCTCGGCTCCGACAAGGACGCCGTCGTGCGCCGGCTGGCCGGTCTCGTGGCCGACGCCGGCCGGGCCACCGGCGCCGAGGCGCTCGCCGGTGACGCCCTGGCCCGCGAGGCGCAGGCCGCCACCGGGCTGCCCGGCGGCATCGCGATCCCGCACTGCCGGTCGGCCGCGGTCACCCAGGCGTCGCTGGCGTTCGCGCGGCTGGCGCCCGGCGTCGACTTCGGTGCCGCCGACGGCCCGGCCGACCTGGTGTTCCTCATCGCCGCCCCCGCGGAGGGCGACGCCGACCACCTGACGCTGCTGTCGGCGCTGGCCCGGGCCCTGGTGCGGCCGGACTTCGTCGCCGCGCTGCGCGCCGCCGCCACGCCCGCCGACGTCGTCGCGCTGGTCGAGGAGGTCGTGTCCCCGACGCCGGCCACCGGCGCCACCGCGGCGACCAGCACCCCCGTGCCCGCCACCGCCCCGGCGCCGGAGTCCGCCCCGGCCCGCCGCCGGCTGGTCGCGGTCAGCGCCTGCCCCACCGGCATCGCGCACACCTACATGGCCGCCGACAAGCTCACCGCGGCCGCGCAGGCCGAGGGCGTCGACCTCGCCGTCGAGACGCAGGGCTCCTCGGGGTCCACCCCGCTGGACCCGGCGGTCATCCGCGACGCCGACGCGGTCATCTTCGCCGTCGACGTCGGCGTCCGGGACCGCGACCGGTTCGCCGGCAAGCCGGTCGTCCAGTCGGGCACCAAGCGGGCGATCAACGAGCCCGAGGTCATGATCCGCGAGGCGCTGGCCGCCGCCGACGACCCGAACGCCCGCCGGGTGCCCGGCGGCGGGGCTGCCGACGCCGCCGCGGCCGCCCCCGCGGGCCGGCCGAGCACCGCCACCGAGATCCGCCGCTGGCTGCTCACCGGCGTCAGCTACATGATCCCGTTCGTCGCGGCCGGCGGTCTGCTCATCGCGCTCGGCTTCCTCTTCGGCGGGTACCAGATCGTCAACCCGAACCCCGACGTCGAGGGCCAGAGCTTCGCGCTGAGCTGGGCGCTCAACAACTCCTTCCTCGACCTGCCCTCCGCGGCACCCCTCGAGGGCCTCAACGACGGGTTCTGGGGCTACCTCGGGGCGCTGTGCACCGTGCTCGGCCAGGCCGCGTTCGGGTTCCTGGTCCCGGCGCTCGCCGGCTACATCGCCTACGCGATCGCCGACCGCCCGGGCATCGCGCCGGGGTTCGTCGTCGGCGCCGTCTCGGTGACCATGAGCGCCGGCTTCCTGGGCGGCCTGGTCGGCGGCATCCTCGCCGGCCTGGTGGCGCGGTGGATCGCCTCGTGGAAGCTGCCCACCGGAGTCCGCGGGCTGCAGCCGGTGGTGATCATCCCGCTGCTGGCGACGCTGATCTCCAGCGGGCTCATGGTGGCGGTGCTCGGCCGCCCGCTGGCCGCTGCCGTCGAGGGCCTGGGCAACTGGCTCAACGGCCTGAGCGGCACCTCCGCGGTGCTGCTGGGGATCATCCTCGGCCTGATGATGTGCTTCGACCTCGGCGGCCCGGTGAACAAGGCGGCCTACCTGTTCGCCACCGCCGGCCTGGCCTCGCAGACCAGCGGCTCGCTGGTCATCATGGCCACGGTCATGGCCGCGGGCATGGTCCCGCCGCTGGCGATGGCGCTGTCCACCGCGATCCGGCCGAAGCTCTACACCCCGGCCGAGCGCGACAACGGCAAGGCCGCGTGGCTGCTCGGCGCCTCGTTCATCTCCGAGGGCGCGATCCCGTTCGCCGCGGCCGACCCGCTGCGGGTCATCCCGTCGATGATGCTCGGCGGTGCCACGACCGGCGCGATCGTCGCCGCCTCCGGGGTGGAGCTGCGCGCCCCGCACGGCGGGATCTTCGTGCTCTTCGCGATGAACGGGATCGGGATGTTCCTGCTGGCCCTCGTCGTCGGCACCGTGGTCGGCGCGCTGGCGGTCACCGTCGCCAAGAGCATCGGCCGCCGGAAGGCCGACGCCGTCCCCGAGGACGCCGTCGACCTCGCCCACGCCCACAACGCCGCCCCCGCCTCCACCGTCAGCGCGCCCGCTCGCGCCTGACAGGGCAGGCTCGACCCCGACACCCACCGATACCCCGAGAAGCGAGGACGTCGAATGCCCAGTCAGACCGTCACCGTCGGCTCCCGGGTCGGCCTGCACGCCCGCCCCGCCGCGCTCATCGCCGAGGCCGTGGGCAAGGCCGGCGTCCCGGTCACCCTGGCCACCCCCGGCGGCAACCCCGTCGACGCCGGCTCGCCGCTGATGATCATGACGCTGGGTGCCCAGAAGGGCGCCGAGGTCACCGTCACCAGCGACGACCAGGCCGTCGTCGAGCAGATCGCCGGCATGGTGGCCGCCGACCTCGACGCGGAGTAACCAGCACCGACGACGGCGCCCGCCCCCTCGCGCGGAGGGAGCGGGCGCCGTCGTCGTTTTCGTGCTGCGCGTGCGCCACGATCAGGGTCCCTGATCGTGGGGCATCCTCCCTCACGGTGGGACGTGCGGGAGGACGCCCCGGGATCAGGTCACCTGATCATCGCGCCGCCGCCGCGCTCAGCGCTGGTCGGGCCGCGGGACGTCGCCGCGCCAGGCGCCGGTCTCGCCGCCGCGGCTCTCGATGAACTCCTTGAACCGCTTGGCGTCGGCCTTGACCTGCCGGTCGTCGAAGCCGAGCGCGGCGCCGACCTTCTCGACGACGCCGGTCGGCTCCCAGTCGATCTGGATCATCACGCGGGTCTTGTCGTCGGCGAGGCGGTGGAAGGTGACCACCCCGGCGTGCTTGGCGTCACCGCCCGTGCTCGCCCACGCGACCCGCTCCTCGGGGTGCTGCTCGGTGATCTCCGCGTCGAACTCGCGCTTGACGCCGTCGATGTTGGTGATCCAGTGGGTGCGCGTGTCGTCGACCTGGGTGATGCGCTCGACGCCGCCCATGAACTGCGGGAACGACTCGAACTGCGTCCACTGGTCGTAGGCGACACGGATCGGGACGTCGACGTCGACGGATTCCTGCACGCTGGCCACGGGAACGCTCCTCGCTGCTCGGGATGTCGTTGCGGTGACCTCGCCCTACCCCTCCCCGCGGGGGCGGACACACCGGTCACCGCAGCGCGGCGGCCACGCTCCCCCGCACCGGCCGGCCGTCGAGCAGCAGCATCTGCGCCAGGTGGTAGGCGTCGGGCTGGCCGGTCCAGGTCCCCGTGGCCACCTCCCCCGACGGCGTCAGCTCGTGGTGCCAGCTGCCGGTGGCGGGGTCGGCGAACCGTTCCTCGCCGTGCGCCCGCCAGGTGGTGGCCAGCTCCCCGTACCGCGCCTCGCCGGTGATCGCGGCCAGCACGGTCGCCGCCGCGACCGCCTCGCACAGCACCCAGTGCATCCGCGCGGACACCACCGGGCGGTCGTCCCAGTCGAGCGTGTACGGGAAGCCCGGTGCGCCGTCGGCCGCCCAGCCCCGCCCGGCGGCGGCGCGAAACAGCGCGACGGCGTCGTCGAGCAGCCAGGCCGGCGGGTCGTCGAGGACCGCGCGGGCGTGCAGGGCCAGCCGCGCCCACTCGAACTGGTGGCCGACGGTGACGCCGTAGGGCCGGAACGGGTCGGCCGGGCGGTCGCGGTTGAAGCCGGGCAGCGGCGTCCAGTCGGCGGTGAAGTGCTCGGGCAGCCGCCAGTCCCGCTCCCGCGCCCACCCGTGCACCACCCGCTCGAGGCTGCGCAGCGCCCGCTGCCGCAGCCGGTCGGCGTCGGCCCCGCCGAGCGCGTCGGCCGCGGCGAGGGTGGCCTCGACGCCGTGCATGTTGGCGTTGGCGCCGCGGTAGTCCGACAGCCGGGACCAGTCCGCGGTCCACTCCTCGACGGCGAGGCCGGCGGCGTCGTCCCAGAACCGCCGGTCCCAGACCTCCAGCGCCTCCTCCAGCAGGGCGCGGCCGCCCTCGATCCCGGCGGTGGTGGCCGTCGCCCCGGCCAGGACGGCGAAGGCGTGCACGTAGGCCGCCTTCGTGTCGTCGTCCTCGGTGCTCCGCCAGCCGCCGTGCGCGCCGTCGTGCAGCGGCCCCTCGCGCAGCGCCGCCACCCCGGCGGCCGCCGGCTCCTCCGCGCCGGGCCGTCCCAGCAGGGCGGCCAGCCCGAAGACGTGCGTCATCCGGGCGACGATCCAGGTCTCCTGCGGCCGGCCGGACTCGACCGTGCCGTCGGAGCCGAGGTAGCCGAAGCCGCCGCCGGGCAGCCGCGAGCGCGCGGCGAAGGCCAGCAGCCGGTCCAGGTCGGTCACCCGGTCATCCTGGGCGCCCGGGGCGGACCGGGCCACCCCGTCGGCGGGGACCCCGCCGGGCCCGACCCCTCCGGGGACGACAGCGGGCCCTGCCGGGATCCGGCAGGGCCCGCTGTCGGGCGCTCAGTAGGCCAGCGCGGTCCGGGGGTCGGAGAGCAGGGCGCCCACGTCGGCGAGGAACCGGCTGCCGAGCTCGCCGTCGATGACCCGGTGGTCGAACGACAGCGCGAGCTGGGTCACCTGCCGCACCCGCACCTTCCCCTTGTGCACCCACGGCATCTCGCGGACGGCGCCGAAGGCGAGGATCGCCGACTCGCCGGGGTTGAGGATCGGCGTGCCGGTGTCGACGCCGAACACGCCGACGTTGGTGATCGTGATCGTGCCGCCGGTCATGTCGGCCGGCGCGGTCCGCCCGGCGCGGGCGGTCTCGGTCAGCTCGGTGAGCGCCCCGGCGAGCTCGGCCATCGACAGCCGGTCGGCGCCCTTGACGTTGGGCACGATCAGCCCGCGCGGGGTGGCCGCGGCGATGCCGAGGTTCACCTGCCCGTGGACGACGATCTCCTGCGCCTGCTCGTCCCAGGAGCTGTTGACCATCGGGTGCCGGCGCGCGGCCAGCAGCAGCGCCTTGGCGACGAACAGCAGCGGGCTGACCTTCACCCCGGCGAACTGCGGCCGGGCGGCGATCTCCGACCGCAGCCGCATCATCCGCGTGACGTCGACGGTGAGGAACTCGGTGACGTGCGGCGCGGTGAACGCGCTGGCCACCATCGCCGCCGCCGTCGCCTTGCGCACGCCCTTGACCGGCACCCGCTCGCCGGCGACCGGGGCGGCGGCCGGCGAGGGGACCGCCGCGAGGTCGGGGACCAGGTCGGCCGTCAGGTCGGTGCCCTGGTCGGGAGCCGGGGCCTGCGGCGCGGCGGCCGCGGCGGTGACGTCCTCGCGGGTGATGACCCCGCCGGCGCCGCTGCCGGTCAGCGCGGTCAGGTCGACGCCGAGGTCGCGGGCGAGCTTGCGCACCGGCGGCTTGGCCAGGGGGCGCACCCGCCCGTGGCCGGGCGAGACGGGACGGGAGGGGGCGGCCGCCTCGGCGCGGGCGTGCGCCTCGGCCTGCCGGCCCACCTCGAGCCCGCCGTGCCGCACCGGCTTGACGGTGGCGTCGGGTGCGGTGGCCAGCAGCGGCGGCCGGTCCTGACCGCCGGAGCCGTAGTCGGCGCCGACGGGGGCCGGGCCGGCGTGCACCGCACGGCGCGGCCGGCGGCGGGCCTCGGTGGTGCGCGGGCCGTAGCCCACGAGCACCGCCGTCCGCCCGCCCGGGGCCGCCCCGCCGATCAGCCCGGCGGCGGGCTCGGCGGACTCCGCGGCCGGCGCGGCACCGCCGGCCGCCGGCGCGGGCGCGGGGGCCTCCCCGCCGGTGTCGATCGTGATGATCGGCGTGCCGACGTCGACGGTCGTGCCCGGCTCGAACAGCAGCTCGGTCACCGTGCCGGCGTAGGGGGAGGGCAGCTCGACGGCGGCCTTGGCGGTCTCCACCTCGCACAGCGGCTGGTTGACCGTCACGGTGTCGCCGACCGAGACCAGCCACTGGAGGATCTCGCCGTCGGTCAGGCCCTCCCCGACGTCGGGCAGCTTGAACTGGCGCAGTGCCATCGGTCAGAACTCCATCGCGCGGTCGACGGCGTCGAGGACACGGTCGAGGTCGGGGAGGTACTCCTCCTCGAGCTTCGACGGCGGGTAGGGGGTGTCGTAGCCGCCCACCCGCAGCACCGGCGCCTCCAGGGAGTGGAAGCAGGTCTCGGTCACCCGGGCGGCGATCTCCGAGCCCAGGCCCAGGGTCACCGGCGCCTCGTGGACGACGACGCAGCGCCCGGTGCGCCGCACCGAGTCGAACACCGGGTCGAGGTCGAGCGGCGAGAGGGTGCGCAGGTCGACGACCTCCAGCGAGCGGCCCTCCTCGGCGGCGGCCTCGGCGGCCTGCAGCGCCGTCTTCACCATCGGGCCGTAGGCCAGCACCGTGACGTCGTCGCCGCCGCGGACCACCCGCGAGGCGAACAGCGGGCCGGGCGTGGCGTCGGTGTCGACCTCCGCCTTCTCCCAGTACCGGCGCTTGGGCTCCAGGAAGACGATCGGGTCGGGGTGGGCGATGGCCTGCTGGATGCCCCAGTAGGCGTCGGCGGGGTTGCTGACGGCGACCACCTTCAGGCCCGGGGTGTGCGCGAAGTACGCCTCCGGGCTCTCGCTGTGGTGCTCGACCGCGCCGATGCCGCCGCCGAAGGGGATCCGGATGACGATCGGCATGGGCAGCCGGCCGCGGGAGCGGGCGTGGATCTTGGCGACCTGCGTGACGATCTGGTTGTAGGCGGGGAAGACGAACCCGTCGAACTGGATCTCGCAGACCGGCCGGTAGCCGCGCATGGCCAGCCCGACGGCGGTGCCGAGGATGCCGGCCTCGGCCAGCGGGGTGTCGACGACGCGGTCCTCGCCGAAGTCCTTCTGCAGGCCGTCGGTGATCCGGAAGACCCCGCCCAGGCGGCCGATGTCCTCGCCCATGAGCAGGACCTTCGCGTCGTCCTCCATCGCCCGGCGCAGGCCGAGGTTGAGGGCCTTGCCGATGGTGAGCGTCTCGGCCATCAGTGCTCGCTCCCCTCGAAGGAGGCCTGGTAGGCCTCGAACTGCGCCTGCTGCGCGGCCACGAGCGGCGTCTGCTCGGCGTAGACCTGGTCGAACATCGCCGTCCCCGGGGGGTCGGTCATCTCGGTGGTGCCCGAGCGGATGCGCTGCGCCAGCTCGTCGGCCTCGGCCTCGACGGCGTCGAAGAACTCGGCGTCGGCGATGCCGGTGCGCGAGAGGTGGGCCTTCACCCGCGCGATCGGGTCGCGCAGCTTCCACTCCTCCAGCTCGCTGGCCAGCCGGTAGCGGGTGGGGTCGTCGGAGGTGGTGTGCGCGCCCATCCGGTAGGTGAAGGCCTCGATGAACGTGGGGCCCTGGCCCTCGCGGGCGGCGGTGAGCGCGGCCCGGGTGACGGCGAGGACGGCGAGGACGTCGTTGCCGTCGACGCGGACGCCGGGGAAGCCGAAGCCGGCCGCGCGCTGGTAGAGCGGCACCCGCGACTGCCGCTCCAGCGGCACGCTGATCGCGTACTGGTTGTTCTGGCAGAAGAAGACGACCGGCGCGGAGAAGCTCGCCGCCCAGATGAAGGACTCGTTCACCTCGCCCTGGCTGGTGGCGCCGTCGCCGAGGAAGGCCAGCGTCGCGGTCTCGGCGCCGTCGCGCTGCAGGCCCATGGCGTAGCCGGTGGCGTGCAGGCACTGCGCGCCGATGACGACGGTGTAGAGGTTGAAGCCGGTGGCGACCGGGTCCCACCCGCCGTTGTCCACGCCGCGGAACAGGCTGATGACGTGCAGCGGGTCGACCCCGCGGGTCCAGGCCACGCCGTGCTCGCGGTAGGTGGGGAAGGCCGTGTCGCCGTCGGCCATCGCCCGGCCGGCGCCGATCTGGGCGGCCTCCTGGCCCAGCAGCGAGGCCCAGATGCCCAGCTCGCCCTGGCGCTGCAGCGCGGTGGCCTCGACGTCCCACCGGCGGACCAGCACGAGGTCGCGGTAGAGCCCGCGCAGCTCCTCGGCGGAGACGTCGAGCGGGTAGTCGGGGTGCTCGACCCGCTCGCCCTCGGGGGTCAGCAACTGCACCAGGTCGGGCTGCTGCGGAAGGTGGGGCGCGGCCGCCCCGGGTACGGGGTCGACCATCTCGGTGGTCGCGCTCGACACGCTCACGCGCTGCTCCTCGCCGTCGTCCGCGCTGCCGGGGTCACCGGCCGGTCGCGGTGCTGGACGTCCTGTGGCGCCGGGGTTGTGGCTCCACTCACACATCGTGACACGTCCCCCGCCGGTAAGGAGCACACCACCCCCCGATCGGGATGCGCAAGGCCGCCACGGCGGACTGAGCAGGATGCGTTTCGGGAGCGGCCGGCACGTGCCAGACTGGCGCCGTGCCCGCCGGTCCCGAGCGCCTCGACGCCACCGACGCGCGGCTGGTGCAGGCGCTCGACGCCGACCCGAGGGCCACGGTGCTGGCGCTGTCCCAGCAGCTCGGGCTGGCCCGCAACACCGTCCAGGCGCGGCTGGCCCGGCTGGAGTCCGGCGGGCTGCTCGCCCCCTTCGCCTCGCGGGTGCGCCCGGAAGCGCTCGGCTACCGGCTCAGCGCCTACGTGACGGTGCAGGTCGTGCAGCGCGGCCTCGAGGAGGTCGCCGCCGCGCTGGCCGCGATGCCCGAGGTCCTGGAGGTGACCGCGCTGTCCGGCGCGGCGGACCTGCTGGTGCGGGTGGTCGCCGTCGACGCCGACGACCTGTGGCGGCTGACCGAGCAGGTGCTCGCCCTGCCCGGGGTGGAGCGCACCGACACCGCCCTGGCGCTGCGCCGCTACGTCGACCACCGGGTCGACCCGCTGCTGCGGCGCGCGGCGGGAGAGGAGCCGCCGTCCGGGTAGGGGTCCCCGGTGACCGCCGAGGCCCCGACCCCGCTGCCCGACCTGCTCGGCGAGCTGCTGCGCACCTACGGCCCCGGCGGGCAGGAGGAGGCGGTGCGCGACGTCGTCCGGCGCGAGCTCGAGCCGCTGGCCGACGAGACCACCGTCGACGCCGCCGGCAACCTGGTCGCGCTGCTGCACGGGACGGACCGGTCCGCCCCGGCGGTGCGGGTCACCGCGCACCTCGACGAGCTGTCGATGATGGTCAAGCGGGTCGAGCCCGACGGCACGCTGTGGGTGACCTCCCTGGGCGTCATGTACCCGGGCAACTTCGGCCTCGGCCCGGTCGCCGTCCTCGGCCGGCGGCAGACCCTCACCGGCGTCCTCACGCTCGGGTCGGAGCACACCACCGCCGAGAGCACGCGGATCTGGCAGACCAAGCCCGACCAGGGCGGACAGGCGATGGACTGGTCGCACGTGTACGTCTTCACCGGCTGCTCCGCCGAGGACCTCGCCGCCGCCGGGGTGCACCCGGGGACGCGGGTGTGCGTGCACGCCGACCGGCGCGGGCTGACCCGCCTCGGCGCCTACGTCGGCTCGTACTTCCTCGACGACCGGGCGGCGCTGACCGCGCTGGTGGGGACGGCGCGGCTGCTGCGCGGGCGCCCCCGCGGCGACGTGTACCTCGTGGCCAGCACCAGCGAGGAGATGGGCGGTGTCGGTGCCTCCTACGCCGCCCGCACGCTGCCCGGCGACCTCACCATCGCCCTCGACGTCGGCCCCGCGGAGGCGGAGTACCAGGTCACCGTCGACGGCGGGCCGGTGGTGGCCTACGCCGACGACGCCGTCGTCTACGACCGCGCGGTCGCCGACGCGCTGGTCGACGTCGGCACCGAGCTGGGGCTGCAGCCGCAGACGGCGGTGTGGCAGTCCTACGACTCCGACGCCTCCCAGGCCCAGGCGTCGGGGCAGTCGGCGCGGGCGGCGCTGCTGAGCCTGCCCACGCTGAGCACGCACGGCTACGAGGTGCTGCACTCCGGCACCGTCGACCGCACCGCCCGGCTGCTCGCGGCGTTCCTGGCCCGGCCGCTGCCGGTCAGCGGCTGACCCGCCGGATCCGGACCGGGCCGCGGGCGGTGGCGACGTCGACCACGGCACCACGCCGGGTCACCTCGACGGCGCCCGCGGCGGCCAGCCGGGCGGCCGCCGCCCGCGCCCCGGGCATGAGCTCCCGCCAGCCCTGCGGGTCGACGGCGCGGGCGGCCTCCGAGGGGCAGATCGTGGCGCCGGGCGCGCGGGCGTCGAGCAGCGCGCCGATCGCCCGCTCGAGGGCCGCGCCGACGTCGTCCACGTCCCCAGCATGCGCCGTTTGCGCTGGTGAGCGCGACGGGTAGGGCGCCGTCCATGGCGAAGCGCACCCCCGTGGGGACGTTCGGCAAGGGCAAGCGGGGCATCAGCACCCTCGGCTGGGCGCTGCGCGGCGCGGCGGCGGGGGCGGCGGGGTCGACCGCGCTCAACGCCGTCACCTACCTCGACATGACCGTCCGCGGCCGGGGCACCAGCTCCACGCCCGAGGAGACGGTGGAGCGGCTCGCCGAGAAGGCGCACGTGCCGATCCCGGGCGACGAGGAGCACCGGCAGAACCGGGTCCAGGGCCTCGGGCCGATCACCGGGCTGGTGGCCGGCGTCGGCGTGGGGGTCGGCGTCGGGCTGCTGCGGGCGTCGGGCTTCCGGTCGCAGCCGCTGGTGGGCACGCTGCTCACCACGCTCGCGGTGCTGGTGGCCGCCAACGGGCCGATGACGGTGCTGGGCGTCACCGACCCGCGCACGTGGTCGGCGGCCGACTGGGCCGCCGACGTGGTGCCGCACCTGGCCTACGGCGCCGTCGTCAAGACCACCATGGACGCCTTCGACCGCCCGTAGACGCGTGCGCTTCCGCGGAAGTGCACGGTCAGGGGGCGGTCCAGCCCCGGGGGTCGACGCCGCCGGGCACGGGGGCGGCGGGGTCGTAGGGCTCGCGGGTGAACACGAACGTGCCCAGGTCGAGGTGGTCGGGGGCGATCCGCAGCGTCTCACCGGCGTAGTAGCCGTCCAGCCCGAGCCACGTGCCGTCGTCGCAGCGGCGGAACCGGCTGGCCCGCCCGGCCCGCCCCGGCAGCGGCCCGAGGTGCAGCAGCCCGCCGGGCACCGCTCGCAGGGCCAGTGGCGCCGGCCCCCAGTACCAGACGCCGAGCTGCTCGAGCGGCACCGGCGAACCGGCCGGGCGCCACGGCTCGACCACCTGCGGCTCGGCGGCCCGCAGGTCGGCGAGCAGGCCCGGGACCAGCGCCGAGTCCAGCCCGCTGGTGGTGTTGGCGAGCGACACCCCGCCGGTGCCCTCCTCGCGGTCGACGAAGACCCCGGCGAGGAACCCCGGCATCGAGCCGCCGTGGCCGGTGAGCGTGCGGCCGTCGACCCGCAGCACCTGCAGCCCCAGCCCGTACGCCGACCAGGCCGGTGAGGAGGGGTCGACGCCGGCCGGCACCGCCATCTCCTCCAGCGTGGCCGGGGAGAGCACGTCGCCGGTGTCGCCGAGCAGGAAGGCGGCGAAGCGGGCGAGGTCGGCGAGGGACGCCCACAGCTGGCCGGCGGCGGCCATGACCCCGGCGTGGTGCTCGGGCTCGGGCAGGACGACGTCGGCCCACGGGTGCACGGCGTACCCCTGCGCGGCGCGGCCCGACGGGCGCGGCGTCGTCCGGGCCATGCCCAGCGGCGCGAGCACCTCGCCGGTGACGACGTCGTCCCACGGCCGGCCGCGCAGCCGCGCCACCAGCTCGCCGAGCAGGCCGAAGCCGAGGTTGGAGTAGTGGAAGCGCCGGGCCTCGCCCAGGACGACGTCGCCGCCGGTGAGCGCGAGGTCGGCCAGCGAGCCGCCGGGCACCCGCTCCCACCAGCCGCCGGGGCTCTCGGCGGACGCGCCGGCCAGGTGCGACAGCAGCTGCCCGATCGACCGGTCGCCCAGCGGCGTGCCGGGGACGTGCCGGTCCAGCGGGTCGTCCAGGCCCAGCCGGCCCTCGTCGCGCAGCCGCAGCACCGCGACCGCGGTGACCGTCTTGCTGATCGAGCCGAGCCGGTACTGGACGTCGGTGTGCGGCTCGGCGACGTCGCCGCGCCCGGCCGACCACGCCAGCCCGCCGTCGCGGACGACGCCGGCGACCAGGCTCGGCGCCCGGCCGTCGCGCTGGGCGCGGGCGGTGCGGGCCAGCAGGGTGCGGGCGGTGGCGGGCAGCACGGGCTCGGGCATGCCCGGAACGGTAGGTCAGGCCCGCGCGGGTGCCGCGAGCCTCCCGGTGCGGCCGGCCCAGCGCTCGAACACCACGGTGGCCAGCGGCGGGATCGAGGCGGCGAGCGCGAGCAGCGTCGTCCACGGCGACCAGCGCAGCACCCGGGACGCGACCAGCGCGACGGCGACGTAGGCGACGAACACCGCGCCGTGGACCGGGCCGAACACCTGCACGCCGACCTCGGAGGTCTCCGGCACGTACTTGACGTACATGCCGGCGAGCAGGCCCACCCAGGACAGCGCCTCGGCGACGGCGACGACGCGGAAGGCGGTGGCGACGGTGCGGGGGTTCATCGGTACGCGGTCCTCAGGCGTCGGCGGCAGCTCCGCAGGGACCAACGCGGCAGCCGGTCCCCCGGCTCCCCGTCCCGCTGTGACGCCGGTGACGTGCCGGAGCGGCCGCCCTCCAGGGTCCCGCGCCGAGCGTGCGAGGCGGGGGGAGGGTGGTCCTTCAGCCGATGCGGCGGGCTCCGGAGTAGCTGCCCATCGAGTCGATGCTGGCCACCTTGACGACGTCGCCGGAGGTCGGCGCGTGGACCATCTGGCCGTTGCCGATGTAGATGCCCACGTGGCTGACCGGGCTGTAGAAGAAGACCAGGTCACCGGGCTGCAGGTCGGCCTTCGACACCGCGGTGCCCATCTGCGACTGCATCTTGCTGGAGTGCGGGAGGCTGATCCCGGCGGCCTGGAAGGCGTACTGCGTCAGGCCGGAGCAGTCGAACGAGCCCGGCCCGGCGGCCGCCCACACGTAGGGCTTGCCGCGCTGGGCCATGGCGGTGGCGACGACGGTGCCGGCGACGCCGCTGGCCGGGGCCGGGGCCGCGGCCGGCGCGGAGGACGCGGTGGGGGCCTCCTCGGCGGCGGGCTCCTCGCGGTCCTCGTCGCGGCTGGCCCGCTGGTCCCCGGCGGCGTGCGCGGCGGCGGCGGCCTCGAGCGCGGCGCGCTGCTCCTCGGCGCTGAGCCGGGAGAAGTCGGCCTGGTAGGCGGCGATCTGGCCCTCGAGGTCGGCCTGCTGGGCGGCCACGGCGTCGTACTGGCGCTGGGCCTCGGCGGCGGCCTCGGCGGCCGCGGTCTGCGCGGCGGTGGCGGTCTCGGTGGCCGCGACGGCCTGGCCGAGCAGCTCGCCCTGGTAGCCGGCGACGCCCTGCAGGAGGCTGACGCGGTTGACGAACTCGTCGGCGTCCTCGCTGGTCATGAGCGCCTGGAACGAGCCCATGCCGTCGCCGGTGTAGGCCGACCGGGCGATCCCGACGACCTGCCGGCGGGCGGTGTCGACCTCGGCCTGCGCCTGGGCGAGGGACGCGGCGGCGGCCTCGGCCGCGGCCTGCTGGGCGGCCAGTGCCTCCCGGGCCTCGTTGAACTGCTCGGTGACGACCTCGAGGTCGTGCCCGCGGGCGGCCACCAGCTGCGCGGCCTCGGCCGCCGTGGTGGGCTCCTCGGCCAGGGCCGCGGACGGGACGACCCCCACGCCGACGCCGAGACCGAGGGCCCCGGCGAGGACGAGGGCGGCGCGGCGGCCGGGCCGGCGGTGCGGGCGGCCGGTCGCGCCGGGGACGGACGTGCGCAGGGACGCCACGCGGTGGTTCTCCTCTTCCCAGGCCGCCTACCGGGTTAGCTGACGGGTTCGGGCGTGGACTCGCCCGGCGCGTGCGGACACGCGCTGCACCCCAGGACTGCGATGGGTCCCCGGCCCGGCGCACCCGAGGGGCGCACCGGCTCGACGGCGTCCTCGGGGTGTCACCCAGGTCAGTGACGGAGCGCCCCGTTGGACACACACAGAGTAAGGGGCGTGACGGACCCGTGACAATCACCGCGGTGTAATCACATCGGTGACGTTCCGTGGTGGTGCGGCTACGGACACGCGGGACCCCGCCCGTTTGACCGGCCGCCGGGGCGTGTAGGAGTCAGGGCATGTCCTCCTCCACGCGGATGCGCCTGGCCCGGCCGCTCGTCGTGCTCGCGCTGCTCGGCTCCCTCACCGCCTGCGGCGACAACACCGACTTCTCCCGCGGGCCCACCAACTGCGACGCCAGCGGCGAGAACGCCAGCAACGAGAACGACGCCAGCTGCCAGGAGACCGGCCCGAATCCCGGCAACGACGCGCCGACCACCGACGACAGCTCCGAGGACTGAGCACCGCACCGGCGCCACTCCGACGGGCGCGCGCCCGCGGGGGCTGGTGCCATGAGCGGGTGACTCCGGAACGCAGGTGGACCGCGGCCCGCCTGCGCGCCGAGGTGCACACCCTGCTGCGCGGGGCCCAGCGGCTGCTGCGCGGCCGCGACCTCGCCCTCATCTCCGCCGGCCTGACCTTCTACGCGGGCATCGCGGTGGTGCCGCTGCTGCTGGTCGCCGTACGGCTGACCGCTCTGGTGACCTCGGCGGAGGAGGTGCGGGCGCTCACCGCGCGGCTGACCGAGCTGCTGCCCACGCCGCTGGGCGCCCCGGAGGCGGTCGAGCGGCTGGTCGAGGCCGGCACCCACCTCGACCTGCTGGGCTTCGTCCTGGCGCTGGTCCCGCTGACCTTCTACGGCGAGGGGCTGCGCCGCGCGCTGCTGCGCTTCAGCCAGCGCCGGGAGAACCTGACCGGCTGGCGCGGCCGGCTGCTCACCCTGCCGCTGGTCGTCGCCACGCCGCTGCTGCTCTACCCGCTGCTGCTGGCCGCCCGGGTGATGGCCGACCTGGCCCGCGAGGACGGCGTCGGGGCGGCACTGGGCCGCTTCGCCGTCGGCTACTACACCGTGCTGTTCGTCCTGACCGTGCCGGTGCTGTGGGGGTTCGGCGTCGTCTCGGGCGGCCAGCTGCGCTGGGGTGCGCTGACCAGCGGGGCGCTGTTCACCGCGGCCTGCCTGTCGGGCTTCCTGCAGGGCTTCGTGGTGTTCCTGTCCCTGCCGCTGGACCTGGGTGCCCCCTTCGGCGGCCTGGTCGTCGTCGGGGCGGTGGTCGCCGTCGGCCTGTGGCTGTTCCTGCTGCACCTGGTGCTGCTGGCCGGGTGGCTGCTCACCCAGTCACTCGACGAGCGGCTCGGCCGCCGTCACGCGGCCGGCGCCCCGCCCCACTCCGGGGGGACCTGGGGCGGGGCGGGTGGAGGCGGCGCCGCGGGCGCGGGCTCCGCGGGCGCCGTGGGGGGCACCTCCGGCTCGGGTCCCGGCTCGGGGACGGGCACCGTCGGCACCTCGGGCTCCGGTGCGGGCGCCTCCGGCACCGGGGCCGGCTCGGGCGCCGGCGCCTCGGGGGCCGGTTCGGGCTCGGGCGCCGGGAGGGGTGCGGGGTCGGGCTCCGGCTCGACGTAGTCGCTGCCGTTGCTCACCAGGATCGACACGACCTGGCCGGGCACCGCACGGGCACCGCGCGGCGGGCTGGTGCCGAGGAAGGTGCCGGCCGCCTCGTCGCTGTCGACCCGCAGCGTCTGCGGGGTGAACCCGGCCTCGCGCAGCGCCCGCTCGCAGGCGCGCACGCCGCCGCAGCCGGGCACCGGGCGGGTGTTGCCGTTCTGCACCGTCTCGTCGGCCGGCGGGAACTCCCCGCTCCCCCGGGCGGTGAGGACCGGCTCCATCGCGTCGTGCCAGATCGTGGCGCCCTTGCCGCCGCCGAACCCGCCGACGTCCTCGTTCTGCTTGGGGTTGAGCACCATGACGCTCGCGGTGATCTCGGGCGTGTAGCCGACGAAGGCCACCGAGTAGTTGTCCTGCGACGTGCCGGTCTTGCCGGCGATCTGGTGCCCGCGGACGTAGGCGCGCGACCCGGTCTGCCCCGGGTTCCCGGGCTCGACGTCCTTGCGCAGCATCTGGTTCATCGTCGTGGCCACGCCCGGCGGGATGGCCTCGGGCGTGCACCGGTCCCCCACCGGCAGCGGCTCGCCGTCGGCACCGACGGCCGGCTGTCCGGTGGCGTCGAGGACGGCGGTCACCGGGACGACGTCGCACTGGGTGCCGTTCGCGGCGAACGTGGAGTACGCGCTGGCCAGCGCCAGCGGGCTGGTGGCCTCGGCGCCGAAGGTGAACGAGCCGCGGTTCTCGTCGATGATCTGCTGCGGCAGCTCCGGCGGGCTGAACTGGAACAGGCCCGCCGCCTCGGCCATCCGCACCGGCTCCTCGACGCTGCCGAGGGCGTCCTCGAGCGCGAGGAAGTAGGTGTTGGAGGACTGGTAGAGCGCCGTCTCCAGGTCCAGCGTCGAGCGGTACCGGCCGGCGTTGCGCACGCAGTACCGGCCGTCGGTGTCACGGCCCTGGCAGGGGCCGCTGTAGACCCGGGAGACGTAGGGGTCGGGGGCGTTGAGCGTGTAGTAGGACGAGTAGCCGCGGGCCAGGGCGGCGGCGGCCACGAAGACCTTGTACGTCGAGCCCGAGCCCTGGCTGGCCGCCACGTTGAGGTTGAAGGACTCCTGCGTCGGGTCGGTCCGGTCGTAGCCGAAGGTCCGGTTGACGCTCATCGCCAGCAGGTGGCCGGTGCCCGGCTCGACGGCGGTGAACATGCCGGCCAGCGAGTCCTCCCGCGGCAGGGTGCGCAGCACCGCGGCGTCGCCGGCGCGCTGCAGCTCGACGTCGAGCGTCGTCTGGACGACGTAGCCGCCGCCGTCGAGCTGCTCCTGGGTCATCCCCAGCTCCTGGATCAGGTACCGCTGCACGAAGTCGCAGACGAACGGCCCGACGCTGGCCTCGACGCAGCCCCGCGGCGGAGCCGGCCCCGGCGCCAGCCCCAGCGGCTCGGCCTGCGCGGCGGCGGCCTCCTCGGGGGTGATCCGCCCCTGCTCGGCCATCCGCGACAGGACCTCGTCGCGGCGGGCGGTGGCGGCCTCGGGGTCGGTGAACGGGTCGTCCTCGGTGGGGCTCTGCACCAGGCCCGCCAGCAGCGCGGCCTGCGGAAGGGTGAGCGCGGCGGCGTCGACGCCGAAGAACGCGCGCGCGGCGGGCTGCACGCCGTAGGCGTTGGAGCCGAAGTAGACGGTGTTGAGGTAGCGGGTGAGGATCTCGTCCTTGGTCTGCTCGTCCTCGATCGCCAGGGCCAGGCGGGCCTCGCGCAGCTTGCGGCCCACCGTCTGCTCGGTGGCCGCCGCCCGCTCCTCCGGGGTGTCGGCGGCCTGCAGCAGCGTCTGCTTGACCAGCTGCTGGGTGATCGTGGAGCCGCCCTCGGCCACCCCGCCGGCGGCGATGTTGGTGGCCAGCGCGCGCAGCGTCCCCTGCACGTCGAGCCCGTTGTGCTCGTAGAAGCGGGCGTCCTCGATGGCCACCATCGCCTGCTTCATGACCTCGGCGATCTGCTCGGGCGCGACCGGCTGGCGGTTCTCCCGGTAGAAGTACGTGATCGGCTCGCCGTTGGCGGCCAGCAGCACGGTGTTGCCCGGCGGCGTCTCGGCGGTGAACTCGGTGGGCAGGTCCCCGAGCAGGCCGGTGGACCGCTGCGCGGCCACCGTCGGACCGCCGACCCACGGGATGAGGAGACCCGCCACCAGCGCCCCGGCGACCACCACGGTGGCCGCCAGACGCAGCAGCGTCCCCACCGGACTGAGCCGGTCCATGAGCTCCCTCCTCGGCCGCTCACTGCAACAGAGATGTGCGCCGGCCACAACCACCCGCGCCGGACGCGGATCCCGCCCGGGGGCGGGCGGGACGCGTGGTGCTAGCCGGTCAGCGGCACGGGCAGGTCGTCGCGGTGCAGGACGACGAGGGTGCTCACCGCGCGGGTGAGCACCACGTAGAGCCGGTTGAGCCCGCGCGGCTCGGCCGCCACGATCGCGGCCGGGTCGGTGACGACGACGGCGTCGAACTCCAGGCCCTTGGCCAGCGACGCCGGGACGACGGCGACGCGGTCGGCCGCCGCGCCGTCGTCGGAGAGCACCGCGGCGGGCAGCCCGGCGTCGGCCAGCAGCCGGGCCACCTCGGGCACCGCGGCGTCGGCGCAGACCACACCCACCGACCCCGGTGCCGCGGCCAGCCCGCCCACCACCTCGGCCAGCGGACCGGCGAGGTCGGCGACCGGCCGGACCTCCAGCGCGCCGGGGTCGCGGCGCACCGCGGTGGCCGGGCGCAGGCCCGGGGCGATGGCCGGCAGCAGCCGGTTGGCGTAGTCGAGCACCTCCCCCGGCACCCGGTAGCCGCGGGTCAGCGGCCGGACGGCGGTCTGCGGGCGGCCGAGGTCCGCGAGCGTCGGCGCCCACTCGGCCGGTGACCAGGGGCTGGTGGCCTGCGCGAGGTCGCCGAGCACGGTGAGCGACCCGGCGGCCAGCCGGCGGGCGATCGCCCGGCACTGCATCGGCGAGAGGTCCTGCGCCTCGTCGACGACGACGTGCCCGTAGCCGGCGGTGCGCTCGACGAGCCCGGCGGCCTCGTCGACGAGGACGGCGTCGGCGGCGGTCCAGGCGGTGGCGCGGACCGAGCGGGCCGGCGGGCGCAGCAGCAGCGCCTGCTCGCCGTCGTCGAGGACGCCGCGGGCGGCCCGGGCGAGGACGGCGGGGTCGGAGAGCAGCGCGGCGACCAGCGCGGCGGGGTCGCGGGCCGGCCAGACGGCGTCGCAGAAGGCGCGGACCTCGGCGCTGCGGGCGGCGCGGCGGGTCTCGGCGTCGGTCGGGCTGCCGCCGGACTCCTCCTTCTGCCGGCGGGCGTCCTCGGCCAGCAGCAGCGCCAGCCGCTCGCGCCCGGCGGCGTGGTGCAACCGCTGCTGGTCGTCGGCGACGCGGCCGCGGCGGCGCAGGTCGTCGACGTGGCGCTTGAGCCGCTCGACCGGCACCCGGTACCGGCGGCCGGCCAGCGGGACCAGGACGTCGTCGGCGGGCTTGGCGATCGCGCCCCACAGCGCCCGCTCGAGCACCTGCGCCATGCGGGCGTCACCCTTGAGGACGGCGACGCCGGGGGCGTCCAGCGCGCGGACGGGCACGTGCGCGGTGAGCTCGGCGACCGTCGTCTGGTCGACGTCGACCTCGCCGAGGGTGGGCAGCACCTGCTCGATGTAGCGCAGGAACGCCCGGTTCGGGCCGACGACGAGGACGCCGGTGCGGGCCAGCTGACCGCCGTGCGTGTACAGCAGGTAGGCCGCGCGGTGCAGGCCGACGGCGGTCTTGCCGGTGCCGGGCGCCCCCTGCACGCACACCGACTCGGCCAGCGGGGCGCGCACGATCTCGTCCTGCTCGGGCTGGATGGTGGCCACGATGTCGCGCATGGGACCGCTGCGCGGGCGCTCGATCTCGGCCCGCAGCAGCGCGCCGTCGCCCTCCCGGCCGGCCGCGAGCAGCTCGTCCTCGTAACTGGTCAGCTCGCCGCCGGAGAACCCGAACCGGCGGCGGCGCACCAGGCCCTGCGGATCGGCGGCGGTGGCGCGGTAGAACGGCCGGCTCATCGGCGCGCGCCAGTCGATGACCACCGGCCGGCCGGCGGCGTCGCGGACGTGCCGGCGGCCGATGTGGAACGTCTCGCCGGCGCCGTCGGGTGCGCCGGTGTCGGTGCGGCCGAAGAACGCCGGCACGCCCGGGTCGGCGGCCAGGGCGCGCAGCCGCTCGGCGCGGGCGGCGCCGAGACGCTCGGAGGCCCAGGCGTCGACCCCGGCGTCGACGACGGCGCTCGCGGCGGCGCGCATCCCGGTCAGGCAGTCGGCGGCGAGGACCAGGTGGGCGCGCTCGGCGGCGAGGACGGGGTCGGAAGCGGGGTGCGCGGGAGGGCTCGTGTCGGTCGGTGGGGCGGACACGGTCGTTGGACGTTACGCCGGTCCGTGCGCCACGTCACGCCCCCTCCCCGTCCGTGCACGTCCGCGGAAGTGCCCGGGTCTACGAGCGCTGGTGGCTCCTGTCGCCGGGCTCGACGAGGTGGACCCGCACCGCCCGGAACTGCGCCGGGGTGGCCAGCAGGACCTCCTTCGTCGGCTCCCCGACCTCCAGTGCCGGCTCGCGGCGCAGCGCCGCCGGCCCGGCCAGCCGGGGGTCGGCGAGCACGGCGTCGACCATGGCCCGGTCGCCGCCGGTGAACAGCGCCTCGACGCCGGCGGCGTGCGGCAGCACCACCCGGACGGCGGTCTCGACGGCGGCCGCCACGACCGCGTCGGCCTGGTTCGCCCGCCGGCGGGCGAAGCGCTGCTGGCTCCAGCCGCCGGCCGCGCTGCGCCCCTGCACCAGCCGCGTGTCGACCTTGGAGACGACGAGGTCGGCGCCGTCGAAGACGCCGGTCGCCCAGCGGCCGCGGCGCACGAGCAGGACGGCGGCGCGCCGGGGCTGCCGGGCCGCGGCGGTGAGCGAGGTCAGCAGCGCCGGCCCGGGCGTCCACGCGAACGGCGGGCGCAGGGTCAGCGTCGTGCCGTCGTCGCAGGTCACGGCCACGGCGCCGTCGTCGGTGCGGGTCACGTCGGCGAAGGCCCCGTGCCGGGCGGCGACGCCGTCCAGCCAGCGGCCGAGCCGCTCCGGGGCGACGCCGAGGACGCGGCCGCCGCCGGCCGCCGGCCGGGGGCGGGTCACCGGCTCAGCCGGTCACCTCACCGGCGAGGACCGGCTCGGCGATGTTCTCGGCGGGGACGTGCAGCAGCCGCTGGGCCGCGGCGACCACCAGCGCGGCCAGGCCGGCCGACACGGTCGCGACGAGGAACGCGGCGTTGGCGCCGACGGTGTCGACGATCTTCCCGGCGATCGACGTGCCGACGGCGACCCCCAGCCCCAGCGCGGTGCCGATCCATGTGAAGGCCTCGGTGACGGCGGTCCGCGGCACGATGATCTCGGCGAGGGTGAACGAGCTGATCAGCGACGGCGACACCGCCACCCCGGCGACCACGACGAACGGGATCATCACCCAGATGTCGTCGACGAGGGTCAGCGGCACCGTGAGCGCGGCGAGCACCGCGAGGACGACCAGCAGCCGGTGCCGCAGCGGGTGGTGCCAGTGCACCGCCCCCCAGCCGATCCCGCTGATCATCGAGCCGACCGCGAGGCCGGCGATGAGCACCCCGGACAGGCCCATGGCGTCGACCTCGTCGGCGAAGGCGACCAGCGCGATCTCCAGCGTGCCGAGCACCGAGCCGACGGCGGCGCCGACGACGAACAGCACCCGCAGGCCCGGCGTGCGGATGGCCGAGGGCCCGCGGCGCGCCTCGTGGCCGTGCGGCGGCGGCTCGGTGCGGCCCTGCGCGGCGAACAGCAGCGCCCCGACGACGGCCAGCGTGAAGGCGGTGACCACGCCGGAGGTCGCGTGCCCGGTGGTGGACAGGAAGGTGACCAGCACCGGCCCGACGATGAACACCAGCTCGTCGACCACCGACTCCATGGCCAGGGCCGCCGGCAGCCGCTTCGTCCCCCGCAGCAGGTGCGTCCAGCGCACGCGGATCATCGAGGCGACCGGCGGGATGCACGCGCCGGCGACGCCCGCGGTGACGAACAGCGTCCAGCGCGGCCAGTCGTCCTTGACCGCGGCCAGGAACGCCGCGCCCGCGGCGGTGAAGACCGCGGTCACCGGGAGGAGCACGCGGCGCTGCCCGAAGGTGTCGGCCAGCCGCCCGAGCACCGGGCCGACGAGCGCGGTGGTGATCGCGCCGGCGGCCGCCACCGTGCCGCCGAGCCCGTAGGAGCCGGTCTCCGAGGCCACCAGCAGCACGCACCCCAGGCCCACCATCGACAGCGGGAGCCGCCCGACGAAGGCGGCGAGCACCATGGGCAGTGCGTGCGGCGTGCGCAGCACGTGAAGGTAGGGAGTGAGCAAGTGAGGGGGACCTGTCGTCAGGGGGACGCGGGTTCACCCCACGCTAACCGACGTCGGCACGGCGGGCAGGCGGTGGCTTGCGTTCCGTGTCCGGACGAACACGGGCTCCGCCCCGGACGACGCTGTCCGGTGCGGAGCCCGTGTGTGCACCCTCCCGGCCCGGGGACGGGGAGGGAGTCCTCGGACTAGGCGAGGCGGCTCTCGAGGATGGCGAGCTCGTCCCACATCGTGCTGGGCAGCTTGTCGCCGAACTTCTCGAACCACTCGGTGATCTGCGGGATCTCCGCGCGCCACTCGTCGCGGTCGACGGCGAGCGCCTTGCGCACCTGGTCACCGGTCAGCGCCAGGCCGGAGACGTCGAGCGAGTCCGGGGTCGGGACGTGCCCCACCGGCGTCTCCTCGGCGGCCGCGGTGCCCTCGATGCGCTCGACGACCCACTTGAGCACCCGGCTGTTCTCGCCGAAGCCCGGCCACAGGAAGCCGCCGTCCTCGTCGCGGCGGAACCAGTTCACGTAGAAGATCCTCGGCAGCTTGATCGCGTCGTGCGCCTTGCCGGTCTCGACCCAGTGCCGGAAGTAGTCGCCGGCGTTGTAGCCGATGAACGGCAGCATGGCGAAGGGGTCGCGGCGCACGACGCCGACGGCGCCGGTGGCCGCGGCCGTCGTCTCCGAGGACAGCGTGGCGCCCATGAAGACGCCGTGGTTCCAGTCCCGGGCCTCGGTGACCAGCGGGATGGTGGTCTTGCGGCGGCCGCCGAAGAGGATCGCCGAGATCGGCACGCCCCGAGGGTCGTCGTACTCGGGCGCGAGGATGGGGCACTGGGTGATCGGGGTGCAGAACCGCGAGTTGGGGTGCGACGAGGGCTCGTCGGACTCCGGAGTCCAGTCCTGCTTCTTCCAGCTGGTCAGGTGGGCCGGGGGCTCGTCGGTCATGCCCTCCCACCAGACGTCGCCGTCGTCGGTGAGCGCGACGTTGGTGAACACCGAGTTGCCCTTGTCGATGGTGCGCATCGCGTTGGGGTTGGTGTCCCAGCCGGTGCCGGGCGCGACGCCGAACAGGCCGTACTCGGGGTTGAGCGCGTAGAGCCGGCCGTCCTCGCCGAAGCGCATCCAGGCGATGTCGTCGCCGAGGGTCTCGACCCGCCAGCCGGGGATGGTCGGCTCGAGCATCGCCAGGTTGGTCTTGCCGCAGGCGCTGGGGAAGGCGGCGGCGATGTAGTACGTCTTCTGCTGCGGGCTGGTCAGCTTGAGGATCAGCATGTGCTCGGCGAGCCAGCCCTCGTCGCGGGCCATGACCGAGGCGATCCGCAGGGAGTAGCACTTCTTGCCCAGCAGGGCGTTGCCGCCGTAGCCCGAGCCGTAGGACCAGATGGCCCGCTCCTCGGGGAAGTGCACGATGTACTTCGTCTGGCTGCAGGGCCAGGGCACGTCCTCCTGGCCCGGCTCCAGCGGCGCGCCGAGGGAGTGCATGGCCGGCACGAACGGCCGGTCGGTGCCCATCGCCTCGAGGATCCGGCTGCCGATGCGGGCCATGACCCGCATGGAGACGACGACGTACTCCGAGTCGGTGAGCTCGACGCCGAACATCGGGTTCTCGGCCTCGACCGGGCCCATGCAGAACGGGATGACGTACATCGTCCGGCCGCGCATCGAGCCGCGGTACAGCTCGGTCATCACCGACTTCATCTCGTCGGGGGCCATCCAGTTGTTGGTGGGCCCCGCGTCGGCCTCGTCGACCGAGCAGATGAAGGTGCGGTCCTCGACGCGGGCGACGTCGCTGGGGTCGGAGGCGCACCAGAACGAGTTGGGCTTCTTCTCCAGCCGGGTGAACGTGCCGGCGTCGACCAGCCGCTGGGTCAGCCGCTCCCACTCCTCGTCACTGCCGTCGACCCACACGACCCGGTCCGGGGTGGTCAGCTCCGCCATCTCCTGCACCCAGGCGAGCAGCCGGGCGTGCGTGGTGGGGGCGTTCTCGAGACCGGGGGTGGCCACGGAAGTCACGGCGTCTCCATCCTGTGCGGCGCACGCCGGGTGGGAGGACACCGGCGCCGGTGTGCTGCGTCCCGGGCCGGCGGAACGGGTCCGGCCGTCCGGGTCGCGTCAGCGTACAAGCGGGGACACCTGTCTGTAACCGTGAGAGATGTTACGTCTAGGACGTCTAGGTGACGGGCACCCCGCGACCCGGGACCGTGCAGGTCAGTGCGGCGTTGACGGCTCGACGTGACGAGCCTCACTCCCGGGACGACGGCGCCCGCGTACCGTCCGCGGGCCATGACCTCCCGTCCCGCCCTCCTCGCCGTCTCGGGGCTGCAGCTGGCCGCCGGGCTCGCCGGACAGGTCCTCGCGCTGCGCCGGCGGCACGCCTTCGAGATCCCGTTCGCCGCCGGGGACCCGGCCGCCGTGGGCCGGGAGTCGCTGTGGGCCGGCACCGCCCTCAGCGCGCCGGTGTGGATGCTCGGCCTGCAGGGCTGGGCCGTCGTCCGGCTGGCCGCGGGGGACGAGCGGGCCGCGCCGGTGCTGCGGCTGCTCGGGGCCGGCCTGGTGCCCGGCTACCTGCTGGAGCGGCTGGTGCGGCAGCGGCTGACCCCCGGCGGATCGCAGCCGCTGGAGACGGCGGTCGTCGCCGGCGGCCTGGGCCTGGCCGCCGCGATGGTCGCGCTCGCCCGGCGCCGCTGAGGATCGGCCCTGCGGGACGGGGTCAGCCCTCCGGGGCGCGCCCGTAGTCCGGCCCGGTCGCGGCGAGGAAGGCGTCCCAGCCCCCGGGCGCGGGGCGCCCGCCGGCCTCGGCGTCGAGCTTGTCGAGGTACCAGTGCCAGCCCAGGGCGAAGTCGACGACGTCGGTGCCGGCGGCGAAGACCTGCACGAAGTGCAGGGTGGTGCGGCCGCTCTCCACGGCGAGGGCGAGCTCGACCCGCCAGTCGGCCTGGTCGACCCACTCGACCACCAGCCGGCGCGGCGGGTCGCACTCGACGACGGTCACCGGCTCGCCGACCGGCCCGGCCTCGTGCGTCATCGTCAGCGTCCCGCGGCCGCCGGGTGCGCGCTCGCCGTCGTAGCGACCGAACCAGCGGGCCAGCCGGTCGGGCTCGGTGAGCGCCGCCCAGACGTCGTCGGGCCCCTCGGGCCAGGAGCGGCGGAACTCCAGCCGCAGGCGGCCGTCGGGGAGCTCGGTGACCACGCCGCTCCGGCCGGTCGGGGGGTCGGCGGGTGTCTCGGGCTGGGTCACGGCGGGTCTCCGTCCGTCGGGAGGTGGGCCCGGGCCCGGCGGCCGCGGGCGATCTCGGTGTCGAGGGCGTCGAGCCGCTGCGCCCAGAGGTCGCGGTAGGGGTTCAGCCAGTCGTCGAGCTCCCGCAGCGGGCGCGGGTCCAGCGCGTAGAGCCGCCGGCGCCCCTCGACCCGGCTGCGGACCAGGCCGGCCTCGCGCAGCACGCGCAGGTGCCGGCTGATCGCCGGGCGGCTGACCGCGAACCGGCCGGCCAGCTCTCCGGCGGGCAGTTCGCCGTTCCGCAGCAGCGCGAGGAGCCGCCGCCGGGTGGGGTCGGCGAGTGCCGCGAGCGCCTCCACTCAGGATGTGTAACACAGGTGTTACGGGTTCGGCCAGCGGTTGCCGCCGGGGCACGGCGGGCAGGGACGGCGCATGACCGTCACCGACCCCGACGTCCCGGACCCGCTGAACGACCCCCGGACGACGCAGGCCGATCCCGGCACCGTCGGCCAGGGGGCCGACCTCGCCTCCGCCGGCGACGATCCCGTGTCGGCCGGGCAGGACGAGCTCGGCGCCGACGACCCGGAGACGACGGCCGGGCGGACCGCGGCCGACGACGCCGGCGGCGGGGACGTCACCGGAGGGGCGTTCTCGAACGCGCCGTGACGGACCGGCTCGTTTCACGCCGGAGGAGCGGGGAACCCGTCCGGACGTCCAGCCCCCGACGACGAGGAGGACCCGATGGCCACCGGTGAGACCGGCTTCGAGGACGTCACCTTCGACCTCATCTCCGTGCAGTACCACTCGCTCAAGGCCGGGCACGACTACGGCCAGTACGTCCGGGACGCCGAGAACGCCGGCCTGGACGACGTCGCCGCCTTCTTCCGCGAGGTCATGGAGCAGGACTCCGCGCGGGCGCGGCGCTGCCATGAGCTGCTCCGGAACATCTCCGGCACCGACCAGGGCGGCCCGGCGACGAAGTGAGACGGCGGAGGCCCCCCACCCGCGCGGGGGGGGGGCCTCCGTCGTGTCCGGCACCTCAGACGGCGCAGCTGTCGCCCTCGCAGCCCTCGGCGGCGGGGACGGTGGCCAGCGGGTGGGCGTCGGCCCAGGCCCGCTCGAGCAGCTGCAGCAGCAGGTCGGCCGGCTGCGCGCCGGCGGCGCCGTAGCGGCGGTCGACGACGAAGAACGGGACCCCGGTGGCGCCCAGGGCCTGCGCGGTGCGGGCGTCCTCGAGCACGGCGGGCCGGTACCGGTGGTCGGCCAGCGCGGCGCGGACCTCCGCCTCGTCCAGCCCCGTCTCGACGGCCAGCGCGGCCAGCGAGTCGACGTCGAAGACCGGGCGCGACTCCTCGAAGTAGGCGTGCAGCAGCCGCTCCTTGACCTCGCCCTGCAGCCCGCGCTCGGCGGCCAGGTGCAGCAGCTCGTGGGCGAGCAGCGTGTTGCCGCTGACGCCGTCGGCCAGGTGGTACTCCAGGCCCTCGCCGGCGGCGGTCTCCTCGACGTGCCGCATCATCGCCCGCATGTCCGCCACCGGGCGGCCGTACTTGGCGGCCAGCGCGGGCAGCGTCGGGTGGGTCTCGCCCTCGGGCACCGACGGGTCGAGCTGGAAGGACCGCCACACGACCTCGACGGAGTCGCGGTGCGGGAACCGCTCGAGCGCGGACTCCAGCCGGCGCTTGCCGATGTAGCACCACGGACAGACGACGTCGGACCAGACCTCGATGCGCACGGCCCGGTCAACCGCCCGCCCGCGGCCGTCATTCCGGGCGGTGGACCTCCGCCCGCGCGCGGCCGTCGCCCGGGGTCGGGTCGAGGAAGACGAACCGGACGCCCTCGTGCCGGGCCACCAGCCGGCGCTCGGCCTCGTCGGAGGCGCGCTCGATGTCGGCGACGGTCGCGGTGTCGGCGAAGTCGACCTTGGCCATGACGGCCAGCTGCCCGGGACCGATGACCGTAGTGAGCAGCACCGGGACGCCGTCGACCTGCGGCAGCCCGGCGATCTCCTGCCGCAGCTGGTCCTGCAGCGCGGCCGGGATCGACTGGCCGATGAGCAGGGAGACGTTGGCCCGGGCCAGTGCGCCGGCCACCACCAGCAGCAGCACGCCGATGAGCAGGGCGGCGATCCCGTCCCACACCGGGTCGCCGGTGACCTGCTCGAGGAACAGCCCCAGCGCGGCCAGCACCAGCCCGACGAGGGCGGCGCTGTCCTCGAAGGTGACGGCCTTGACGGTGGTGTCGGTGGTCTCGGCGAGGTAGCGCCGGGGCGTGGTCCCCCACCGGCCGGCGGCGCCGCGGACCTGCCGGACGGCCTTGAGCCAGGAGGCGCCCTCGAGGACGAAGGAGGCGGCGAGGACGACGTAGGCCACCGTGGGGGAGCCCTGCTCCTCGCCCTCGAGGATGGTCTCGACGCCCTGGTAGAAGGAGAACCCGGCGCCGAGGGTGAACGTCGCCAGGCAGGCCAGCAGCGCCCAGAAGTAGGTCTCCCGGCCGTAGCCGATGGGGTGGCGGGCGTCGGGCGCCTTCTCGCCACGCTTGAGCGCGACGAACAGCAGCACCTCGGTGATGGTGTCGGCGAGGGAGTGCGCGGCCTCGGACAGCATCGCCGAGGAGTGGCTGATCAGCCCGCCGACGAGCTTGGCGATCGCGATGCCGAGGTTGGCCAGCCCGGCGACGACGACGGTGCCGGTGGACTCGCCGCCGGCCTGCTCGGTGCCCGCCTGGGCCAGGGCGTGGTCGCGGGTGGGGACCGGCTCGCTCACGGTGCCTCCGGTGCCCCGCCGTTGCCTGGCACAACCACCGGGTGGGCGACGATCAGGTGACCTGATCCCCGGGCGTCCTCCCGCACGTCCCACGGTGAGGGAGGACGCCGCACGATCAGGTCACCTGATCATCGACGCCGCCCGCGGGTCAGCGGACGCCGACGAGGTCGACCACGAACACGAGGGTCGCGCCCGGCCGGATCACGCCCCCGGCACCGCGGTCGCCGTAGGCCTTGTGCGCGGGGATGGTCAGCCGCCGCCGGCCGCCGACCCGCATCCCCTGGATGCCCTCGTCCCAGCCCTGGATGACCATGCCGACGCCCAGGCGGAACTCCAGCGGGTCGCCGCGGTCCCAGGACGCGTCGAACTGCTCGCCGCCGTCGTGGGTGACCCCGACGTAGTGCGCGCTGACCAGGTCGCCGGCCTTCGCCTCGGGACCGTCGCCGACGGTGATGTCCTCGATCGCCAGGTCGTCGGGCGCCGGGCCGGTCGGCGGCTCGACCTCGGGGCGGGTGGGCTGGGACATCGGTGCTCCTCGGGTCGGCGCCGGGCGGTCCCGCCCATCCAAACAGCGGCCCGGCCGGGACGCTCAGCGGCCCCGCGGCCGCGACGTCGGCCACCACGGCGGCGGCCGCGGCCCCGTCGTCGCGGTAGGTCGGGGCGACCGACCAGCCGGCGGCCGCGGCGGCACGGGCGGTCGCCGCCCCGATCCCCCGGCTGCCACCGGTCACGAGCAGCACACCAGCGGGCACGGTCGGGGACCGTGGCGCGCGGGTGCGCGGCGCCGGTGGCCGTGCTGGGGTGGTCAGGTGACCCCCGAGCAGGCGCCGTGGTGGACCCGCGCCGTCGTCTACCAGGTCTACCCGCGTTCCTTCCAGGACTCCGACGGCGACGGCGTCGGCGACCTCGGCGGGATCCTGCAGCGCATCGACCACCTCGCCGACCTCGGCGTCGACGTCGTCTGGCTCTCGCCGGTCTACCGGTCACCGCAGGCCGACAACGGCTACGACATCAGCGACTACCAGGACGTCGACCCGGCGTTCGGCACGCTGGCCCAGCTCGACGAGCTGATCGCGGCGCTGCACGCCCGCGGCATCCGGCTGGTGATGGACCTGGTGGTCAACCACACCAGCGACGAGCACCCCTGGTTCGCCGAGAGCCGGTCGTCGACGGACTCCCCCAAGCGCGACTGGTACTGGTGGCGGCCGCCGCGGGAGGGGATGACGGCGGGGCAGCCCGGCGCCGAGCCGACCAACTGGCACTCGCACTTCTCCGGCTCGGCCTGGCAGTACGACGAGGCCAGCGGCGAGTACTACCTGCACCTGTTCGACCGCAAGCAGCCCGACCTCAACTGGGAGAACCCCGAGGTCCGGCAGGCGGTCTACGCGATGATGCGCTGGTGGCTCGACCGCGGGGTCGACGGCTTCCGCATGGACGTCATCAACATGATCAGCAAGGCGGTCGAGCCGGACGGGTCGCTGCCCGACGGGCCGCCGCTGCCCGGCCTGCCCTACGGCGACGGGACGCCGCACTTCTCCAACGGCCCGCGGATCCACGAGTACCTGCAGGAGATGCACCGCGAGGTCTTCGACGGCCGCCGGGAGTCGCTGCTGCTGGTCGGGGAGATGCCCGGCGTCACGCCGGAGCAGGCGCGGCTCTACACCGACCCCGCGCGGGCCGAGGTGGACATGGTCTTCCAGTTCGAGCACGTGCAGCTCGACCTCGACGGCGACAAGTGGCACCCGCGGCCGCTGCAGATGCGCGACCTCAAGGCCTCCCTCGGCCGCTGGCAGGCGGGGCTGGCCGACGTCGGCTGGAACTCCCTCTACTGGGACAACCACGACCAGCCGCGGGCGGTGTCCCGCTTCGGCGACGACTCGCCGCGGTTCCGTCGCGACTCGGCCACGTGCCTGGCCACGCTGCTGCACCTGCACCGCGGGACGCCCTACGTCTACCAGGGCGAGGAGATCGGGATGGCGAACTTCCCGTTCACCGACCTGGCGCAGTTCCGCGACGTCGAGTCGCTCAACCACCACGCGCAGGCCGTCGCGCACGGCGTCGACCCCGCTGAGGTGCTCGCCGCGATGCGCCGGATGAGCCGCGACAACGCGCGCACGCCGGTGCAGTGGGACGGCTCGCCGGACGCCGGGTTCACCACCGGCACGCCGTGGATCGCGGTCAACCCCGACCACGGCGAGTGGAACGTGGCGGCCCAGCGCGAGGACCCGGCGTCGGTGCTCGCCCACCACCGGCGCCTGATCGCCCTGCGGCACGAGGACCCGGTGGTGGCGCTCGGGGACTTCACGATGCTGCTGCCCGACCACGACCAGGTGTACGCGTTCACCCGCTGCCTCGAGGGGGACACCCTGCTCGTCGTCTGCAACCTCGGCGGCACCGCGCAGCCGCTGGCCGACCTGCTGCCCGAAGCGGTCGCCGCCGGGGTCGTCCTCGGGAACCTGCCCGAGGACGACCCCGCGGTGCTCAGGCCCTGGGAGGCCCGAGTCCTGCGCCTGCCGTAGGCAGTCCGTCTCGCTCCTCGGCCCCGTCCAGGGGCCCGCCCCGAGCCTGCGAGGGGTGGGGAGGACGGGGTCCTTCGTCTGCGCCTGCCGGCTCGCTGAGCGCCTCGTCCGGCCCGGGCTCCACCGGCTCGTCGGCGGGCACGTCGAGCGGGTGGGCCAGCTCGTCGACGTGCAGCCGCCAGGCCAGCACGGCGACGACGGCGAGCACCGGCGGCACCAGCCCGGCGAGCAGGAAGGTGCCGGTGAGCCCGACCAGGCCGCTGACCGGGCCGGCCAGCGCCATCGACAGCGGCATGAACGCCAGCGAGACGAAGAAGTCGAGGCTGGACACCCGGCCGAGCAGCGCGGGCGGGACCCGCCGCTGCAGCAGCGTGCCCCAGATGACCGTCGAGGCCTCGAACGCCGCCCCCAGCACCGCGGCCGCCGCGATCATCACCGCCAGCGACGACGTCCAGCCGAACACGACCAGCGGCACGCAGCCGACGCCCCAGAGCAGGTTCATCACCGTCAGGTAGCGCCGCGGCAGCCGGAACGAGGCGACGACGGCCGACCCGACCGCGCCGCCGATGCCGAACGCGGCCAGCACCCAGGCGTGCTCCGACGGCCCGCCTCCGGCCTGGTCGCGGACCGCGAAGGGCACCAGCACCTCGAAGGGGCCGATGAACACCAGCACCATCAGGGAGGCGAACAGCAGGGTGGCCAGCAGCCACGGCGTGCGGACCATGTAGGCCACGCCCTCCCGGACGTCGGCGAGCAGGCCCGCGCCGAGCTCCTCGCGGCGCACCGGCAGCGTGGGCAGCGCCGCCACGCACAGCGCCGCCGCGGCCGAGGTCAGCGAGGTCGCGAGCAGGGCGGCCCCGGGGGAGAACGCGCCGACCAGCAGGCCCCCGGCCGCGGGCCCGGCCGCCATCGCCAGCGCCGGGCGCACCACGCCCTCGAGGCCGTTGGCCGCGAGCAGGTCCCCCGGCGGCACCACACCGGGGACGAGCGCGGAGTAGGCCGGGTAGTACAGCCCCGTGGCCACGCCGCCGGCCAGCGAGGCGGCGGCCAGCGGCCCGAGCGCGAGCGTGCCGGTGAGCGAGAGGACGGCGACCAGTCCGGCCGCCGCCGTCTGCAGCAGCGCGACGCCGAGCAGGATGCGCCGCTGCGGCACCCGGTCGGCCAGCGCGCCGCCGAGCAGGGTGCTGGCCAGCATGCCGCCGGCCGACAGCGCGGTGGCCAGCGACAGCGCCCTCGGACCGCCGCCGAGGTCGACGACCTGCCACACCAGCGCCACGGTCCACAGCCCCTGGGCGAGCAGCGACAACGCCATCGAGGCGGCCAGCAGGCGGTAGGAGCGGTGCCGCAGGGGCGCGAGCGCGCGCGGCAGGCCGGCCATCTCGGTTCCTCCTCGGGGGGTGGCGCCGTCGGCGCCGTCGGGCCCCCATGCTCGCCGACGGGGCCGACAGGAGCAGCCGGTTATCGCCGAGAGCGCAGGAACGGTCGGCGGCTACAGTCCCGGCCCCGTGGGGGGACTGGTCGAGGCGGTGCTCCCGGCCCGCATGGGCACGCCGTTCCGCTGGCTGGTCGCCTCCTCGTGGGTGAGCAACCTCGGCGACGGGATCGCGCTGGCCGCCGGGCCGCTGCTGGTGGCCGGCCTCACCCAGGACCCGCTCCTGGTCGCGCTGGGCGCCCTGCTGCAGCAGCTGCCGTGGCTGCTGTTCGGCCTGCACGCCGGCGTCCTGGCCGACCGGGTCGACCGGCGCCGCCTGCTCGTCGGCGTCGACCTGGCCCGCGCCGGGGTGCTCGCCGTCCTCACCGTCGCGCTGGCCACCGGCGACGTCGGCCTGCCCGTCGTCCTGGGCACGCTGTTCGTGCTGGGCACCGCGGAGGTCTTCGCCGACACCACCGGCGGCACGCTGCTGCCGATGGTGGTGCCGCGGGCCGACCTCGGCACCGGCAACGCCCGGCTGGTGGCCGGGACGCTGACGATGGACCAGTTCGCCGGCCCGGCCCTCGGCGGTCTGCTGTTCGCCGCCGGCACGGCCTGGCCGTTCCTGACCCAGGCGGTGTGCGTCGGGCTGGGCGCGGTGCTGGTCTCGCGGATGCGGCTGCCCGCGCGCCCGCCGGTGACGCGGCACCCGCCGGTGCGCCGGTCGATCGCCGAGGGGCTGCGCTGGACGCGGCACGACCCCGCCGTCCGCACGCTGACCCTCACGATCGTGCTGTTCAACGTCACGTGGGGTGCGGCCTGGTCGGTCCTCGTGCTCTACGCCGACCGGCGGCTCGGGCTCGGGGCGGCCGGCTACGGCCTGCTCACCACGGTCGGCGCGCTCGGCGGCATGGTGGGGACGGCGTCCTACCGCTGGCTGGAGCGGCACGTGCGGCTGGCCACGCTCATGCGGGTCGGGCTGACGCTGGAGACGCTGACCCACCTCGCGCTCGCCCTCACCACCACGGTCTGGGTGGCGCTGGTCGTGCTGTTCGTCTTCGGCGTGCACGCCTTCGTCTGGGGCACGACCTCGCGCACGGTCCGCATGCGGGCGGTGCCGATGGAGCTGCAGGGCCGGGTGGGCAGCCTCTACGCGATGGGCGTGTTCGGCGGCATCGTCGTCGGCCAGGCCGTCGGCGGGGTCGTGGCCCGCGTCTGGGGCGTGACCGGGCCGTTCTGGTTCGCCTTCGCCGGGTCGGCGGTGCTGCTGGCGGCGGTGTGGCGCGAGCTCGGGCACGTCGCGCACGCCGACGAGGTCGCCCTCGCCGCCGGCTGAGATCCTCCGCCGCTCGTGCTCTGCACACACCTGTGTGCAGAGCACGAGCGAGCGCGGGACAGGGCGGTCACACGGTCGAGAAGACGATGCGGAACCCGCCGTCGACCGGCTCGACCTGCCAGAAGGTGTCCCCGGTGGCGCCGCCGACCGCCGGCGCGCCGAGGCCGGTCTCGGTGCGCCCGGCGCCGAACACCGACTCGTAGTGCGCCAGCACCTCCTCGCTGCCGAGGTCGGTGGCGTAGTTGGCGTACTCCTGCCCGCCGCCGGCCGTGCCGCCGGTCTCGCAGAGGGTCGACCCGTCCGGCGGCTCGGGGAAGTCGTCGGGCACGGACTCGACGTCGGCGATGTCGGCGCCGGCGACGGTCAGCGGGAAGGCCGCGGTGCACTCCTCGGGGACGTCGGCACCGAGCGCGGCGGCGCCGTCCCCGGCCGCGGCGGCCGGCTCGTCGGTGTCGTCACCGCCGCAGGCGGACAGCAGCACGGCGGCGCCGAGCAGGGCCCCGGTCAGGGCGCGGCGGGCGGTCGGGCGGGTGGCGGGCACGGTTCTCCTCGGGCGTGGTCGGCCCCGTGCGGCTGCCCGGAGCCGGCCCACCGCGCCGCCGTGCAGGCGGTCCGGCGGCGGGCCGGGCGGGAAGGTAGCCGAGCGTCGCCGTGCCGTCACCGGATCCGCGCGCGGCTCCCATTTCACAGGCACTTCACACATCTCACACGGACCTGGTAGGAATGTCGCCGTGGCCGTCCCCGACCGACTCGACGTGACGCTGCGGCTGGTCCGCAACGCCGGCCGGGTGCCGCTCGCCGACCTCGCCGCGCGGCTGGGCGTCTCGGAGATGACCGTGCGCCGCGACCTCGACGCCCTGCAGGCCCGTGGGCTGGTCGAGCGGGTGCGCGGCGGGGCGGTCGCCGTCGCCGAGCCGGAGAGCGCGGCGGGCTTCACCGCCCGGGCCGGCTGGCAGGCCGGGCTCAAGGAGCGCATCGGCCGGGCTGCGGCCGCGCGGGTCGCGCCGGGCTCCACCGTGCTGCTCGACGCCGGGACGACGACGGTGCACGTGGCCCGCGCGCTGGCCGACCGTGCCGCCGCGGGCGAGGGCCCGTTCACCGCCGCCGTCGTGAGCCTGCCGGTGGCCGACGCGCTGGCCGACCGGCCCGGCGTCCGGCTGCTGGTGGTCGGCGGCGAGTCGCGCCCGGGCGAGCGCAGCCTGGCCGGCCCGCTGACCGCCGCGGTGCTGCGGCAGCTGACCGTCGACCTGTTCGTCATGTCGATCGGGGCGGTGAGCGCGCAGGCCGGCTGGTCGGAGTTCACCCTCGAGGACGCCGCCGTCAAGCAGCTGGGCCTGCAGCAGTCGCGCGCGGCCCTCGTCGTCGCCGACGCCTCCAAGCTCGGCGTGCGCGCGTTCGCCTCGGTCGCGCCGCTGGACGCCGTCGGCCGGCTGGTCACCGACGCCAGCGCCCGCGACCCGCAGCTCAGCCCCGCGGCGCAGGAGACCCTCGCCGCGCTCGACGACGCCGGCGTGGAGGTCGACTTCTCGTGACGCAGCCGCTGATGATCCTGGTCGCCGGCCCCTACCGCGGGGGCACCGGCGACGACCCGGAGAAGATCGCGGCCAACCACCGCGCCATCCAGCAGGCCTGCCTCGAGCTGTTCCGCGCCGGCCACCTCGCCGTCAACGGGGAGGACCTCGCGCTGCCGCTGGCCGAGCTGGCCGGCTCGACGCAGGTGGGCGACGCCGCCTTCGACGAGGTGTTCCACCCGATGGGCCGGCGGCTGGTGGCCCGGGTCGACGCGGTGCTGCGGCTGCCCGGCGCCTCGGCCGGGTCCGACGAGATGGTCGCGCTGGCCCGCGCCCGTGGTGCCGCGGTGTACCGCAGCCTCGACGAGGTGCCGGCGGTGACGCGGTGACCGGCGTCCTCGGGGTGGACCTGCCCGACGCGCGGGGGCGGACCGGCCTGGACCGCGCCGGCCGCGACCTCACCGGCAACCCCGACGTCGTCGTCCGCGACGTCGAGGTGCTCTCCAGCTCCTGGTACGTCAACCGGCGGACGACGTTCGACCGGCGCGGCCGCGACGGCGTGTGGCACACCGAGCGGCGCGAGACGCACGACCGCGGCAACGGCGCCACCGTGCTGCTCCACGACACCGCCCGCCGCACCGTGCTGCTCACCCGCCAGTTCCGGTTCCCGGCCTACGTCAACGGCTCCCCCGACGGGATGCTCGTCGAGACCGCCGCCGGGCTGCTCGACGAGCAGGACGCCGAGGCCGCGGTCCGCCGGGAGGCCGCCGAGGAGCTCGGCGTCGCCGTCGGGCCGCTGACCCGGCTGCCCGACGTGTGGATGAGCCCGGGGTCGGTGACCGAGCGGCTGGCCTTCTTCGCCGGCTCGTACACCCCCGCCGACCGGGTGTCGGCCGGGGGCGGGCTCGCCGAGGAGGGCGAGGACATCGAGGTGCTCGAGCTGCCGTTCGACGAGGCCCTGGCCATGGCCGGCGACGGCCGGATCGCCGACGCCAAGACCGTCCTGCTGCTGCAGTGGGCGGCGCTGCGGGGGCCGTTCTCGGGCTAGCGGGCCCCGCGCTCGCGGGCCAGGGCGACGTAGTGCTCGACCAGCGACGCGTCGTCGACGGCCCCGGGGTTGACCGCCTTCTCCGGCGCCACGCCCTGGAACAGCCGCTTGAGCGGCACCTCCAGCCGCTTGCCGGTGCGGGTGTGCGGGACGCCGGGCGCCACCAGGATCTCGTCGGGCACGTGCCGCGGGCTGGCCGAGGTGCGGATGGCGGCGCGGATGCGGTCGGCGAGGTCGTCGGTGAGCTCCGCGCCGGGGGCCAGCTGCACGAACAGCGGCATCCAGTAGCCGCCGTCGCGCTGCTCGACGCCGAGGACGACGCAGTCGGCGATCTCCGGGAAGGCCTCGACGGCGGCGTAGATGTCGGCGGTGCCCATGCGCACGCCGCCGCGGTTGAGCGTGGAGTCCGAGCGGCCGGTGATCAGGCAGGTGCCGCGCTCGGTGACCTCCATCCAGTCGCCGTGCCGCCACACGCCCGGCCACGGCTCGAAGTAGGCCTCGCGGTAGCGGCTGCCGGCCGGGCCCGGAGGGGTGTCGTTCCAGAAGTACAGCGGCATCGACGGCATCGGCTCGGTGACCACCAGCTCGCCGAGCTCGCCGACGACCGGCCGGCCGTCCTCGTCCCACGCCGCCGCGGCGACGCCGAGCATCGGCCGCTGCAGCTCCCCGGCGGTCACCGGCAGCAGCAGGGTGCTGCCGATGAACCCGGTGGCGACGTCGGTGCCGCCCGACACCGAGCCGAGGAAGACGTGACCGCCCACCGCGTCGTAGACCCAGTGGAACGCCGACTCGGGCAGGGGTGAGCCGGTGGACCCGATCGTGCGCAGCGCCGACAGGTCGTGGTCCTCCCCCGGGCGGATGCCGGCCTTCTCGCAGGCGACCAGGTAGCCGGCGCTGGTGCCCAGGTAGGTCAGGCCGGTGCGGGCGGCGAGGGCGAACTGCGCGTCGACCGCCGGGTACGCGGGGGCGCCGTCGTGGACGACCACGGTGGCGCCGCGCAGCAGCGCCGAGGTGGCGATGTTCCACATGATCCAGGCCGTGGAGGCGTACCAGTAGAAGCGGTCGCCGGGGCCGACGTCGCCGTGCAGGCCCAGCTGCTTGTGCTGCTCGAGGACGACACCGCCGTGCCCGTGCACGATCCCCTTGGGCAGCCCGGTGGTGCCCGAGGAGTAGACGATCCACAGCGGGGCGTCGAACGGCAGCGCCTCGAACTCGGGCTCCTGCGCGTCGGCGACGGCGTCGGCCCAGGCCAGCGCGCCGTCGGGCAGCTCGTCGGGGAACAGCCGGGGGACGGCGACCGTCGTCGTCACCGTGGGCAGCGCGGCCCGGAGCTCGGCGACGACGTCGCGCCGGTCGTGGGCCCGGCCGTTGAAGCGGTACCCGTCGACGGCGACCAGCACGGTGGGCTCGATCTGGGCGAACCGGTCGAGGACGGCGCGGGTGCCGAAGTCCGGCGCGCAGGAGGACCACACGGCGCCGATCGACGCCGCGCCCAGGAACGCGACGACCGCCTCGGGGACGTTGGGCAGGTACCCCGCGACGCGGTCGCCGCGCCGCACGCCCAGTCGGCGCAGCGTGGCGGCGAACGCGCCGACCTGCCCGCGCAGGTCGGCCCAGGAGACCTCCACCGGGTCGGCGTCCTCGGCCACCGCGATGAGCGCGGGGTGCTCGTCCGTGGCGTGGCGCAGGGCCTGCTCCGCGTAGTTGACGGTGGCGTCGGGGAACCAGACGGCGCCGGGCATCCGCCGGTCGGTCAGCACCCGGTCGTCGGGGACGCCGGGCAGCACGCCCGACCAGGCGGCGACGTCGGCCCAGAACTGGTCGAGGTGCTCCACCGACCAGCGCCAGATCGAGTCGTAGTCGGTCGGGTCGAGGTCGAGCCCGCGCCGGGCGGCCGCGTCGCGGGCGAACCCGGCCAGCCGGGTCGCGTCGCGGGACTCCCGCGTCGGCTGCCAGAGGACGGCCGGGCCGGTCGGGCCGGTCGAGGGGCCGGTCGAGGGGCCGGTCGAGGGGCCGGTCGAGGGGCCGGTCGCGCCGGGAGTGTCGACGGTCACGCCCGGACTCTGCCACCGGGGACCGCCCATCGGGCGACCGGGGCGGGCAGCGGTCGACCCGGCGGTCACGGTCGGTCAGGACGGCTCCGCCCATCGGGTGACTGCCGTTTCGCGGTGACCGTCCGTTCCAATCTGGATGCCGAGAGTCACCGTGTCGGAAGGGGGTGCGATGGCCGGGGGAACGACGGGCCGTCGCGCCCGCCTGCGCCGGTGGAGCGGCCGCGCCCTGCTGCTGGCCGGCCTCGGGGCCGGGGCGTGGCTGGGCGGTCAGGTCCCCGCCTCGGCCGACGAGGCGCCGCCCGTTCCCGTGCTCGCTCCGGCCGGTGACCTGGTGGGGCCCGTCGCCGCACCCGTCGGCGAGGCGCTGAGCCCGGTCCTCGAGCCGGTGCTGCCACCGCTGACCGAGGCGGTCTCCCGGGCCGCGACGCCGGTGGTGGCGCCGCTGACGGACGCCGTCGCGCCGGTCACCGCCGCACTCGAGCCGGTGCTGGCCCCCGCGGCGCAGACCCTGGCCCCGGTCACCGACGCGCTGACCCCCGTCACCGACGCGCTGGCCCCGGTGACCGACGTGCTCCTGCCCGTCACCGACGTGCTCGCCCCGGTGGACGACGTCGTCGAGCCGGTGACCGGTGTGCTGCCGCCCGTCCCGGGCCCGGCCGCCGGCCCCGCGGTGGCCGACCCCGTGGTGGCCGACCCCGTGGTGGCCGACCCCGTGTCGCTGCAGGCGCCCGCCGTCGTCCCGCCGTCCGCCGCCGGTGCGGTGGACGCCCCCGTTCCGGCGGCCCCGGGTGCCGTGACCCCGGACCCGGGGTCGCCGGACGCCACGGCGACGGCCGGCCCGGTCGCCGCGCCGTCCGCTCCCGCCGTCGTCCCCGCGCCGCCGCTGCCGGTCGCGCCGGTCGCCCCGCTGCCGCCGGCCGTGCCGGTCGGGCCGGCGCCGGCGGGCACGGCGGCGTCCGGCGCCGGTGCCGACCGCGACCAGCCCGCCGCCGACCTGGCGGCGACCGCTCCCGCCGCGCTGCTCGCGGCGGCCGGCGCGGTGTCCGCCGGTGCCCGCGACGCCGCGGCCGCCGACCCGGTCGACCCCGACACCTCCCCCGACTGAGTGCTGCGCCGCCGGCCCGCGGGCCGGCCGAGCGCACGACCCCCGCCGTCCCGTCCGGGACCGGGGTCCCAGCACCCAGTCGAGGAGACCTCCCGTGAACACCTCCAGGACCACGTGGGCCACCCGTGCCCTGCGCGTGGCGCTGCTGACCGGCGGCCTGCTGGCCGTCGGCACCGGCGTCGCCGCCGCGTCCGACGACCTGACCGACGATCTCGACGTCACCGTGCCGGTCACCGTCACCGACAACTCCCTCGGCGTCCTCACCGACGCCCCCGCCGACGCCGGGCTCGAGCTGCCCGCCGTCACCGCCGACCTCACCGTCGACCTCGGCCCCGCCGCCGTCTCGGTGCCCGTGACGACCGGCGGCAACGACGTCGCGGTCGCCGACGGTGGGGTCCACCAGGAACCGGCCGCTCCGGCGCCCGCTCCCACCCCGGCTCCCCCGCAGGCCGACGTCGCCGTCCCGGTCACCGTGTCGGGCAACGCCGTCGGCGTGCTCGGCGACGCGGAGGCCTCCGGCACCACCCCGGCGGCGCCGGCCGGTGCGGTCACCGTGCCGGTGACCGTGTGCGGGGTCGGCGCCGGCGTGCTCGGCGACGCCTCGGCGGAGTGCACCCCGTCCGCGAGCGGTGCGGACGGCGGGGACGACGCCCTCGTCGACGTGCCCGTCACCGTCTGCGGCGTGGGCGTGGGCGTGCTCGGCGACGCCGCCGGGGACTGCCCCCCGCCCGCCGGCGCCCCCGGCAGCGGGGACGGCGCCCTCGTCGACGTGCCCGTGACCGTCTGCGGTGTGGGCGTGGGCGTGCTGGGCGACGCGTCGGCCGACTGCGCGCCGTCGAGCGGAACGACTCCCCCGGCCGGCCCGACTCCCCCGGCCGGTCCGCAGGAGCCGGCGCACCCGGCCGGCCCGCAGCACCCGGGGACCCAGCCCGGCAGCCGGCCGGGCGACGGGACCGCCGACGGCCCGGGATCCGTCCGGCCGGCCGCCTGGGACGGTGCGTCCACCGGCCCGTGGACGCGCCCGTGGTCCGGGTCCTGGACCGGCCCGTGGTTGGGGTCCTGGACCGGCTCCGCGGCCACCTCGGGGTCCGCCGGCGCGTGGGCCGGCCCCGCGGCCGGTCCGGGGACCGCGACGGCCGGCGGGCACGGTTCCTCCGGTGGGCAGCTGGCCTCCACCGGCGCGGACGTGCGCCGCGCCCTGGGAGCAGGACTGCTGGTCCTGCTGCTGGGTGAGGTCCTGCTGCTGGCGGCACGCCGCCGGGACGGCACCGCCTGAGCCCGGTGCGGGCCCGGCCGGCACCACCGGCCGGGCCCGCGCACGCGGCGCGGGGCGCGGCGCCGCCGCTCTGCCACGATCCGGGCATGACCGAGCCGGAGACCGAGCGCAACGTGCTGGGCGGCGCGCTGGAGCCCTGCGGCACCGAGCCGCTGACCGGCTTCTTCCGCGACGGCGCCTGCCGCACCGGGCCGGAGGACGTCGGCAGCCACACCGTCTGCGCCGTGGTGTCCCAGGAGTTCCTCACGATGCAGCGCGAGCTCGGCAACGACCTCACCACGCCGCGGCCGGAGTACGGCTTCCCCGGACTGCGCCCGGGCGACCGCTGGTGCGTCGTCGCCGTGCGGTGGCTGCAGGCCTACCGCGCCGGGGCGGCGGCCGGCGTCGTGCTCGCGGCCACCAACGAGCGGGCGCTGGAGGTGGTCCCGCTGACGGCGCTGCGCCAGCACGCCGTCGACGTCCCCGACGACATCAGCGACCTGGAATGAGCCCGGCCTCCCGCGCGCTGGTGCCGGTGACCGTCCCCGCCCGCGAGGAGTGCCCGTGACCGACCTGCTCGACCTGCCCGTCGCCACCCTGCGGGGCGAGGACACCACCCTCGGCGAGCTCACCGGCCGTCGTCCGGCGCTGCTGGTCAACGTGGCCAGCCGGTGCGGGCTGACCCCGCAGTACACCCGGCTCGAGGAGCTGCAGCGCGAGTACGGCCCGCGCGGGTTCACCGTCGTCGGGGTGCCCTGCAACCAGTTCGCCGGGCAGGAGCCGGGCACCGCCGAGGAGATCGCCGGGTTCTGCTCGGCCACCTACGGCGTCACCTTCCCGATGACCGAGAAGGTCGAGGTCAACGGCGAGGGCGCGCACCCGGTGTACCAGCGGCTGACGACGGCGCCCGACGCCGGTGGCGAGGCCGGCCCGGTGCAGTGGAACTTCGAGAAGTTCCTGGTCGACGGCGACGGCGCGGTCGTGGCGCGGTTCCGCCCCCAGACCGACCCGGGCTCGCCCGAGGTCCGCACCGCCATCGAGGCCCTCCTGCCCGCCTGACGGAGTTCCTCCACCGCGCTCCCGGCACGCCGTTGCCCGTTTTCCTCGTGCTCTGCCCGCGCTGCAGGACCGGCACGGCGCGAGGAACGCCGGCAGTGCGGGCCCCGGCGCCGCTCTCGGTGGGCTGAGGCCCGGCGGCGGGGGCAGCATGGAGCCGTGGCCGACCTGCACTTCTACTTCGACCCCGTCTGCCCGTTCGCCTGGCTGACCAGCAGGTGGGTCCGCCTGGTCGCCGCGCAGCGCGACTACGACGTCGACTGGCGGCTGATCTCGCTGCGGCTGCTCAACGCGCACGTCGACTACGACTCGCACTTCCCGCCCGAGTACGAGGCGGGCCACACCGCGGGGCTGCGGCTGCTGCGGGTGTGCGCGCAGACGCGCGAGCAGCACGGGCGCGCGGCGGTCGGCGTCCTCTACGAGCACCTCGGGCAGCGGGTGTTCGAGACCGAGCCCGACCGTCCCGGCACCGCGGCCGAGCGTGGCACGGCGGCCTACCTCGAGCCGGTGCTGGAGCGGGCCGGCCTGCCGCGCGAGCTGACGGCGGCGCTCGACGACGACCGCTGGGACGGCGTGCTGCAGGCCGAGACCGACGAGGCGCTGTCGCTGACCGGCCGCGACGTCGGCACGCCGATCCTGCACTTCGAGCCACCGGCCGGCGTCGCGTTCTTCGGCCCCGTGATCAGCCGGGTGCCCGCCGAGGACCGCGCCGCGGAGCTGTGGGACCACGTGGTGGGCCTGGCCCGCTTCCCCGGCTTCGCTGAGCTCAAGCGCAGCCTGCGGGAGCGGCCGCAGCTGCCCGCGGCGGGCGTCGCGCCCGGCCAGGTCGGGGTGGAGGAGGAGTGGCGTGCCGGCAGCCGCCGGCTGGACGGGTGAGCACACCACCCGGCCGCGGACTAAGGTGAGCCTCACCTAGCCCCTGTCGTCCGGAGTTCGCCGGTGCCCGTCCTCAGTCCCACCCGCCCGTCCCCGGCGACCCCGGGGACCGCGGGGACCTCCGGGCGGACGGCCCGCGCGGCGCGGACCCGGCGCCGCGTGCTGGGCGCCGTGCTCCTGCTGGTGCTGGTCGTCGCGGCGTGCGCGGCGAGCATCGCCGTCGGCACCCGCCCCCTGGGCCTGGGCACCGTGTGGACCGCGCTCACCGACCGGTCGCTGCGCACCGAGGAGGCGGTGATCGTCTGGGACCTGCGGGTCCCGCGGACGGTGCTGGGCCTCCTCGTCGGTGCCGCGCTCGGCGTCTCCGGCGCGCTGATGCAGGGCCACACCCGCAACCCGCTGGGCGACCCGGGCCTGCTCGGCGTCACGGCGGGGGCGTCGTTCGCCGTCGTCCTGGCGATCACGCTGCTCGGCGTCGGCACGCCGTCGGGCTACGTCTGGTTCGCCTTCGCCGGGGCCCTGGCCGGCACCGTCGCCGTCTTCGTGCTCGGCTCGGCCGGGCGCGGTGGCGCCACCCCGGTCACCCTCGCGCTGGCCGGCGCGGCGCTGTCGGCGCTGCTGTTCGCGCTGGTCCGGGCGCTTCTGGTCAGCGACTCGGACTCCCTCGACGCGTTCCGCTTCTGGGTGGTGGGGGCGCTGGCCGGCCGCGGCGCCGACGTCGCCTGGCAGGTGGCGCCGTTCATCGCCGCCGGCCTGGTGATCGCGCTGCTCAACGCCCCCGCCCTCGACCTGCTCGGCATGGGCGAGGACGTCGCCCGGGGCCTGGGCCAGCGGGTGTGGCTCGCCCGCGCGCTCGGGCTGGCCGCGGTCACGCTGCTGGCCGGGGCCGCCACCGCCGCCTGCGGGCCGATCGCCTTCGTCGGGCTGGTCGTGCCGCACGCCGTGCGGGGGTTCACCGGGCCGGCGCACCGCTGGCTGGTGCCCTGCTCCGGCCTGCTCGGGGCGGTGCTGCTGCTCTCGGCCGACGTCCTGGGCCGGGTCGTGGCTCGCCCGGGCGAGCTGCAGGTGGGCATCGTGCTCGCGCTGGTCGGCAGCCCGTTCTTCGTGGCGCTGGTCCGCCGCCGGCGGGTGGCGACGCTGTGACCGCCACCGCCGACACCCTCCGCGAGACGACGCCGCCCGAGCCCGGCGGGCGCCCGCGCGGCCGCGCGGTCACCGTCCGGGTCGGGAGGATCTCGGCGCGGTTCCGCTGGCGCTCGGTCGTCGTCCCGGCAGTCGCGCTCGCCGTCGTGGTGCTGCTGGCGGCGGCCGGCCTCGGCCGCGGCGACTACCCCATCGGCACCGTCGACGTGCTGCGCACGCTGGTCGGCGCGGGCACCGACGCCCACCGCTTCGTCGTCCTGGAGCTGCGCGCCCCGCGGACGCTGGTCGGGGTGCTGGTCGGCCTCGCGCTGGGGATCGCCGGGGCGCTGTTCCAGACCTTCGCCCGCAACCCGCTGGCCTCCCCCGACGTCCTCGGCATCACCCAGGGCGCCTCGGTCGGCGCGGTGGCCGCCATCGTGCTGGGCGGTGGGGGCTCGGCCGGCGCGCTGCTCGGCGGCCTCGGCGTGCCGCTGGCCGCGCTGCTCGGCGCGCTGGTCTGGGGTGCGCTGCTGTTCGTCCTCGCCTGGCGGGCCGGGCTCGACGGCTTCCGCCTGGTGCTGGTCGGCATCGCGCTGTGGACCACCGGCACGGCGCTCACCGACTGGCTGCTCACCCGCGCGGAGATCTACGACGCCGCGGCCGCCTACGTGTGGATCACCGGATCGCTCAACGCCCGCACCTGGGACCACGCGACCCAGCTGGCGGTCGCGCTGGCCGTGCTGGTGCCGCTCGCGCTGGCCGCCGGTCGGGTGCTGGGTGTCCTGCAGTTCGGCGACGACACCGCCCGCGGCCTCGGCGTCCGGCTGGCCCGCGCCCAGGCGGCGGTGGTCGTCGTCGCGGTCCTGCTCGTGGCCGCCGCGGTGGCCGCCGCCGGGCCGATCGCGTTCGTGGCGCTCGTGGTGCCGCAGATCGCCGTCCGGCTGACCGGGGGCTCACGGCCGCCGCTGCTGGCGTCGGGCCTGCTCGGGGCCGCGCTGGTCACCGGGGCCGACCTGCTCACCCGCACCGTCCTGCCCGAGGCGCTCCCCGTCGGCATCCTCACCGCCGCCGTCGGCGCGCCCTACCTGCTCTGGCTGCTCGTCCGCGGGAGGCGGACCCCCGCATGACCACCTCCACCTCCGAGGCGCCCGTGCACGAGCCTCCGCCCGCCCCCGCCGTCCGTCTGGCCGCCGAGGACCTGCGCCTGGCCTACGACGACCGGGTCGTCGTCGACGGCCTGGACCTCGCGCTCACCGACGGCTCGTTCACCGCGATCGTCGGCCCCAACGGCTGCGGCAAGTCCACGCTGCTGCGGGCGCTGGGCCGGCTGCTGCGCCCGGCGGCGGGCCGGGTGCTGCTCGACGGGCGCTCGATCGCGCGGACGCCGACCCGCGAGGTGGCCCGCGTCCTCGGCCTGCTGCCGCAGACCCCGGTGGCCCCGGCCGGGCTGACCGTGGCCGACCTGGTCGCCCGCGGCCGGCACCCGCACCAGAGCTGGCTGCGGCAGTGGTCGCGCGAGGACGAGGCCGTCGTCGCCGAGGCGCTGGCCTGGACCGACATGGCCGACCTCGCCGACCGCCCGGTCGACGAGCTCTCCGGCGGGCAGCGGCAGCGGGCCTGGATCTCCATGGCGCTGGCGCAGGAGACCGACCTGCTCCTGCTCGACGAGCCGACGACCTACCTGGACCTGTCGCACCAGATCGACGTCCTGGAGATGGTGGCCCGGCTGCACGCCGAGCGCGGCCGCACCGTCGTCGTCGTGCTGCACGACCTCAACCTCGCCGCCCGCTACGCGCAGCGGCTGGTGGCCATGCGCGACGGCGTCCTGGTGGCCTCGGGGACGCCGCACGAGGTGCTCACCGAGCGGCTGCTGGCCGACGTCTTCGACCTCGAGGCCCGCGTGGTGCCCGACCCGGTGGCCGGGACGCCGCTGGTGGTCCCCGTCCGCCGCCTGCGCTGACGGGAACGCCGGTGCGGGTGGTGGGCGATGATCAGGTGACCTGATCCCCGGGCGTCCTCCCGCACGTCCCACCGTGAGGGAGGACGCCGCACGATCAGGTCACCTGATCCCCGCGGGGCCTCACGACTCGGAGCGGCCCTCGCGCCAGTAGCCCATGAAGGCCACCGAGCGCCGGTCGACGCCGAGGTCGGCGACCAGGTGCCGCCGCAGCCGCTTGACCACCCCCGCCTCACCGGCGAGCCAGGCGTAGCAGCCCGCGCCCGCACCGGGGTCCTCGGGGACCTCCCACAGCGGCCCGCTGTCGAGGTCGACGTCCTCCGGGTCGGGAGCCGGTGCCGCGGCGATCCCGAGGTCGACCAGCGCGGCGTGCACGGCGGGGACGAGCAGCTCCCCGCGCCGGCGGTCGCCGCGCGCCAGCCAGCGGACCTCCACGCCCACGGGCAGCCGCAGGTCCTGCACGTCGCGCCCCCCGGGCACCTCGAGGACGGCGACGGCGCGCCGGCCCGGCGGCAGGGACTCGAGGATCGCGCCGACGGCGGGGACAGCGGTCTCGTCGCCGGCCAGCAGCAGGCAGCGGGCGGTCTGCGGCGGCGCCCACTCCACGCCCCAGGCGCGGCCGCGGCCGGGCCGGTCGGGGCCCATGAGCACCACCGGGTCGCCGGGCGCGGCCTGCGCGGCCCAGGTCGCCGCCGGGCCCGCGGACCCGTCGTCGACGCCGTGCAGGACGACGTCGAGGTCGACCTCGGCCGCCTCCGGCCGCGCCGCGCGCACGGTGTAGGTGCGCAGCACCGGCCGCCGCTCCTCGGGCAGCGCGCACCAGGCGGGGTACCACTCGGCGCCGGCGGCGTGCAGCTCGGCCAGCGCGGTGGGATCGGGGACGAGGACGAGCTTGACCCGCTGGTCGTCACCGGCGACGCCGAACTCCCCCAGCCGCGGGCCGGTGAGGGTGATCCGCACGATCGACGGGCCCAGCAGGCGCACCCGCGCGACGACGGTGTCGAAGAACAGCCACTGCGGCAGCGCCGCAGTCACGGCCTCGGTCGTCGTCGCCACCGGTGTCTCCTCCGCTCGGGGCCGGCCCGTGCGGACCGCTGGTAAGGCAAGGCTAACCTGCCCTCGCTCGCAGGGGGAACCCCCTGCCCCGACCCGCGAGGAGACCCCGTGTCCCGACCCCCGCGCCTGCTCGGCGCCTCCCTGGCGCTCGCGACGCTGCTCGCCGCGAGCGCCTGCTCGACCTCCGAGGACACGCAGGCGGCCGCCTCGTCCGGGCAGGGCTGGTCGTTCACCGACGACGTCGGCACCACCGTCGAGCTCGACGCGCGGCCCCAGCGGGTCGCCGGCCTCAACGACGTCGTCTCCTCGCTGTGGAACCTCGGCATCGAGCCGGTGGCCACCTTCGGGCAGACCTCGGCCGCCGACGACGTCCAGTTCGAGGGGCGCGACCTGTCCGGTGTGGAGGTCGTCGGCGAGAGCTACGGCGCGATCGACCTCGAGGCGCTGGCCGCGGCCGATCCCGACGTCGTCGTCACCAGCGTCTACCCGGTCGACTCCGAGGGGACGCTGGACGCCACCCAGCCGCTGTACGGGTTCGAGTCCCTCGAGCAGCAGGAGCAGGTGGCGCGGATCGCGCCCATCGTCGCGATCGCCTGGCGCGGGTCGGCCGCCGACGTCGTCGAGCGCACCGCCGAGCTGGCCGCGGCCCTCGGCGCCGACACCGACGGCGGGGAGGCCCGCGCGGCCCGGCAGGCCTACGACGACGCCGCGGCCGCGCTCACCGAGGCCGCCTCCTCCGGCGTCACCGTGCTGCCGGTGGCGGCCTACCCCGACGAGGGCTTCTACATGGCCAAGGCCGCCGACGACCCGTCACTGCGCCTCTACCGCGACCTCGGCGTGCAGTTCGTCGACCCCGGCGGCGAGGGGTACTTCTGGGAGACGGCGAGCTGGGAGGTCGTGCCGCAGTACCGCAGCGACGTCCTGCTGTACTCGCTGCGCGGTGCGATGACGCCGGAGCAGATGGCCGGTCAGCCCACCTACGGGCTGCTGCCCGCCGCGCAGGCCGGCCAGGTGCACCCGTGGGAGTACGTCGGCATGGACCACGCCGCCCAGGCCCGATACATGGAGCGGCTGGCCGGCTGGCTGCGCGACGCGCAGAAGGTCACCTAGGCGGGCGAGCGGCCCGGCGCGAGCGGCGCGGGCGCCTCCGGGAGGGGCGCCGGCGCCGGCCGCACCGGGGCCGTCCGCGCGGTCTGGGCCAGCGCGATGCCGCCCAGGACGACGAGCCCGCCGACGACCTGCCAGCCGCTGAGCACCTGCTCGACCCACAGCCAGGCCACCACCGAGGCGAGCACCGGCTCGACGGTGGCCACCAGGCCGGCGGTGGTGGGCGGCAGGTGCCGCAGCGCGGCGATCGACAGCCAGAACGGCACGATCGCCCCGAGGACGACGATCGACAGCACCAGCACCCACAGCGGCAGCGCCACCGCGCCGAGCGAGACCGGCACCCGCTCGCCGAGCACCCCGGCGTCGAAGGGGGCGGTGAACGGCGCGACGACGGCCCAGAACAGGGCCGCGGCCACGAACGTCCAGGTGGTCAGCGCGACCGGGTCGCGGGTGGCTGCCCCGCGCTCGCCCATCAGGTAGTAGGTGGCCAGGCACACCGCCGCGGCCAGGGCGGCGCCGACGCCGAGCAGGTCCAGCGACCCGCCGCCCCGCCACACCTGGGCGACCAGGACCAGTCCCGACAGCGACAGGCTCAGGGCCACCCAGATGCGGGGCCGCACCGGCTCCCGGCGCACCAGCCGGACCCACAGCGCGATCCCGACCGGCGCGGTCATCTCGAAGACCAGGGCGATGCCGACCGGCAGCCGGCCGATGGCCACGAAGTAGAGGAACTGGGTCAGTGCGACGCCCACCACGCCGAAGGCGGCGAGGAAGGGCACCTCCCGCCAGGACAGCCGCAGCCGGTGCGGCGAGACCAGCGCCAGCGCGGCCAGCAGGCCCACCGCCGCCCCGCCGCAGCGCATCGCGGTCAGCCAGGTCGGCGGGACGCCGGCCTGCAGCGCGAGCGTGGAGACGGTGCCGTTGACGGCGAACAGGCCGGCCGCGGCGACGGTCGTGGCATAGCCGACGGCGGGACGACGGGTGTGCGGCACCCGTCCGACTGTAGCGGGCGTAGTGACAGACGCCACCTACCGGTGTGTCGGGCGCGACGCCCGCCCGCGCGTGGCTCCCAGGGACGCGGGGCACCCTCGACGTCGTGACCGAGACCCGCCCGCCGTGGTCGCGCCGGCGCCGTCGGCTGCTGGTCGGCCTCGCCCTCGGCGGCATGGCCGGCGGTCTCGGCGCGGTCGTGCTGCCGGCCGAGGTCGGGGTGACCGCGGGCTTCCTCGGCGCCCTGTGCGGGTTCCTGCTGGTCGCCGCCGCGGTGCTGTTCGTGGCCATCCCGGGGCCGGACACCCTCGGCACCCTGGTGCGCACCACGCCCCTGGCCGGCGCGGTGTGCGTCGTCGCCGTCCTGCTGGCGCTGTCCACGGAGGGGCAGCCGCTGCGCTGGGTGTGGTGGACGGCGGCCGCCGCGGGCGCGCTCTGGGTGGGCGCGGCGGTGTGGCTGGCCCGCCGCGGGTGACCGGGAGGACCGGCGCGAGACTGCGGGGCGTGCAGCTGCCCTCCGCCTACTACCTGCCCGACGGTCCCGGCGCCTTCGTCGCCACCGCGCTCACCATCGGGCCGTGGGACCCCGGCCTGCAGCACGCCGGCCCGCCCGCCGCGCTGCTGGCCCGGGAGGCCGAGCGCGCCGGCGGGATCGAGGACGGGCAGCCGGTGCGGCTGGCCTTCGACGTCCTCGGGCCGGTGCCGGTGGGGCCGGTGCGGGTGGCCGCGCGGGTGCTGCGCCCGGGCCGCCGGATCGAACTGGTCGAGGCGACGCTGGAGGCCGGCGGGCGCCCGGTGGTGCGGCTGACCGCCTGGCGGATGCGGGTCCGCGACTCGGCCGCCGCCGCGCACCCGCCCCAGCGGTTCCCGGTCGGGCCGGAGGACGGCCGCCCGGCGCAGTTCGACGTCTTCCGCGAGGAGGTCGCCTACCACCGGTCGCTGGAGTGGCGGGAGGCCGGCGGCTCGATCACCGCGACCGGCCCGGCCGCCGTGTGGACCCGCCCGCTGTGCGGCCTGGTCGAGGGCGAGCCGATCACGCCGCTGGAGCACCTGCTGGTGATGACCGACGCGGCCAGCGGCGTCTCCGCGGCGCTGGACTGGTCGCAGGCGACGTTCGCCAACGTCGACCTCGTCGTCGCGCTGTTCCGCCGGCCGGAGGGGCGGTGGCTGGCGATGGACGCCGTCACCACGCTGGGGCCCGCCGGGGTCGGGCAGTGCGCCGCCGACCTCTACGACACCGGCGGGCGGATCGGCCGCTCGGTCGCGTCGCTGTTCGTCGAGCCGCGCCGAGCGTGCTGACGGGGCGGCCCGGTTGGATGGGGGCACGACGCGACACGGACGGAGGACCTGACCTGCCATGGGCCCGCTGACCGACCTGCTCGACTGGCTCGCCGGCCGCGGCCTGGAGATCGTGCTGATCATCCTGGGCTCGGTGCTGGTCGCCCGCTTCACCACCTGGGTGGGCACCCGGATCACCGACCGCATCGACGCGCGCGCCACCGGCGGCGACGTGCTGGTGCGCTCGGAGGCCGCCAAGCACCGGCACTCGCTCACCCAGGTGATCACGTGGGCGCTGATCGTGCTGGTCTACACCGTGGCGGCGTTCTACGTGCTCGACCGCCTCGGCGTCCCGATCACCGGGCTGGTCGCGCCGGCCACCGTGCTCGGCGTCGGGCTGGGCTTCGGCGCGCAGCGCATCGTCGGCGACGTCCTCGCCGGGTTCTTCCTCATCACCGAGCGGCAGTACGGCTTCGGCGACGTCGTCTCCATCGCCGTCACCGGCGGGGGCGACCCGGCCGCGGGCACCGTCGAGGACGTCACGCTGCGGGTGACCCGGCTGCGCTCGGCCGACGGCGAGGTGGTGACCGTGCCCAACGGGCAGATCGTCAAGGTCACCAACCTCTCCCGCGACTGGGCGCGGGCGGTGGTCGACGTCCCGGTGCCCACCAGCGCCGACGTCACCCGGGTCAACGAGATCCTCCACGACGTCGGCCGGGACGCGTTCGCCGACGCCGAGCTGCGCCGGCTGCTCCTCGACGAGCCCAGCGTCATGGGCGTGGAGAGCATCGACCTCGACCAGGTCAACGTGCGGGTGGTGGCCCGGACGCTGCCCGGGCGGCAGTTCGAGGTGGGCCGCGACCTGCGCGAGCGGATCGTGCTGGCCTTCGCCGCGGCGGGGCTCACCCTCGCCCCGAGTCCCGAGCCGGCCGTCGCGACCCGACCCGCGCCGGCGGCCAAGCCGTGACCGTCCCCGGCGCCCCGCGCTCCCCCGGTCCGGAGCCCGCCGCCGAGCCCCACCCCGGCGGCGACCCGGCCGGCCGCGGCCGCTTCGGCCTGTCCGCGCTGCGCCGCACGCCCGGACACATCGGGCGGGCCCGCACCTCCACGGTGGTCCTGGTCGTGCTGTTCCTCGGCCTGGGGCTGCTCTACCTCTACGTGCGCCCGGACCCGGCCGGCACCGCGCCGGCCGGCACCACGACCGTGACCACGCCGCCCCCCGCACCGCCGGCCACCACCGCCCCGCCGGCTCCGGAGGCCCCCGCGACGACCGACGTCCCGACGACGCCGCCGACCGAGCCGCCGACGACCGGGCCGACCACGGCCCCGTCGCCGACCACGCCGCCGGCCACCACCCCCGGGGAGACGCCGTCGGAGCCGCCGGTCCCGACCACCACGCGGGCCCCGACGGCCCCCGCCACCGAGCCGACGACCGTCTCCCCGCCGGGCTGACCCGCGCCCGGCCGGCCCTGCCGGGGCGGAGGATGGCCGGCATGGTCCTGGAGCTGCGCCGCCCGATCGTGCAGGCCCCGATGGCCGGCGGGCCGTCGACCCCGGCCCTGGCCGCGGCCGTGTCCGAGGCGGGCGGGCTGGGCTGCCTGGCCGCCGGCTACCGCACGCCGGCGGCGGTGCGCGAGGAGATCCACGCCGTCCGCGCGATGACCCAGCAGCGGTTCGCCGTCAACGTGTTCGTGCCCGGCCCGCCCGGTGACGCCGGCGCCGTGGGCCGCTACGCCCGCGAGCTCGACGCCGAGGCCCGCCGCTGGGGCGTCGGGCTGGGCGAGCCCCGAGCCGACGACGACGCCTGGGAGGACAAGGTCGCCCTGCTCGCCGAGGAGCGGGTGCCGGTGGTCTCCTCCACCTTCGGCCTGCCCCCCGCCGACGCGGTCGCCGCGCTGCACGACGCCGGGGCCACCGTGCTCGTGACCGTCACCACCCCGGAGGAGGCGGTCGCCGCCCGCGACGTCGGCGCCGACGCGCTGGTCGTGCAGGGCGTCGAGGCCGGCGGGCACCGCGGGAGCTTCGCCGACCGCGACGGCGAGGGCGAGTACGGGCTGCTGCCGCTGCTGCGGCTGGTCGCCCGGGCCGTGGACCTGCCGCTGGTCGCCGCCGGCGGCATCCCCGACGGCGCCGCCGTCGCCGCGGTGCTCGTCGCCGGCGCCGAGGCCGCGCAGCTGGGGACCGCGTTCCTCTGCTGCCCCGAGGCGGGGACCACCCCGGAGCACCGCGCGGCGCTGACCACGCACGGGCGGACGGCGCTCACCCGGGCCTTCAGCGGCCGGCGCGCCCGCGGGCTGGTCAACCGGTTCCTCACCGAGCACTCCGCCGCCGCGCCGGCGGCCTACCCCGAGGTGCACCACCTGACCGCGCCGCTGCGCGCCGCCGCCCGGCGGGCCGGCGACGACGGCGGCTACAACCTGTGGGCCGGGCAGGCCCACCCCCTCGTCGAGGCCGTCCCCGCCGCCGAGCTGGTGCGCCGCCTCGACGAGGACGCCCGCGCGGCCCTGGCCCGCCCGTACCCCGGGACCGGGAGTCGCTGACCTCGGCTATCGTCGGACCAGGCTCACGAGAGGCAGCGCGAAGCACCTGGCTGGCTGCCCGGCAACCTCTTCCTCCGTCTGAGGTGCTCCCAGGGGAAGAGCCGGCCGTGCGGCGCCCGCCGCCCGGCAAGGACGGAGCACCTGTGCGCCGCAGGTCCTCCGGGACGAGAGGAGACGGCGCGTGACCGACCCGAAGAGCTGGAGCTTCGAGACCCGGCAGATCCACGCCGGGACCAGCCCCGACCCCACCACCGGGGCCCGGGCGCTGCCCATCTACGCCACCACCAGCTACCAGTTCCGCGACACCCAGCACGCCGCGGACCTGTTCGCGCTGGCGGAGCTGGGCAACATCTACACGCGGATCATGAACCCCACGCAGGACGCGCTCGAGCAGCGCGTCGCCTCCCTCGAGGGCGGGGTCGCGGCGCTCGCGGTGGCCAGCGGCCAGGCCGCGGAGACCCTCGCGCTGCTCAACGTCGCCGAGGCCGGCAGCCACGTCGTCGCCTCCGCCTCGCTCTACGGCGGCACGTACAACCTGCTGCACCACTCGCTGCCCAAGCTCGGCGTCGAGGTGTCCTTCGTCGAGGAGCCCGACGACCCGCAGAACTGGCAGGCGCTGGTCCGCGAGAACACCAAGGCGTTCTACGGCGAGTCCATCGGCAACCCGAAGGGCGACGTCCTGGACATCGCCGCCGTGGCCGAGGTGGCGCACCGCAACGGCGTGCCGCTGATCGTCGACAACACCATCGCCACGCCGTACCTGGTGCGCCCGCTCGAGCACGGTGCCGACGTCGTCGTGCACTCGGCCACCAAGTACCTCGGCGGGCACGGCACCGCGATCGCCGGCGTCATCGTCGACGGCGGCGGGTTCGACTGGACGTCCGGGAAGTTCCCCGGGTTCACCACGCCGGACCCCACCTACCACGGCGTCGTCTACGCCGACCTCGGCGCGCCGGCCTACGCGCTCAAGGCGCGGGTGCAACTGCTGCGCGACCTCGGACCGGCGATCAGCCCGTTCAACGCCTGGCTGGTGGTGCAGGGCATCGAGACGCTGTCGCTGCGCATGGAGCGGCACGTGGCCAACGCCCAACGGGTGGCCGAGTTCCTCGAGGCGCACGACGAGGTGGAGGCGGTGCACTACGCCGGCCTGCCGTCCTCGCCGTGGCACGCCGCCCAGCAGCGCTACGCCCCCAAGGGCGCCGGCGCGGTGCTGGCCTTCGAGATCCGCGGCGGCATCGAGGCCGGGAAGCGGTTCGTCGAGGGGCTGGAGCTGCACAGCCACGTGGCCAACATCGGCGACGTGCGCAGCCTGGTCATCCACCCGGCGTCCACGACCCACTCGCAGCTGACCGCCGACGAGCAGCTGACCGCCGGCGTCACCCCGGGCCTGGTGCGGCTGGCCGCCGGCCTGGAGGGGATCGAGGACGTCCTGGCCGACCTCGAGGCCGGGTTCCGCGCCGCCAAGGGAGCCTGACGTGACGGGGGTGCGGGACCTCCCCGGGTCCCGCACCCCGCCGCGCACCGGCGGGTGGCGCGACGGCGACCCCGCCGGGGACCGGCTGTTCCTCGACCTGGACGGACCGGTCCGCCTCGAGCGCGGTGGGGTGCTGCCCGGCGTCCGGGTCGCCTACGAGACGTGGGGGACGCTCGCCCCCGACGGCGGCAACGCGGTGCTGGTCGAGCACGCGCTCACCGGCGACAGCCACGTCACCGGCCCCGCCGGGCCCGGCCACCCGACACCCGGCTGGTGGGCGTCGCTGGTCGGGCCGGGCGCGCCGCTGGACACCGACCGGCTCTTCGTCGTCTGCGCCAACGTGCTCGGCGGGTGCCAGGGGACCACCGGACCGTCGTCGACGGCGCCCGACGGCTCCCCGTGGGGGTCGCGGTTCCCCGAGGTGACGGTCGGCGACCAGGTCCTGGTCGAGGCGGCGCTGGCCGACGCGCTGGGGGTGCGCCGGTGGGCGGCCGTCGTCGGCGGGTCGATGGGCGGCATGCGGGCGCTGGAGTGGGCGGTGGCACTGCCCGACCGGGTGGCCGGGCTGTTCTTCCTCGCCTCGGGCGCCGCGGTCACCGCCGACCAGCTCGGCACGCAGACCACCCAGCAGGCCGCCATCCGCGCCGACCCGTCCGCCGGGCTCGGCGTCGCCCGGCGGATCGCGCACCTGACCTACCGCAGCGCGCTGGAGCTCGAGGAGCGCTTCGGCGCGACCGTGCAGGACGACGGCCGGTTCGCCGTCGCCTCCTACCTGGAGCACCACGCCGACAAGCTCACCCGCCGCTTCGACGCCGGCAGCTACCTGGTGCTCACCGAGGCGATGAACACCTGGGACGTCGGCCGCGGCCGGGGCGGGGTGGAGGCGGCGCTGGCCCGGGTGACCGCGCGCGCCGTCGTCGCCGGGGTGGACAGCGACCGGCTCTACCCGCTGGACCTGCAGCAGCGGGTGGCCGACGGGCTGGGGGTGCCGCTGCGGGTGATCTCCTCGCCGTACGGGCACGACGGGTTCCTCATCGAGGCCGACGCCGTCGGCGCGCTGGTGCGCGAGCTGCTGGGCGGCTGAGGCCCTCCCCTCCTCGGCGAGATCGGCGGTCTCGTGGTCATCAGCGGCCGATCGCCACGAGACCGCCGATCTCGCGCAGAGCTGGCCGGGCAGACTGGCGCGGGTGAGCGACCTCGAGGCCCTCCGCCCGTCCTGCGACCGCGCCCTGTCCGGGCACGGGCCGGTGCGCGCCGGCGCGCTGCTGGCGACGATCCCGGCCGACACCGCGGTGGACCGCTACGGCGCCGGCGGCGTCGTCGCGGAGCTGGAGGCCGAGGTGGCCGGCCTGCTGGGCAAGCCCGCGGCGGTGTACCTGCCCAGCGGCACGATGGCCCAGCAGGCCGTGCTGCGGGTGCACGCCGGGCGCACGCTGCGGCGCACCGTCGTCGCCCACCCCCACTGCCACCTGTTCCAGCACGAGGGCGGCGCACTCGAGCGGCTGCACGGGCTGGTGCCGCGCCCGGTCGGCGACCGGCACCGGCTGCTGCTGCGCGCCGACCTCGACGCCGTCGCCGAGTCGCCGGCCGCGCTGGTGGTGGAGCTGCCCCAGCGCGACCTCGGCGGGCAGCTGCCGCCGTGGGACGACGTCGTCGAGCAGACGGCGTGGGCGCACGACGTGCACTCCGTGGCCCACCTCGACGGCGCCCGGCTGTGGGAGGCCACGGCCGGCTACGACCTGCCGCCGGCCGACGTCGCCGCCCCCTTCGACACCGTCTACGTCAGCTTCTACAAGGGCCTCGGCGCGCTCGCCGGGTGCTGCCTGGCGGGGCCGGCCGACGTCGTCGCCGAGGTGCAAGAGTGGCGGCACCGCATGGGCGGGACGCTGTTCGGGCTGTGGCCGGGCGCGGCGTCGGCGCTGACGTGCCTGCGGCAGCGGCTGCCGCTGATGCCGCGCTACCTGGAGCGGGCGCGCGAGGTGGCCGCCTGCGTGCGCGACCTGCCCGGCGTGCGCGTCGTCCCCGACCCGCCGCAGACGCCGATGCTGCACCTGCTGCTGGAGACCACGCCGGAGGCGTTCGGCGCCGCCGCGCGGGAGCTCGCCGAGGGCGGGCTGTGGACCTGGCCCTCGGCGGCGTCCACCGGCGACCCGGGCGTGCTGCGCGTCGAGCTGGGCGCCGGTGACGCGACGCTGGCGCTGTCCCTCGACGAGATCCGCGCCGCCGTCGTCCGCCTGGTGACGTGAGGGAACGGCCCCTCGCGAGCGGATGGAACGGCCCCCTCGCAGGGTCCCGCCGCGAGCCTGCGAGCGGTGGGGCGCGAGGGGGTCCTTCCTCAGTCGGCGGCGTCGCCCGGGATGTGGCCGGCCGGGGGCAGCGGGCGGCGCACCACCGGGCGCACCCTGCGCGCCGCGGGCAGCCGCTCGGTGTAGCTCTGCGCGTTGAGCCGGATGTGGGTCAGGTCGTCGTCGGTGACCTGCCGGCGCACCGTCGCCGGGACACCGGCCACCAGGGAGCCGGCGGGCACCTCGGTGCCCTGGGTGACGACGGCGCCGGCGGCCACGATCGAGCCCGCGCCGACGTGCGCACCGTTCATGACGACGCTGCCCATGCCGATCAGGACGTCGTCGTCGATGCGCGCGCCGTGCAGCACCACCCGGTGGCCCACGGTCACGCCGCGGCCGATGACCAGCGGGAAACCGGGGTCGGAGTGCAGCGTGCTGCCGTCCTGGACGTTGGAGCCCTCGCCGATCTCGATCACCTCGTGGTCGGCGCGCGCGACCGCGCCGTACCAGATGCTCGAGTGCGGTCCCATCGTGACCGCGCCGACCACCACCGCCGTCGGCGCGACGAACGCCTCGTCGTCGATGGCCGGCGCCCCGAACCCCAGTTCTGCGATGTAGTTGTCCGCCACGGCCCCACCCCAGCACAACCGGCCCCTGGACGGCACCCGGGACGGCGGCCAGGATCGGCGGCCGTGACCGTGCCGACCGACCTGCCGGTGCTCGCCTTCCCCGACCAGGCCGCCTTCGAGGCGTGGCTGGAGGCCGAGCACGCCTCCGCGCCCGGCCTGTACGTCAAGCTGGCCAAGAAGGGCGCCGGGGTGCCGTCGCTGACCTACGCCGAGCTGGTCGAGTCCGTGCTGTGCTTCGGCTGGATCGACGGCCGCTCCAACCGCTTCGACGAGCAGTGGTACCTCATCCGCGTCACCCCGCGCCGGCCGCGCAGCGTGTGGTCACAGAAGAACGTGGCCGCCGTCGTCGAGCTCACCGCGGCCGGGCGGATGCGCCCGGCGGGCCTGGCGCAGGTGGCGGCGGCGCAGGCCGACGGCCGCTGGGACCGCGCCTACGCCGGCCCGGCCACCGCCACCGTGCCCGACGACCTCACCGCCGCGCTGGACGCCTCGCCCGCCGCGCGCGCGGCCTTCGACGCGCTCGACCGGCAGAACCGCTACGCCGTCCTGTACCGGGTGCAGACCGCCGCGACCCCGGCCACCCGGGCGAAGCGGATCGCCGCGCTGGTGCAGGTGCTCGCCGAGGGCCGCCGGCCCCACGCGTGACTCAGGCGACGCGGACGGCGCCGCGGTACCCGGCCTGGTCGACGCTGGTCACCGCGACGGGCTGCCCGAACGTGCGGGCGTGCACCATGCGGCCGTCGCCGATGTAGATGCCGACGTGGCTGACCGGCGAGTAGAAGTACACGATGTCGCCGGGCAGCAGCTCGGCGCGCGAGACCGGCGTGCCCATCGTCGACTGCGCCTTGCTCGAGTGCGGCAGCGAGATCCCGGCGGCGGCGTAGGCGTACTGGGTCAGCCCCGAGCAGTCGAACCCGTCGGGACCGGAGGAGCCCCACACGTAGGGGTCGCCGAGCTGGGCCAGGGCGGTCTCGACGGCGGTGGCGGCGGCGGGGCCGGGGGCGCCGGCCGCGGCGACGGCGGCCGGCGGTGCGGCGAGGACCGGGCCGGCCAGCGCCGTGGTGACCCGCGCCTGCTCGGCAGCCGTCAGCCGCTCGAAGTCGGCCTCGTAGCGGTCGACCTCCGCCTGCACCTGCGCCTGCTGCTCCTCCAGCGTCCGCAGCGCCGTGGTGGCCTCGGCGGCGGCCGCGTCGGCCGTGGCACGGGTCTCGGCGGCACGGGCCTGCGCGGCGGCGACCTCGGTGAGGACGCCGTCGGTGTGGTCGGCGATGAGGTCGATCATGGTCATCTGCGCGATGAGGTCGTCGGCGGAGTCGCTGCCGAGGAACGCGGCCACGCGGGACCGGGTGGTGCCGGTGTAGCCGCTCTGGGCGATGGCGCGGATTGCCGGCTCGTAGGTCGCCAGGGTGGCCTCGGCGTCGTCGGCGGTGCGGTCGGCGTCGGTGGCGGCCTGCTGCTGGGCCGCGACGGCCAGCTCGGCCTGGTGCACCTGCTCGTCGAGCGCGGTGAGCCGCCGGCCGGCCTCCTCGACCAGCTGCGCGGCCTCCTCGGCGGTCGAGGGCGCGGCCGCGGCCGACCCGGGGACCAGCACGAGGGCCACCAGGCCGGTGGCGGCGAGGACCGCGCCCGTCCAGCGGCGTCCCGTCGTCCGGTTGCGCTGCACGATCGGCCTCCCCCTGCCGCCGTCCCGGGCGGCCCGCTGTGGTCGACACGGACCGTAGGGAGGTCATCAGCGGAGCGTGTGCAGGGCGCGCGGTGATCGGGACGGGCGGGACCTCACCGGCCCCGTTCGTCCCACCCACCCCAGGGGCCGCGGCGGGCGACCGGTCCTGTCAGGGGGCGGTGCTGTCAGGAGGCGGTGCTGCGCCGCCGGTCGGGCGCCATCGGCACGAGCGCGTCGGAGACGGCTCCGGTGACGAAGGAGTAGATGGCCTTGCCGGCGACGTCGACGACCCGGTCGCGGCGGTCCCACGTCCACGGCGGGTCACCGACGCCGGTGGCGTTCTCCAGGGTCTGGTCGGTGGCCAGCCGGACGGAGGTGTGCCAGGCCGAGGCGCGCCAGCCGCGCAGCCCGCTGGCCGACCAGATGCCGCGCAGCGCGCCGACGGCGGCGCCGGTCCCCCAGTGCATGAGGTGGTTGCGGACGAACGGGCGCTCCGAGCCGGGCGGGCGGCGCCGGGTGGCCAGCGCGGTGAGCGTGCGCCCGGGCACGTAGGAGTCCGGCCGCCCGGTCACCTGCTGCTCGGCCTTCGTGGCCAGGGTCATCGCCGCGGTGCCGGCCAGACCGGCCAGGGCACCGCACGCCGCCGCTCGTCCCAGCACGGTCGTCCCCTACCCGCGGGTTGGGGCTCCCCGAACCTGGCGTGGTGACGTGCTGGAACGGCCCCTCCGCAGGGTCCCGCCGCGAGCGTGCGAGCGGTGGGGCGCAGAGGGGTCCGTCCTCAGCCGGCCAGGGGCTCCTGGGCGTCCAGACCGGCCACGCGCTGCAGGTCGCGCAGGACGGCCGACAGCTCGTCGGCGGTCCACGGCTCGCAGCAGTCGCAGCCGTCCTCGCGGAAGCAGCGCAGGCCCAGCGTCCCGCCGGCCTGGTCCTCGTCGATCGACAGGTGCCCGCCCGACGGTGAGCGGTGGCAGGCGCACCCGGACGCGCACAGGCCGATGCCCCACCCGGAGACGACGACCGTCCGGCCGTCGTCCCAGATCTGGCCCACCTGGAAGACGGAGGGCTTCTGCGTGCGGGTCATGGAGTGCTCCCCTCGACGCCCCCACGTCCGGAGGCTGCTGCGGTTGCGCGGAAAAGTAATCCGCGAACCGGGTTTGAGGGCATCACCCCTGCGGTATGACACGGCGTTTCGACGCCTTGCGTCACAGCTGCCCCACGCGTGGGGCAGCGCCTCACACGTCGGTGACCCGCAGCCCCGCGTGCGCCTTGTACCGCCGGTTGACGCTGATCAGGTTGGCGGTCAACGCCTCCACCTGGCGCGCGTTGCGCAGCCGGCCGGCGTAGACCCCGCGCATGCCCGGCACCAGTCCGGCCAGCGCCTGCACCAGGTCGGTGGCCTCGCGGTCGTCGCCGAGCACCAGGACGTCGGTGCCGACGTCGGTCACCTCCGGGTCCTCCAGCAGGACGGCGCTCACGTGGTGGAAGGCGGCGACGACGCGGCTGTCGGGCAGCAGCGCCGCGGCCTGCTGGGCGGCCGAGCCCTCCTCGACCGGGAGGGCGAAGCAGCCCTGCTTGTCGAAGCCGAGCGGATTGACGCAGTCGACCACGACCTTGCCCGCGAGCTCCTCGCGCAGGCCGGCCAGCAGGTGGCCGTGCCCCTCCCAGGGCACCGCCACGACGACGACGTCGCCGGCCCGGGCCGCACCGTGGTTGTCCGCGCCCACGACGTCGCCCCCCGTGGCCCCGGCGAGGTCGGCGGCGGTGGCGGAGGCGCGCCCGGCGTCCCGGCTCCCCAGCACCACCCGCACGCCGGCGGCGGCGAACCGCCGGGCCAGGCCGCGCCCCTGCGGGCCGGTGCCGCCCAGCACCGCCACGGTCAGGCCCTCGGGCACGCCGGCCCCGTTCGCCTCGGTCACAGGACGCCTCCTCGCCGTGCTCCCCGGCGGAGCACCCGGGCCGGACGCTAGCCGACGGCCCGGCGGCGGCCGCCGGTCACAGGTCCTGCGCCAGCTCCCGCAGCTGCTCGACCGTGCGCAGCCGGCCGGCCCGCTCGGGCTGCACCAGGGAGGCCACCAGCGTGGTGACGCCGGCGTCGCGGAGCGCGGCCAGCCGCTCGGCCACCCAGCTCCTCGGGCCGACCAGCGACGTCGCCTCCACCAGCTCGGCCGGGACCGCCGCGGCGGCCTCCTCCCGGCGGCCGGCGAGGTAGAGGTCCTGCACGGTGGCGGCGGCCTCGGCGTGCCCGTAGCGGACGGCGAGCTCGTTGTAGAAGTTGCGGCCGCGGGCGCCCATGCCGCCGATGTAGAGCGCGAGGTCGGCCCGGGACCGCTCGCGCAGCTCGCCGAGGTCCTCCCCGATGGCGCACGGGACGCCGACGCGCACGTCGAGCGGGCCCAGCGCCGGGTCCCGCCGGGCCGCGCCGGCGGCGAGCGCGTCGCCCCAGGTCTCGGCGGCCCGCTCGGGGACGAAGAAGATCGGCTCCCAGCCCTCGGCGATCTCGGCGGTCAGCTCCACGTTCCTCGGCCCGATCGCGGCGATGGTGACCGGGATGCGCTCGCGGACCGGGGTGGAGATCAGCTTGAGCGGCTTGCCCAGGCCGGTGCCCTGGTCCGGCGGCAGTGGGAGCGTGTAGTGCTGCCCGTCGTAGACGACCCGCTCGCGCCGCCACACCATCCGGCAGATCTCCACGATCTCCCGCTGGCGGGCCAGCGGCGCGTCGTAGCGGACGCCGTGGAAGCCCTCCACCACCTGCGGGCCGCTGGCGCCCAGCCCCAGGGTGAACCGGCCGCCGGAGACCATGTCGAGGCCGGCGGCGGTCATCGCCGTCAGCGTCGGGGTCCGGGTGAAGGCCTGCAGGATGCCGCTGGTCAGCTCCATCCGCTCGGTGACCGCGGCGAGGTACCCGAGCTGGCTGACCGCGTCGAAGCTGTAGGCCTCGGCGACCGAGACCAGCTGCAGCCCGGCGCGCTCGAGCTCGCCGATCTCCTCGGCGACCTGCCGGAAGCCGCCGTCGTACCGGATCCGCATGCCGACGCGCACGGCCCACCGCCTCCTCGACCGGAACCGGCGTCACCCTACGGGCGGGCGCCGTCCGGGCACCGTGGACTGCCGGGGTTCCTCGCGCAGTGACGGCGCTGCAGCACCGGCAACGCACGAGGAACACCGGCACGCCGCGCTCCCTGGTACCGCGGGCCGCCGGCGGGCGACGTTGACCCCGGGTAGTGCCGCTGCCAGGGTCGGGGCCACCGGCACCGCCGCCGGACAGGAGGTCGCATGGCCCCGCACGACCGGCCTGCCGCGCCGTCCGCGTCCCGCGGCGAGGTCGCCGGATCCGCGCTGCCCGCCCGGCTGACCGCCCTGCTCGCCGACCTCGACGCCTTCGTCGCGGCGGAGGTCGACCCGCTCGAGGAGCAGGACGACAACGTCCGCTTCTTCGACCACCGCCGCGAGTTCGCCCGCACCGACGTCGAGGCCGGCGGGGTGCCGCGGGCGGATTGGGAGGAGCTGCTGGCCGAGGTGCGCCGCCGCGCCGACGCCGCCGGGTGGCTGCGGTACTCGCTGCCCGCCGAGCTGGGCGGGCGGGACGGCAGCAACGTGGACATGGCCGTGGTCCGCGAGCACCTCGCCCACCGCGGATTGGGCCTGCACAACGACCTGCAGAACGAGCACAGCGTCGTCGGCAACCTCGTGGTGCCGCACCTGGTGCACCTGTTCGGCACCGCCGAGCAGCGCGAGGAGCTCGTCGAGGCGCTGGTCACCGGCGAGCGCCGGATGCCCTTCGCGCTCACCGAGCCCGACCACGGCAGCGACGCCACGTGGATGGAGACCCGCGCGGAGCGCGCCGGCGGCGACTGGGTGATCACGGGCCGCAAGCGCTGGATCACCGGTGTGCACACCGGCACCGACCTGCTGGTCTTCGCCCGCACCTCGGGCCGCCCGGGCGAGGCCCGCGGGATCAGCGCCCTGCTGGTGCCCGCCGACGCCCCGGGCCTGTCCGTCCCGCAGTTCTGGTGGACGCTCAACATGCCCACCGACCACGGCGAGGTGGTGCTCGACGGCGTCCGGGTACCCGGGTCCGCGGTGCTCGGCGCCGAGGGTGAGGGGCTCGCGGTCGCGCAGACCTTCGTGCACGAGAACCGCATCCGCCAGGCCGCGTCCGGCGTGGGCGCCGCGCAGTTCTGCATCGACCGCTCGGTCGCCCACGCCCGTCAGCGGCACACCTTCGGCAGGCCGCTGGCCGAGCGGCAGGCGATCCAGTGGCCGCTGGTCGAGCTGCACACCGAGGCCGAGCTGGTCCGCACGCTCATCCGCGCCACCGCCGCCGACCTCGACGAGCTGACCGCCCGCGGCGAGCCGGCGGTGACCATCGGCCACCGCGTGTCGATGTGCAACTACCGCGGCAACCGGCTGGTCTGCGACGCCGCCGACCGCGCGATGCAGGTGCACGGCGGCATGGGCTACTCCCGCCACCTGCCCTTCGAGCACATCTACCGCCACCACCGCCGCTACCGGATCACCGAGGGCAGCGAGGAGATCCAGATGCGGCGGGTGGCCGGGCAGCTGTTCGGCTTCCTGCGGTGACCGGGGTGCCGGCGAGCGCGCTCGCCCGGCGGCTGACCCGGCTCACCGGCCGGCCGGTGACCGTCGAGGACCTGACCCGGCTCACCGGCGGGGCCAACCGCGAGACGTGGGCGCTCACCGCGGTGGACTCCACAGGGCGCCGGGGCCTGGTGCTGCGCGGCGGCGTCGGCACCGGCGGCGCCCCGCTGGCGGTGGAGGCCGAGGCGATCGCCGCGGCCGCCCGGGCGGGGGTGCCGGTGCCCGAGCTGGTCGACGTCGGCGGCGGGGAGGAGGGCCTGCCGGCGGAGTACCTGCTGATGGGCCGCGTGGACGGCGAGACGATCCCGCGCCGCCTGCTGCGCGACGAGACCTACGCGACGGCGCGGGCGGGGCTGGCCCGCGAGCTCGGCGCCGTCCTCGCCCGGCTGCACGCCGCCTCGCTCGACGGGCTGACCGCGGTCCCGGCGGTCGGCGACCCGCTGGAGCGGCTGACGGCGGCCTACCTCACCGGCGGGCCGCCCCCGCCCGGGCTGGCCCTGGGCCTGCGGTGGCTGCGCGAGCACCGCCCGCCGGCGCACGGGCCGGTGCTCGTGCACGGCGACTTCCGGCTGGGCAACCTCGTGGTGGGTCCCGACGGGCTGCGCGCCGTCCTGGACTGGGAGCTGGTGCACCGCGGCGACCCGCTGGAGGACCTCGGCTGGTGCTGCGCGAAGGTCTGGCGCTTCGGGTCCCGGCTGCCCGCCGCCGGGGTCGGCACCCGCGGGGAGCTGCTCGACGGCTACGCCGCGGTCGCCGGGTGGCGGCCGACGGCGGCGGAGCTGCACTGGTGGGAGCTCCACGGCACCGTCCAGTGGGGCCTGATGACCCGGGCGATGACCGAACGCCACCTGTCGGGCGCCGAGCCGTCGGTGGAGCTGGCCGCGATCGGTCGGCGCGCCGCCGAGCAGGAGTTCGACGTCCTGCTCGCCCTCGGCCTCGACACCCCGGACGCGACCGCGCCCGAGGACCCGGCGGGCGACGACGAGCTGCTCTTCGGCCGGCCCACCGCGGCCGAGCTCGCCGCCGCCGTCGGGGACTTCCTGGCCGGCGAGGTGCGGGCGGCCACCGGCGGGCGGACGTCCTTCCACGCGCAGGTGGCGGCCAACGTCGTCGCCACCGTGCGCCGCGAGCTGCTGCTCGGCGACGGCGCCCGGGCGCGCCGGCGGGCCCGGCTGGCGGGCCTGGGCCTGACCGACGACGCCGGGCTGTCGGAGGCGGTCGCCGACGGCACGCTCGACGACCGCTGGGACGCGGTGGTCGACGCCGTCCGCGAGGGGGTCCGGGACCGGCTGCGGGTGGCCGCCCCCCGCCACCTCGCCGTCCCCGACGCCTGACCGCCGGGCCCCTTCCTGAGCGCGTTGCCGGGGTTCCTCGCGCAGTGCGGGCGCTGCAGCACCGGCAACGCACGAGGAACGCCGGCAAGCCGCGCCCGTGGGCGGCCCCGGCCCGGCGAAGCAGCGCTCAGCTGGCGGGCGACACCGAGCTCATGTTGAAGTCCGGCACCCGCACCGGCGGCATCGCGGCGCGGGTGAACCAGTCGTTCCACTCGCGCGGCAGGGTCCGCTCGGTGCGGCCGACCTCGGTGATCCGCGCCAGCAGGTCCACCGGGGACTCGTTCCACCGGAAGTTGTTCACCGCGCCGGTCACCTCGCCGCCCTCGACGAGGAAGACGCCGTCGCGGGTGAGACCGGTCAGCAGCAGCGTCTGCGGGTCGACCTCGCGGATGTACCAGAGGGTGGTCAGCAGCAGCCCGCGGTCGGTGGCGGCCACCATCCCGTCCTGCGTGGCGGTCGCGCCGGCGTCCTCGAGGACCAGGTTGTCGACGGCGGCCACGGCCGGTGCGGTGGTCTTCAGCGCCCACGCCCGCGGCCGCACCAGGTTGGTGAGCACGCCGTCCCGGATCCAGTCGACCGCCGGCGTCGCCATGCCGTTGTCGAACACGCTGGCCGACCCCGACGAGGTGCTCACCACCTGGAACGGCGCGGCCTCCAGGCCCGGTGCGGCGGGGTCGCTGCGCAGGGTCAGCGGCAGCGCGGCGAGCCGGTCGCCGATGCGGTTGCCGCCGCCGGCGCGGGCGAACACGTTGCGCCCCTCGTCGGCGTCGCGGGCCTCCATCGTCCAGTAGGCGTAGAGCATCAGGTCGCTCACCGCCGACGGCGGCAGCAGCGTCTCGTAGCGCCCGGCGGGCAGGTCGACACGCCGCTGCGCCCAGCCGAGCCTGCGCTCGACGTCGGCGGCGAGGTCGGCCACCGAGACGTCGCGGAAGTCGCGGGTGCCCACGCCGGCCCACACCGAGCGGGAGTAGTCGGTGCTCTTGCCGTTGAGCTCGACGCGGCCGGTGGGCTGGTCGTGGCGCAGCCGCAGCCCGGTCGAGGTGCCGAGGTAGGTCGTGGTCATGGCGTGCTCCGCGTAGCCGAACAGCAGCTCGCCGCGGCCGCGGGCGGCGCCGAACGCCTCGCCCAGCGCCGGCGCGAACTCGGCGAACACCTCGATCGAGGTCTCGGCGGGGTCGGCGTCCCAGTCCCCGCCGCCCGGCGGCGCCTGGTCGACCAGCGGCACGGCGTCCTCGGCGGGCCCGGCGTCCCGGGCGGCCTGCTCGCTGGCGGCCACCAGCTCGGCGACGTCGGGCGTGCCGGTGCGCGCCACGGTGCCGGCGGCCGTTCCGGACCCGCCGTCGACGAACGAGACGACGACGACCTGGCGCGAGCGCATCGCCCCGTTCGTCGTCAGGCTGTTCGACGCCCACCGCAGGTTGGCCTCGGTGCTCTCGACGACGTGGACGACGCAGCCGTCGGCGGTCGAGGCGGCCAGCGCCTTCTCGACCAGCTGCTGCGCGGTCAGCTGGCTCATCGCCCGCCCTCCTGGACCGTGTTGAGGATCGTGACGCCCTCGAAGAGCGCCGCCGGGCAGCCGTGGCTCACCGGCGCGACCTGCCCGGGCTGGGCCTTGCCGCAGTTGAACGCCCCGCCGAGGCGGTAGGTGTCGGGCCCGCCGACGGCGCGCATCGAGCCCCAGAAGTCCGTCGTGGTGGCCTGGTAGGCGACGTCGCGCAGCTGCCCGGCCAGCCGCCCGCCCTCGATGCGGTAGAAGCGCTGGCCGGTGAACTGGAAGTTGTAGCGCTGCATGTCGATCGACCAGCTCTTGTCGCCGACGACGTAGATGCCGCGCTCGACGCCGCCGACGAGCCCGTCGAGGTCGGGGCCGCCGGCCACCGGCTGCAGCGAGACGTTGGCCATCCGCTGCACCGGCACGTGGTGCGGCGAGTCGGCGAACGCGCAGCCGTTGGAGCGCGCCATGCCGCCCAGGCGCGCGGTGTTGCGGTCGACCTGGTAGCCGACCAGCACGCCGTCGCGGACGATGTCCCACCGCTGGGCCTCGACGCCCTCGTCGTCCCAGCCGACGGTCGACAGGCCGTGCTCGACGGTGCGGTCGCCGGTGACCTGCATGAGCTCCGAGCCGTAGCGCAGGCTGCCCAGCCCGTCGACGGTGGCGAACGACGTCCCGGCGTAGGCCGCCTCGTAGCCCAGCGCCCGGTCGAGCTCGGTGGCGTGCCCGACCGACTCGTGGATGGTCAGCCACAGGTTGGACGGGTCGACGACGAGGTCGTAGCGGCCCGGCTCGACCGACGGCGCCTTGGTCTTCTCGCGCAGCAGCTCGGGGAGCTGCGCGAGCTCGCCGTCCCAGTCCCAGTGCCCGCCGGTGAGGTACTCCCAGCCGCGGCCCACCGGCGGCGCGAGGGTGCGCATGCTCTCGAAGGCGCCCGTCGTCCGGTCGACGGTGAGCGCGGTGAACTCCGGGGAGATGCGCACCCGCTGCTGGCGGGTGCGGGTGCCGGAGGTGTCGGCGTAGTACTTCTGCTCCTTGACGTGCATGCACCGCGACTGCACGTGCTCGACGCCGTCGGCGGCCAGCAGCCGCTCCGACCACTCGGTGAGCAGCGCCGTCTTCTCCGCGTCGGGGACGTCGAAGGGGTCGACGTCGTAGGCCGACACCCACGCGCCCTGGTGCACCGGCTCGGGGGCGAGCTCCACCCGGTCGGTGGCCAGCGCCGCGGACACCCTCGCGACGGCGACCGCCTGCTCGGCCAGCCGCACCGCCTCGGCCGCGGTGAGCACCACGCCGGCGGCGAAGCCCCAGGTGCCCTCGTGGACCACGCGGACGGCCAGGCCGAGGTCCTCACCGGTGGCCAGCGCCTCGAGGCGGGCGTCGCGCAGGGTGATCGCCTGCGTGCGGATCCGCTCGACCCGCAGGTCGGCGTGCTCGCAGCCGAGGTCGACCGCGCGGGTCAGCGCGGCCTCCGTCAGTGCGGACAGGGGCAGGGCGAGGAACGACTCGTCGACGTCGCGGGGCTGCACCACCGCCCCTGTCTACCAGCCGCCCCCCCTCCCCCTCCGTGCACTTCCGCGGACGTGCACGCACCCGCGCCCGGGGGTAGCACCGCCGCATGACGGCCGACCCGGGCAGCGCCGACCGCAGCGCCGACCTCACCGACGAGCGCACCTCCGACGTCACGTTGACCTTCGGCGGCAACGCGACGACGCTGCTGCGGCTGGGCGGGTTCACCCTGCTCACCGACCCGAACTTCATCCGGCGGGGGCAGCGGGTGTACCTCGGCAAGGGCCTGTTCGCCAAGCGGCTGACCGACCCCGCGATCCTGCCCGAGGACCTGCCCGACCTCGACGCCGTCCTGCTCTCCCACCTGCACGGCGACCACTGGGACCGGATCGCCTACGCCACCGTCGACCGGGCCACGCCGATCGTCACCACGCCGGCCGCGGCCCGCACGCTGTCCTCCCGCGGCTTCTCGGCGACCGCGGACCTGCGGCCCTGGCAGGTGCACGAGGTCGGCCGCGGCGAGGAGACGCTGCGGATCACCTCGGTGCCGGGCGTGCACGGCCCGGGCCCGCTGGCGCGGGTGCTCCCGCCGGTCATGGGCAGCGTGCTGGAGCTGCTGCGCGACGGCGAGGTGACCTGGCGCGGCTACATCACCGGGGACACGCTGTTCCGGCCCTGGCTGGGCGAGGTGCTGCAGCGCTGCGGCCCGCTCGACGTCGTCATCCCGCACCTGGGTGGCACGAAGGCGCTCGGCGTCACGGTGACCATGGACGGCCGGCAGGGCGCCGACCTGGTGGAGCTGCTGCGGCCGCCGGTGACCGTGCCGGTGCACTACGACGACTACGACCGGTTCGCCTCGCCGCTGGGCGACTTCGTGCGGGAGGTCGCCCAGCGGCGGGCGCCGGGGGAGCTGCGGACCGTCCTGCGCGGGGAGACGATCTCGCTGCGCGCCTGATCAGCGACCCAGCACCTCGTCGAGTCGCTCGTAGCCCTGCACGACGCCGACCTCCATGCCGCTGGCGAGCATCGCGTCGCGGTCGGCGAAGGAGTCGCACAGCGAGGTGGACGTGAGGCGGGTGCGGCCGTCGCCGAGGTCGGTGAGCACGAGCTTCTCCAGCGCGACACCGTCGGGCGCGCCCTCGAAGGTGAACGTCTGCACGATGAGCTCGTCGGGGCGCACCTCGTGGAAGCAGCCGCGGAAGGCGTACTCGCCGTTCCCGTCGCTGTGCACGTAGCGGTAGGAGCCGCCGGTGCGGCAGTCGTAGTGGTCGATCCGCATCTCCAGCCCGCGCGGCCCCAGCCACTGCACGACCAGGTCCGGGTCGGTGTGCGCCCGGAACACCCGGTCCGGCGGGGCGTCGAACTCGCGGGTGATGCGGATGAGCGGGACGTCGGGGTCGGCGGCGATCTGCGTCTCGCGGGTGCTGGTGGTCACGACGGGTTCCTCTCCTGGGGTGGGTCGCCCTCCGGCATGGACCGCAGGACGTCGTCGAGGCGGCGGTAGCGCTCCTCGGCCTGCCGGCGGTAGCGCTCGATCCACTTCGTCATCAGGTCGAACACCTCCGCCTCGAGGTGCACCGGGCGGCGCTGGGCCTCCCGGGTCCGGCTGACCAGGCCGGCGTCCTCCAGCACCCGCAGGTGCTTGGAGACCGCCTGCACGGTCACGTCGTAGGGGGCCGCCAGCTCGCCGACCGTCGCGTCACCGACCGCGAGCCGGGCGACGATGTCGCGCCGGGTCGGGTCGGCCAGCGCCGCGAACACCCGGGACAGCGCGTCTGCCGCCACCGCCGACCTCCTCGTTCAACCTCTCGGTTGACGACGACGCTAGCGCCGTCGCGCCCCCTTTGTCAACCGATCGGTTGAGGAGCCCACGAGCCGGGCGGGTGGCCGGGGAGCGCGAGGTCGGCGACGACGCCGAAGTGGTCGCTGGCCCACACCCCGCCGACCGGCTCGTCGAGCACCCGGGCGCAGGACACCACCTGCAGCGTCGGGCCGTGCACGCCGGCGCGGACGAGGACGTGGTCGATGCGGCGGCTGACGGCGGTGGCCACCTCGCCGGCCCGCACCAGCGGGTTGCGCGCGTCGAAGGTCCAGCCGGGATCGGTCGGGTGCAGGGTCTCCCAGGCGTCCTGGTAGCAGACGCTGGTGCCGTCGAGCGACCGCCGGCCGCGCCAGAACTGCAGGCTCGCGGCGTCGGGGGTCGCGTCGAGGTCGCCCAGGACGACGGCGTGGTCGGCGCCGTCCGCCAGGAGCTCGAGCACCCGGGCGGCGGCGAGCGCCTGCTGCTCGCGCTCGTGCTCGTAGCCGAACTGCCAGCTCGGCTTGTGGTGGGCGACGAGCGTGCGCCCGACCGGGGTGTCGGCCTCGACGACGAGCGTGGCGCACCACGGGAAGTCGGCCGTGCGGGGCGTGCAGTGCCCGTCGACCTCCTCGACCACGCGGTGCGGCGCCCGGGTGGCCAGCGCGCCGCCCACGCCGTCGTCGGCGGTGCGGGAGAACGGGGTCACGCAGTACCCGGGACCGAGCAGCTCCTCGACGGCGCCGTCGGCGACGGGCACCTCCTGCAGCGCGACGACGTCGGCGTCGGTGCGGCGCAGCGTCGCGGCGATCAGCTCCCGCCGGCGGGCCCAGTCCGGGTTGGCCGGGCCGAGCACGTTGAGGGTCAGGACCCGCAGGGACGCCGTCATGCGTCGCAGTCAACCGCGGTCGCGGCGGGGCGTCCTGGCGTGCGGCGGGGCGTCCTGGCGTGCGGCCGGCGCGTCCTCCGGTGCGGCCGGCGCGTCCTCCCCCACCGCAGTGCGTCCTCCCCCACGTCCCACCGTGCGGGAGGACGTCCCACGATCAGGTCACCTGATCCCGGCGTGCCCCTCGCGCTCAGCCGGCCAGTCGGGCGGCGCGCTCCGCCACCTCGGCCCGCAGCGCACCGGCGTCGACGGTGGTGACCTCACCACGCGCGACCACCTGGCGGCCGCCGACCCACACGTCGCGCACCAGCCGGGAGACGCCGGACCAGACCAGGTGGGTGAGCAGGTCGGCGGCGTCGCCCACCGGCTCGAAGCCGAGGTCGCGGGTGTCGAGGTGCACCAGGTCGGCCCGCCGCCCGGCCTCCACCTGGCCGAGGTCGGGCCGGTCGATCGCGTCGGCGGCGCCGCCAGTGGCCAGCCAGAACGCCTCCGCGGCGGTCAGCGCGGTCGCCGACGTCTCGCGCAGCCGCGCGAGCCCGGCGGCCAGCCGGACGTCGGCCAGCAGGTCCAGCCCGTCGTTGGACGCCGGCCCGTCGGTGCCCAGCCCCACCCGGATGCCGCGGTCGAGCATCGCCCGCACCGGCGCGATGCCGCTGGCGAGCTTGGCGTTGCTGGCCGGGCAGTGCGCGACGGCGACGTCGTACTCCCGCCACAGCTCGAGGTCGCCGTCGTCGACGTGCACGCTGTGCGCGGCGAGCACCCGCCCGCCGAGGACGTCGTGCGCGGCCAGCAGCGCCGGCACCGACAGCCCGTGCCGGGCCAGCAGGTCGGCACCCTCGCCGGCGGTCTCGGCCACGTGCAGGTGCAGCAGCATCCCGTGCTCGCGGCACAGCTCCGCGGCCCGCCGCAGCAGCGGCAGCGGCACCGTGTAGGCGGCGTGCGGGCCCAGGCCGTACTCGACGGTGCCGTCACCGGGTGCCTCGCGCGCGAGGTCGACGGCGGCGGCCATCTGCTCCTCCAGCGGCGGCATCCCCGGCAGCGGCACCATCGGCGCCGGGATGACCGCCCGCGCGCCGGTGACACCGACCGCGGCGGCGATCCGCTCGGGTGAGAAGTACATCTCCACGCTGGTGGTCACCCCGCCGCGCAGCATCTCCGCCGACGCGGCGGTCATCGCGACCTCGACGTCGTCGGGCGTGAGCCGCGCCTCCCGGGGCCACATCACCTCGCGCAGCCAGCGGTCCAGCGGCAGGCCCTCACCCTGCCCGCGGAACAGCACCATCGGCGCGTGCGAGTGGGTGTTGACCAGCCCCGGCAGCAGCAGGCCGGGCAGGGTCACCACTTCGGCGTCCCCGGCCGGCGGGGCGTCGGCGGCCGGGCCGGTCCACGCGATCCGCCCGTCCTCGACGTCGACGACGGCGTCCGGGACGACGGTGCCGGGCCGGTCCCCCACGACGACGGCCCGGGCGGCGAGTCGCTGGCGCATGGTCGGCACGCTAGCCCCACCGGCCCCGTCCGCCCGGCCGACGTGCAGGCAGCGCCCCGGAGCCGCCCGTACCGTGGGAGCCATGTCCTTCCTGGCCGCCGCGGCCTCCTCCGACCAGGGCGGGCTCACCGCGTGGCTGCTCTCCCTCGTGGACTCCCTCGGCCCGATCGGCGTGGGCTTCAGCATCCTGCTGGAGACGGTGATCCCCCCGATCCCCAGCGAGGCGGTCCTCGGCGCGGCCGGCGTGCTCATCGACAGCCCGTGGGCGTTCGTGGCCGTCGTCGGCTGCGCGACCATCGGCTCGATCCTCGGGGCGATCTTCTTCTACTACGTGGGCCGCGCGCTGGGCCCGCGCCGCTCGCACGCCTTCCTCGACCGGCTGCCGCTGGTGGAGACCGCCGACGTCGACAAGACCTTCGCCTGGTTCGAGCGGCACGGGCGCTCGGCGGTCTTCTTCGGCCGCATGGTGCCGATCGTGCGCAGCTTCATCTCGGTGCCCGCCGGCGTCGTGCGGATGCCCTTCGCGCAGTTCCTCCTCTACTCCGCGGCCGGCAGCCTCATCTGGAACGCCGTGCTGGTCACCCTCGGCTGGCTGGCCCGCGACTTCATCGAGGCGAACCTGCACTACCTCGACTACGCCGTCGTCGCGGTCTTCGTCCTCGCGGTGGGCTACCTGGTCTACAAGCGGGTCCGGGACATCCGCCACCACCGCCGCCGGCAGACCGCCGCGGACCGCTCCGGGGAGGTCCGCGGGACCGGCGACCGCCCCGCCGCGTGAGCCGCCCCGAGGTCGTCGCGTTCGACGTCAACGAGACGCTGCTCGACCTCTCCCCCGTCGCCGCGGCACTGGTCGAGCTCGGCCGCCCGGCGCACCTGCTGCCCACCGTCTTCGGCCGCACCCTGCACACCGGCGCGGCGGCGACCGTGGCCGGCGTCCGGCTGACCTTCCGCGCCGCCTTCGAGTCGGCGCTGGCGCAGCTCACCGACCTCTCCGCCGGCGAGCGCGCCCGGGTGGCCGACACCTTCCTCGAGCTCGTCCCGCACCCCGACGTCGAGCCCGCACTGCGCCGGCTGGCCGCCGCGGGGGTGCGGGTGGTGACGCTGTCGCACGGCTCGCCCGGCGTCGCCGAGGCCGGCCTCGAGCGGGGCGGCATCGCGCCGCTGGTCGAGCGGACCCTCTCCAGCGAGACGGTGCACGCGTGGAAGCCCTCGCGGGAGGCCTACCTGTGGGCGGCCGGCGTGTGCGACGTGCCGCCCGGGCGGATGGCGCTGGTGGCCGCGCACGGGTGGGACGTCCTCGGGGCCGAGCGCGCGGGGCTCACCGGCGCCTGGTTCCCGCGCGGAGAGCGCGTGTACCCGCCGGCGTTCCCCGTCCCGACCGTCGTCGCGGGGGACCTGGCCGGGGCGGTCGACGCGCTGCTGGCGCTGTGAGCTCCCCCGCGCTGGTCGACACCCCGCTCGGACCGGCCGCGGTGCACGCCGACGGCCCGGTCGCGGCCGCCCGCGGGACGCTGGTGCTCGGCCACGGCGCCGGCGGCGGGGTGGGGTCGCCCGACCTGGTCGCCGTCGGCGGCTCCGCCGTCGCGGCCGGGTGGCGGGTGCTGCTGGTGGAGCAGCCGTGGCGGGTGGCCGGCGGCCGGATCGCCCCCGCGCCGCCGCGCCTGGACCTCGCCTGGACCGCCGTCCTGGACGCGCTGCGCACGGGCGGCGCGCTGGCCGGGCCGCTGGTGCTCGGTGGCCGCAGCGCCGGCGCGCGGGTGGCCTGCCGGACCGCCGTCGGCGCCGGTGCCGACGGCGTGCTGTGCCTGGCGTTCCCGCTGCACCCGCCCGGCCGGCCCGAGCGCAGCCGCGCCGGCGAGCTGACCGGCGCCGGCGTGCCGGTGGGCGTGGTGCAGGGCGGGACCGACGCCTTCGGCCGCCCGGAGGAGGTCGCCGCGGTGCTCACCGGCGTGCCGACGGCGTCGGTCTACGCGGTGCCGGGCGACCACTCGCTGCGTCGGGCCCCCGACGTGGTGGCCGCGGCGGCGACGTCCTGGCTGGAGGACCTGCTCAGCGGTTGATCATCGACTTGTTGCCGCGGACACGCCGGCGGGAACGGCAACGACCCGATGATCGACTCCGTGGCGGCCGGCGATGACCTCCACGCCCTGGAACAGTCGAAACGCCTCCCTCAGCGGCGGCGGCGCCGGACGGCGAACAGCACGAGCAGCAGCACCGCCAGCACGCCCGCCGCGGGGCCGGCGTAGCGGGCCATCGCCGCACCGCCGGCGACCTCGAGCAGGTCGATCGGCTCTGGCTCGGCGACGGGCTGCGAGCGGACGGTGGCCGCCGCGGGGGTGCTGCGCGCCGGCGCGCCGGTGGCCGGGCGGCTCGGCGGGGCGGTGTTGCCCGACGGCGGCGTGCTGGGCACCCCGCCGACGGCGGCCACGGGCGCGGTGTCGGAGGCCGACGGCGCGGTGTCCGCGGCGGCGGGAGCGGCGTCGCTGGCCGCCGGGGCGTCGGCGTCGACCGCCGCGATGGAGACCGTGTCCGTCGCCCCGACCGGCGTGATCGGCGCGGTGTCGGTGGGCGGCGGGGCGGCGTCGGTCGTCCCGCTGGACGTCACCTTGTCGGTGGCCGCGGCCGCCGCCGTGCGGGCCTTGGTGCCGGCCTTGCGGACCGTCTCGGCGGCGGCGTTGTCCCCCGGCACCTGCTCGACCGACTGCGCGACCTCCTCGGCCGCCCCGGTCGCGGTGGCGGCGACCGTCGTGGCCACGGTCGGCTCCTGCTGCTGCGCCGCCGCCTGGCGGTCGACGGTGACGTCGTCGCCGCTGGCGAGCTGGGCGGCGAGCTTGTCGGCGAACTGGCCGAGCAGCTTGTTGCCGACGTCGGTCATGACGCCGCGGCCGAACTGCGCCGGGCGACCGGTGATGTTGAGGTCGGTGAGGACGTCGACGCGGGTGGTGTTCCCCTCGCCCTTGAGCTGGGCGGTGATGAGGGCGGCCGCGGTGCCGTTGCCGCGCTGGTCCTTGCCGCGGCCGTCGATGACCGCCTTGTGCGCCGCCTCGTCCTTCTCCACGAAGGACGCCTTGCCCTGGTAGGTCAGGTTGATCGGGCCGAGCTTGACCTTGACCCGGCCGGTGAACGAGTCACCCTCGACCGAGTCCAGCGCGGCGCCGGGCATGCAGGGGGCGATGCGCTCGATGTCGAGCAGCACCCGCCAGGCCTCGTCGACGGGGACGGGGACGGTGAAGGAGTTCTCCAGCTGCACGGTGCGACCTCCGGGGTGGGAGAGGACCTCGGCCGGTCCGCCCGGGGAGGGCGGGCCGGCCGAGGGCAGGCGGGTGCCGGGGTTGTGTCGGAAACTACAGCCCGGCGGCGGTCGCGACCGCCCGGCGGGTCAGCACCTGGGCCAGGTGCCGGCGGTAGTCGGCCTGGGCGTTGAGGTCGCTGCTCGGGCTGGTGCCCTCGGCCGCCGAGCGGGCCGCCGAGGCGACCGCGTCCGGTGAGGCCGACGCGCCGGCCAGGGCCGCCTCGGTGGCCGACGCGCGCAGCGGGACCGGGCCCATGTTGGTCAGCCCGATGCGCGCCTCGGCGATGTGCCCGTTCTCCCGCCGCACCGCCGCGGCGACCGCGACGATCGACCAGGCCTGCGCCACGCGGTTGAACTTCTCGTAGCGCACCCCCCAGTCGCCGGCGAGCTTGGGCACCCGGATCTCCACGAGCACCTCACCCTCGTCGAGGGCGGTGGTGAGGTAGTCGACGAAGAACTCGCGGGCCGGCACGGTGCGTCGTCCGCCGGGCCCGGCGACCACCATCTCGGCGTCGAGCGCCAGCGCCACCGACGGCAGGTCCCCGGCCGGGTCGGCGTGGGCCAGCGCCCCGCCGAAGGTGCCCCGCCGGCGGGTCTGCCGGTCGGCGACCGTCTCGGTCGCCTCGGCGATGAGCCGCGCGTGCTGGGCGATCAGCGGGTCGGCGATGACCTCCGCGTGGGTGGTCATCGCGCCGATCACCAGCGCGTCGCCGTCCTCGCGGACGCCGCGCATCTCGGCGACCCGGCCGAGGTCGACGATCGTCTCGGGTGCGGCCAGCCGCAGCCGCATGACCGGGATGAGCGACTGCCCACCGGCCATGATCTTGACGTCGTCACCGCCCTCGGCGACCGCCTGCACGGCCTCCTCGACGGTGGTCGGCCGGACGTACTCGAACGGGGCGGGGATCACAGGGCACCTCCGGTGGACGACGTGCCGGTGGACGGCGCCTCGGCCGACTCGGCACCCTGCGCGTTGGTCTTCGCGGTGGCCCGGTCGCCGCCGTCGCCGCCCTGGTGGACGGCCCGCCAGACGCGTTCCGGCGTCAGCGGCATGCGGATGTCCTGCACCCCCAGGTGACGGACGGCGTCCAGCGCGGCGTTGACCACCGCGGGCGTGCTCGCGATGGTGCCGGCCTCGCCGACCCCCTTCGCGCCGATCGGGTTGCCCGGCGCCACGTGCACGGTGTTGTCCGTGTCGAAGTGCGGCAGGTCGGCGGCCGAGGGGACCAGGTAGTCGACGAAGGTGCCGGTGGTGAGGTTGCCGTCGGCGTCGTACACGGCCTCCTCGTACAGCGCCTGCGCGATGCCCTGGGCGAGGCCGCCGTGGATCTGCCCCTCGACGATCAGCGGGTTGACGATCGTGCCGACGTCGTCGACGCAGGCGTACTTGCGGATCTTCACCATCCCGGTGTCGGTGTCGACCTCCAGGGCGCAGATGTGCGTGCCGTGGGGGAAGGAGAAGTTGACCGGGTCGAAGGTCGCGTCCGCGTCGATCGACGGCTCGATGTCCTCCGGGTAGTTGTGCGCCGCGAAGACGGCCAGCGCGATCTCCTGGATCGACAGGCCGGCGCCCGGGGTGCCGCGGACGGTGAACTTCCCGCCGGAGAAGTCCAGGTCGTCCTCGTTGGCCTCGAGCAGGTGGGCGGCGACCCGGCGGGCCTTGGCGATCACCTTGTCGGCGGCCTTGACGACGGCGGTGCCGCCGACGACCAGCGACCGCGAGCCGTAGGTGTCCATGCCCTTGTGCGCGACGGCGGTGTCGCCGTGCAGGACCTCGACGTCCTCGAACGGCACGCCGAGCTGGTCGGCGACCAGCTGGCTCCACGCCGTCTCGTGGCCCTGGCCGTGCGGGGTGGAGCCGGTGACCACCTCGACCTTGCCGGTGGGCAGCATCCGGATCGACGCCGACTCCCAGCCACCCGCGCCGTAGGACAGCGAGCCGAGCACCCGGGAGGGGGCCAGGCCGCACATCTCGGTGAAGGTGGAGAAGCCGATGCCCAGCTGCACCGGGTCACCGGACTCCCGGCGGCGGCGCTGCTCCTCGCGCAGCTCGTCGTAGCCGATGAGCTCCAGGGCCCGCTGGGTGGCGCCCTCGTAGTCGCCGCTGTCGTACTCCAGGCCCGCCACGGTGGTGAACGGGAACTCCTCGGCGCGGATCCAGTTCCGGCGGCGCAGCTCCAGCGGGTCCATGCCGAGCTCGGTGGCGAGCTCGTCCATGATCCGCTCGACGGCGAAGGTGGCCTCGGGGCGGCCGGCGCCGCGGTAGGCGTCGGTGGGCACCTTGTTGGTGAAGATGCCGTCGCACTCGAAGCGGTAGGCCGGGAACTTGTAGATGCCGGGGAACATGAACGCGCCCAGGGCCGGGACGCCGGGGGTGATCAGCCGCAGGTAGGAGCCCATGTCGGCGAGGATCCGCACCTTCAGGCCCTTGACGTGGCCCTCCCGGTCGGCGGCGATGTCGACGTACTGGATCTGGTCACGCCCGTGGTGGGCGGTCATCAGCGACTCGCTGCGGGTCTCGGTCCACTTGACCGGCTTGCCGAGCCGCCGCGCGATGAGCAGCGCGAGGATCTCCTCGGGGTTGACCTGCAGCTTGCCGCCGAAGCCGCCGCCGACGTCGGGGGCGACCACGCGCAGCTTGTGCTCCGGGATGCCGGTGACCATCGCCAGCATCACCCGCAGCACGTGCGGGATCTGGGTCGCCGACCACATCGTGAAGTTGTCGCCCTGCGGCTGGACGACGACCGACCGCGGCTCCATGAACGCCGGGATCAGCCGCTGGTTGACGAACCGCCGGCTGACGACGACGTCGGCGTCGGCGAACGCCTGCTCGGTGTCGGCGCCCGTGCCGATCTCGCCGGCGTCGAAGACGAAGTGGTAGCTGGTGTTGGTGTCGAGGTGGTCGTGGCAGAGCTCGGCCTCCTGCGCGACGGCCTGCTCCATGTCGAGCACCGGCGGCAGCAGGTCGTAGTCGACGTCGACCAGTTCAATGGCGTCGGTGGCCGCGGCCCGCGAGCGCGCGACGATCACCGCGACGGCCTCGCCGACGTGGTTGACCTCCTCGACGGCGATCGAGGGGTGCCCGGGGTTGAGCATCTCCGGGGTGACCGGCCAGGCGCACGGGATGGAGCCCTGCTCCTCGGCGAGGTCGCGGCCGGTGTAGACGGCGACGACGCCCGGCGCCTCGAGCGCGGCGCTGACGTCGACGTTGGTGATCTTCCCGTGGGCCACGGGGCTGCGGACCACGGCCATGTGCAGCATCCCGGGCAGGACCATGTTGTCGGTCCAGGTGGTCCGCCCGGTGATCAGGCGGGCGTCCTCCTTGCGGCGGCGGGCCTTCCCGACCTCCTTCTCCGGTCCGGGGGTCTGGGTGGTGGCCGCGTCCTCGGTGACCGTCACGACTGCGCTCCCAGGGTCTCGGAGGTGCCCGACATCTCGCCGGCGGCCTGCTGCACGGCGCGGACGATGTTCTGATAGCCGGTACAGCGACAGAGGTTGCCCTCGATGCCCTCGCGGACCTCGTCCTCGCTGGGGGCCGGGTTCTCCTCGAGCAGGTCGATCGAGGCCATGATCATGCCGGGCGTGCAGAATCCGCACTGCAGGCCGTGCATCTCGTGGAAGGCCTTCTGCACCGGGTGCAGCGTGCCGTTGCTGCCGATGCCCTCGATGGTGGTGACCTCGGCGCCGTCGGCCTGCACGGCCAGGACGGTGCAGGACTTCACGGCCTGTCCGTCGAGGTGGACGGTGCACGCGCCGCAGTTGCTGGTGTCGCAGCCCACGACGGTGCCCACCTTGCCGAGCGCCTCGCGCAGGTGGTGCACCAGCAGGGTCCGGGGTTCGACCTCGTCGGTGTAGGTCACTCCGTCGACCCGCATGCTCACCCGTGTCATGGATCCTCCGCTTGGTTGCAGGGGGCGAGTGCGCCCGGTGGCCGGGCGCTCCACGGCGGAGTCAACCAACGGGAGCGTGACTTAGGCCACGCTTACCTGCCATGCGGGGACCACCGATTCCGCGGATGCGGAGCCGTCACGCTGCAGGGTCCGCGGTCGCGGCCGACCGGGCCCGGGGCGGCGCCGCAGCGGAGAGGTTGCAATCCCGTTGCAGCGGGCGCTCAGCCCGCCGGGACGGCGCGCAGCTCCCGGCGGCGCAGCAGCGCGCTGGCGCCCAGCGCGACGAGGCCGAGCCCGGCCAGCCCGGCGCCGACCAGGCTCGGGGCGGTGTAGCCGTACCCGGCGGCGATGACCACGCCGCCGAGCCAGGCGCCGAGGGCGTTGGCGGCGTTGAGCGCGGAGTGGTTGAGGGCGGCGCCGAGCATCTGCGCCTCCCCGGCGACCTCCATGAGCCGCAGCTGCAGGCAGACGACGAGCGTCGAGGCGCTCACCGCCACGAGGAAGATCCCGGTCAGCAGGGTCGGCGCGCTCCCCGCGGCAGGGGCCAGGAGGGTCAGCAGCACGGCGAGGGCGACCAGGGTGCCGACCAGCGAGCGGAACAGCGCCACGTCGGCCAGCCGCCCGCCGAGCGCGGTGCCGAGCACCCCGCCGACGCCGAAGGCGAACAGCACCCACGGGACGGTGCCCCGGGACAGGCCGGTGACCTCGGTGGCCAGCGGCGCGACGTAGCTGTAGACGGCGAACATGCCGCCGAACCCGACGGTGCCGACCGCGAGGGTGAGCAGCACCTGCGGCCGGCGCAGCGCGCCGAGCTCGGTGCGGACGGTGGCGTCCCGGTCGCCGGGCGTGGAGGGGACGACGGCGAGCACGGCCGCCACGGTGAGCGCGGCGAGGACGACGACGGCCCAGTACGCCGCGCGCCAGCCCAGCGTCTGTCCCAGCCAGGTGGCGGCCGGGACGCCGGCGACGGTGGCCACCGCGAGGCCGAGCATCACCGTGCTCACCGCCCGGCCGCGCAGCGTCGGCGGCACGAGGGAGGCGGCGACCAGCGAGGCCACGCCGAGGTAGGCGCCGTGCGGCAGCCCGCTGACGAAGCGCGCGAGCAGCAGCGCCGTCGGGCCCGACGCCACCGCGCTGAGCGCGCTGCCGCCGAGGAGGACGGCCGCCAGCCCGACCAGCACGCCGCGCCGCGGCAGCCGTGCCCCCAGCGCGGCGAGGACGGGGGCGCCGACGACGACGCCCAGCGCGTAGGAGGAGATCACGTGTCCCGCGGTCGGGATGTCCACGCCGATGCCGGTGGCGATGTCGGGGAGCAGGCCCATCGTGACGAACTCGGTGGTCCCGATCGCGAACCCGCCCAGTGCGAGGGCCAGCAGCGCGGCGGCGACCCGCGGGGTGGTGAGGGACACGGCGGGAGGCGCAGCGGAGGGCACGGCGTCGGGCGGGGCGGCGGCGCGGGCGGTCACGTGACCGTGCCAAGGGGACGGAGCCGGACCGTATTCCCGCGCCGGGCGGGTCGGCTCAGCCGCGGGAGGACCGCCGCAGCGCCAGCAGGTGCGCCGCGACTGGGCCGCGGCGGGGTGAGCCGGCCGGCAGCGCCTCGAGACAGGCCTGCCACGCGACGGCGTCCTCGCGCGCCTCGGGCAGCGCCGTCCAGCGCAGCAGCAGCTCCGGCCGGCGGCTGCGCAGCACGGCCGCGCGCAGCGCCGCGGCGGTGCGGCGGCGGGCGGCGACGACGCCCGGCGCGGCCGAGCGCGGCAGCACCGGGCCGGGGTAGCGGTCCAGCGCCGCGCCGACGGTGCCGCGGTCGAGCAGCACCCGGACCCGGTCGAGGTCGGTCTCCAGCGGGGCGAGCAGCCGGTAGGGCCGCGAGCCGACGAGGTCGGCGCCCACCAGCCGGCGCAGCCGCGACAGCTCCGCGCGGACGGTGACCGCGGCGCTGCCGGCCGGGTGGCACTCGGCGGCCAGCCGCTCGGCGCTGCGGCCCTCCTCCCCCGCCGCGGCGGCCTCGGCGAGCAGCAGGAGCAGCTCGGAGTGCCGCAGGGACAGCTCCTGGCGTCCCGACTGCAGGGTCAGGCGGGCGCGGTCGCGGCCGAGCACCTCCAGCAGCGGCGCGGGCGGCCGGGCCGGCGCGGGGCGCACCGGCCCGCGGGACTGCTCCTCGCGGTGCAGCCAGCGCAGCTCGGACTCGACGGCGGCCACGGTGGCGCGCACCAGGGTGAGCACGTGCGGGGTGGCCACGTGGTCGCCGCCGGTGACGTCGATGGCGCCGAGCAGCACGCCGGTGACCGGGTGGTGCACCGGCGCGGCCGAGCAGCTCCACGGCTGCACCGGCCGGCGGTAGTGCTCGCTGCCGTAGATCTGCACCGGGTGGTCGAGGGCCAGCGCGGTTCCGGGGGCGTTGGTGCCGGCGACCTCCTCCGACCACCGGGCGCCGGCGACGAAGTTCATCGTCTCGGCCAGGGAGCGCAGCCGGCGGTCGCCCTCCACCCACAGCATCCGGCCGTCGGCGTCGGTGACGCCCACGATCATCCGGTCGGCCTCGGCGTCCTCGACCAGCAGCCGCCGGATGACCGGCAGCACCGGGGCGAGCGGGTGGGCGGCGCGGTAGGCGGCCAGGTCGTCGTCGAGCAGGTCGACCGGCGGCCCCTGGCCGTCGGGGTCGACGCCGCTGCCGAGGCTGCGCCGCCAGGAGTCCCAGACGACCGACCGCACACCGGGGCGGGGCGGCGGCGCGCCGCGGGTCACCAGCGTCTCGTGCGCGGCACGCAGCTGCCGGGTCAGCCCGGGGGGCGGCCGGCCGGCGGGCAGTGCGAGCCACGGGCTGACGCCGGTCACGGCGCGCTCCCCGACGTGTGGCTCATGGTCCGCCCATGGTGACCCCTGTCACCGGTCCGCGCCAGGTCCCCCCGCCGCAGGTCAGCCGCCGGGTGGACGCGCCGGCAGCAGCGCCCGGGCGCTCCGGGCCCGCAGCGCGCCGGCCCACAGCCCGGCGCCGTAGGCGAGGTCCTCCAGCCGGCGGGCGGCCGCGAAGCGCGGCAGGCCGACCTCGGCCCGGTGCGGCCACCACGCCAGGACGGCGTCGGCGGCGGCGACGGCGCCCGCGGCGCGCCGGGCCCGCGGGGAGACGGCGGCGGCCGCGACGGTCAGCGGCCAGTGGTGGCGGGTGGCGGCGCGGGCGAGCGTGCGCCCGCCCGCGGCGGTGCCGCGCAGCACCAGGGCGGCGGCCAGCCGGTACGGCGGTGCCCCGCCGGGAGGCGCGAGCCGCCGGGCCAGGCCGGCCGTGGCGACGGCGAGGACCCCGCCCGCGGCGACCCGGCCCGCCCGCCCGCCGGCGAGGGCGAGCGCCACGGGCACCGCCGACCAGGGGCTGACGACGACCGGGGCGACGAGGCCGCCGTGCCGGGCGGCCAGCGGTGCGGCGCCGGTGCCGTAGACGGCGCGGCGGCGCAGCCACGCCGCGGTCGTGGCCGGGTGCTCGTGCGCCACCCGCGCGGCCGGGTCGTAGCGCACCCGCCAGCCGGCCGCGGTGAGCCGCCAGACCAGGTCGACGTCCTCGGCCACCGGCATCGCGGCGTCGAAGCCCTCCCCGAGCGCCGTCCGGCGGGCCAGCAGGGCGGCGCTGGGGAGGTAGGACAGCGCGCTCAGCGGGGCCACCCGCGCGGGTGCGGGTCCCATGTCCAGCGCGCTGACCGCCGTCTCGTAGGGCGTGGTCCAGCCCGGCCGCGCGGGCGGCAGCGCGACGACCCGCGGCGCGACGAGCGCCAGCCGCGGGTCGGCCAGGTGCGGCAGCAGCACGTCGAGCCAGCCGGGCAGCGGCACGCAGTCGGAGTCGAGGAAGGCCACTGCCCGGGTGGTGGCGGCGCGCAGGCCGGTGTTGCGGGCCGCGGCCGGGCCGAGCGGACGCTGGTGCCGCAGCACCTCCGCCGTCCCCGCCGCGGCGGCCAGGGCGCCCGGGTCGACCGAGCCGTCGTCGACGACCAGCACCCGCGCGGCCGCGGTGGCGGGGTCGGCCCGCAGCGCGGCCAGCAGCCGGGCGATCCCCTCGGGGCGGTCGCGCACGGGGACGACGACGGTGACGTCGTCGGGGCCGGGTGCGGGACCGGCGGGCTCGGGGACGGCGGCGCCGGCGTCGAGCAGCCGGGCGGCCAGGGCCGCCGTCGCCGTGGACGAGACCACCAGCCGGTCGCCGTCGAGCAGGTCCCGGGCGGCCGCAGACAGCCGCAGCAGCCGCAGCGGCGAGCCGCCCAGCAGCGCCGCGCCGCCCTCCACCCGGCGGGTGCCCCCGGCGAGCCGGACCGCGTAGCCGTCGGGCAGGCGGGCGTGCGGTGGCGGCGGGACGCTCACCCGCCCAGGACGTCGTCGGTGGTGGTGACCTCGACCAGCGGGGCGTAGAGGCCCATGAGGCCCAGCGCCTTGCGGTGGTCGTCGTCGCTGCTGCCGGCGCAGGCGTCGCCGACCACGCGCACCGGCACGCCGGCGTCGGCGGCGGGCAGCACGGTGGAGACGACGCAGCAGTCGGTGGCCACGCCGGCCACCGTCATCGGGCCGTCACCGACCAGCGCGGCGAGCTCGGGGCCCCACTTGCCGAAGGTGGTCGCGGTGACCACGGCGGCCGCCCCGGGGTCCTCGACGAGGTCGTAGAGCGGGGCGTCGGGCGGCTGCAGGGCGAAGGGGAACACCTCGTAGTAGCCGACCCAGGCACCGGCCGGCTGCGCCGGGGCGACGAAGCGGGTGTACACGACCCGGTCGCCGAAGGCCTCCACCAGCCGCCGGATGCGCGGGTGGGCCTCGGCGAACCGGGGCGCCGCCCACGGGGAGTCCGGATCGGCGAACACCCGCTGCGCGTCGACGACGACCAGCCGGCCGGAGGGCTCTGTCACGCCCGGACCCTAGCCGGGCGGCCAGGGCCACACGCGACTTTGGTTAGGCTGCCCTCAGTAGCCGTACCGGAGGAGTCCCGATGTCCCACCCCCTGCCCCGCCGCGCCGTCCTGCTGGCGGCCGCCCTGACCACCGCCGCGTCGCTGACCGCGTGCGGCTCCGCCGACGGCGGCGGCGAGGCGGGGTCGGCGACCTCCTCCGGCGGGAGCGGGGACTTCCCGGTCACCGTGAGCACCGCGTTCGGCGACACCGAGATCGAGGAGGAGCCGCAGCGCGTCGTCGCCCTGGGCTGGTCCGACGCGGAGACGGCGCTGGCGCTCGGCGTGCAGCCGATCGGGGCCAGCGACTGGCTCGGCTTCGGCGGCGAGGGCGTCGGCCCGTGGGCCGAGGGTCGCTACGACGAGGCACCGGAGATCATGGAGACGCTCGAGCCCAGCCTCGAGGCGATAGCGGCGCTGGAACCCGACCTCATCCTGGACACCCGCTCCGACGGGACGCAGGAGCGCTACGACTCCCTCAGCGAGATCGCCCCGGTGGTCGGCGCGCCCGAGGGCGTGGGTGCCTACCAGACCACCTGGCAGCAGCAGCTGGACCTGGTCGGGCAGGCGCTGGGCCGCACGGAGGAGGCCGGGCAGCTGCGCGGCGACCTCGAGCAGGCCTTCGCCGACGCCGCAGCCGCGCACCCGGAGTTCGACGGCACCGAGGTCGCCGTCGGCGCGTACACCTCCGAGGGCTTCGGCGCCTACGTCCGCGGCGACACCCGCGTCGACTTCATGGAGGCGCTCGGCTTCGTGAACGACCCGGGGATCCAGGACCTGGCGACCGAGAGCTTCTTCGTGCCGGTGTCGGAGGAGCAGGTCTCGCTGCTCGACGCGCGGCTGACCGTCGTCTTCCCGATCTTCGTCGACCCCGCGCAGATCACCTCGAACCCGCTGTGGCAGACGCTGGGCTCGGTGCAGCAGGGCAACGCCGTCGTCCTGGAGGACCCGACGCTGGTGAACGCCTTCTCCAGCGGCTCGGTGCTCGGGACGGGGTACGCGCTCGAGCAGGCCGTCCCGCTGTTCGCCGAGACGCTGCGCTGAGGTCCTGAGGGCCGGCCTGGGGACCACGGGAGCGGCGGCCCGCTGATCCTGGGGCGCACCAGCGGCCGGACACGGTGCGCTCAGGGCGGATCCGGGAGCCGTGACGTGCCCGTGTCTGCACCGCCGGCCGGCACCTCGTGGGGAACCGTGGCCGGCTGCCCCGACCGGCCCGCTCAGCGGCTCCTCGGTGTGCGGGGCGTTCCCTCGGGGACGTGGTGCGCGCTCACGTCCTCCCGGGACCTGTCAGCGGCCGGACAGTGTGCGCTGGGGGGGCAGCTGTAGGGCTGGATCTGCACGCATCTGCACGTCGTTCGTCGGCGGCAGTGCCCCCCTGAGGCCGGAGCAGATCCTCAGGACGGCGCCCCTGGCCGGACCCCGGCGGCCTCCTGCGCCCGGACCGCTCCGCGGCGCAGCGCCAGGGTGCCCAGCAGCCCGACGAGGAAGGCGGCCAGCACGCCGAGGTTGGCGAAGGCCCAGTCGCCCTCCCGGCCGCCCAGCCCCAGCGGCCCGAGCAGGTAGCCCTGCCAGTCCAACCAGCCGGCGTAGGTGTTGGTGACCAGCCCCCAGCCGAGCAGGGTGCCGATCGCCAGCAGCACCAGCGGCACCGCGGGGGCGGCGCCGTAGCGGCCGCGCGGGTCGTAGAGGTCGGCCTCGGCGTAGGGCCGGCGGCGCAGCGCGAGGTCGCCGAGGAAGACGCCGCACCAGGCGGCGATCGGGACGCCCAGGGTGATGAGGAACCCCTGGAACTGGAAGAAGAAGCCGCCGGTGGCGACGAAGACCACCCAGATCGCGCCCAGCACCATCAGCGCACCGTCGATCGACGCGGCCACCGGCCGGGGCACCCGCACCCCGGCGGCCAGCAGCGACAGCCCCGAGGAGTAGATGTCCAGCAGCGCGCCGCCGACCAGGCCGAGCACCGCCACGACGACGAACGGCACGAGGAACCAGGTCGGCAGGATCGACCCGAGCGCCCCGATCGGGTCCGCGCCGATCGCCGCCGACAGCTCCGGGTCCGAGGCCGCCAGCAGCAGCCCGGTGCCGAGCAGCACGACCGGGGCCAGCGCGCCGCCGAACGTCGTCCAGCCCACGACGCCACCGGTCGACGCCGTGCGCGGCAGGTAGCGGGAGTAGTCGGCGGCCGCGTTGACCCAGCCGAAGCCGTACCCGGTCATGGCCAGGACCAGCGCGCCGACGACGGCCGCCGTCGAGCCGCCCGGGATGCCGGTGACCGCCGACCAGTCGACGGAGTCGGCCACCAGGACCAGGTAGACGACGGTCAGCACGCCGCTGACCACGGTGATGACCGTCTGCATCCGGATGATCGCGTCGAAGCCGAGGACGCCGCCGGCCACGACCAGCGCGGCGACGACGAGCAGCGCGACGACCTGCGTCGCCGTCCCGCCGCTCCAGCCGAGCTGGTCGAAGACGGTGGCGGTGGCCAGCGTCGCCAGGCTGACCAGCACCGTCTCCCAGCCGACGGTGAGGACCCACGACAGCGCCGCGGGGACCCGGTTGCCGTGCACCCCGAACGCGGCCCGGCTGAGCACCAGCGTGGGAGCCGAGCCGCGCTTGCCGGCGATCGCGACCAGCCCGCACAGCAGGAAGGACACGACGATGCCGACGACGCCGGCCACCAGCGCCTGCGTCGCGGAGATGCCGAAGCCGAGCAGGAACGAGCCGTAGGCCAGGCCCAGCACGCTGACGTTGGCGCCGAACCACGGCCAGAACAGCTGCCGCGGGCGGCCGCGGCGCTCCTCCTCGGCGATGACGTTGATGCCGTTGGTCTCGACGGCGACGCGCGTCCCGGGCGCGCCGGTCCCGTCGTCCAGGGCCTGCCGCTGCGCCATCCCGACCTCCTCGCTCGGCGGGCCCGCCGTCCCCGGCCCCGTCCCGCCATGATCGTGCCGTGGGCGCCCGGCGCCCGCGACGGGTTCCCGGACGGCGCTGCCCGCACCGGTCGGGTCAGCCGCGCAGCCGCCCGTCGTCGCCGACGTCCCAGCCGGCCACCGCCGCCGTCAGCCGGGCGGCGAGGTCGCCGAGCAGCCGCGCGCCCTCCGCCGCCGTGGCGCCGGCCGGGTCGCCCAGCACGCCGGTGGGGCTGACGCCGCGCACGCCCTCGGCCCGCAGCCGGGGCAGCAGCGCGCCGACCGGCGTCGTCACGCCCGCGACGGCGCGGTCGGTGCGGACCGCGTCCGGTTCCACGTGCAACAGCAGCGCGGTCTCGGTGCGGCCGGCGTGCGCGTCCCCGCCCGGCACGGCGCAGGGGAACCAGGCGGCGTCGCGGCCCTCGGCGCGCAGCAGCGGCACCGCCCGGCGGAGGGCGTCGAGGTTGCCGCCGTGGCCGTTGACGACCAGCAGCCGCCCGGCCCAGCGGCACGCCGAGCGGCCGTACTCGACCAGCAGCGCGCTCAGCGCCTCGGTGCCGATCGACACGGTGCCGGGGAAGCCCTCGTGCTCGCCGCTGGCGCCGTACGGGAGGGCCGGTGCCACCAGCGCCGCGCCGAGGTCGGCGGCGGCGACCACCGCGGTGGCGACGGCGGTGTCGGTGGCCAGCGGCAGGTGGGAGCCGTGCTGCTCGACCGAGCCCAGCGCCACCACCAGCAGCGGCCGCTCGGGGAGCTCCGGCCAGACGGCGCCGGCCAGGTCGGGCACCACCCGAGCCTACGGAGCGCCCGGCCCACCGGCGGTGTCAGGCGGCCGATCCGGGGAACGGCAGGGACATGAGCGAGAACACGACGGACCCCACCCGCAAGGTCGCCGAGCTGCTGAGGGGGCAGAAGTTCGGCTTCCTCACCACCACGACGCCGGAGGGCAAGCTCACCAGCCGCCCGATGTCGCTGCAGGAGGTCGAGTTCGACGGCGACCTGTGGTTCTTCGCCGAGGCGCACGCGCCCTGGCTCGGCCACGTCGCGGTCTCCCCGCAGGTCAACGTCGGGGTCGGCTCGGGTGGCAGCTGGGTGTCGCTGACCGGGCACGCGCTCGTCGTCGACGACGTCGCGAAGAAGCGGGAGCTGTGGAACAGCGGCGTCGAGGCGTGGCTGCCGCAGGGACCCGACGACCCCACGGTGGTGCTGGTGAAGGTCGACGCCGACTCCGCCGAGTACTGGGACAGCCCGGGCAACCGGCTGGCCACCGCGTTCAGCTTCGTCAAGGCCAAGGCCACCGGGTCGCAGCCCGACACCGGCGAGCACGAGAAGGTCGACCTCTAGGACGCACGGGGTGCGGCGGCCGGGCGGCCGCCGCACCCCGCCCTCACGCCGCCGGGACCGGCTCGGGCACCGGCACGGCCGCCGGGCGCCGGGCCGGCAGCCACACCGCCGCCACCAGCGCCCCGGCCGCGCAGGCCGCGGCGCACACCCAGGACCCGGCCGACAGCCCGTCGACGAAGGACCGGCGGACGACGTCGGCGGCGGTGAGCCCGTCGGGCAGCCGTGAGGCGGCGGCGAGGCCGGCCACCACCGAGTCGGTGGCCGCGTCGCGCACCGCGGCCGGCAGCCCCGCCAGCCCGTCGCGCACCGCCGGTGCGTAGACGGTGCTCATCACCGACCCCACGACGGCGACGCCGAGGGTGCCGCCCACCTCGCGGACGGTGTCGTTGACCGCCGAGCCGGCGCCGGCCTGGCCGGTCCGCAGGGCGCCCATGACCGTCTCGGTGGCCGGGCTGGTGACCAGGCCGAGCCCGGCGGCCATGAGCACCATGGAGACGACGATCCGGCCCCAGTACTGCGAGTCCACCGCGGCGCCCGCGGCGACGGCGAAGCCCGCCGCCATGACCAGCAGCCCCGCGGTGACGACGACCGCCGTGCCCACGCGCCGCACCAGGAGCACCGCGACCGGGCTGGTCACGGCGATGACCGTGGCGAACGGCAGCGTCGCCAGGCCGGCGGCGAGCGTGCCGTAGCCGAGCACCGCCTGCAGGTACTGGGTGATCAGGAAGATGAACCCGAAGAGTGCGAAGAACGCCAGCGCGATCGCCACGCTCGCCGCCGACACCCGGCGGTCGGTGAAGAGCCGGACGTCGAGCAGCGGGTCGGGTCGGCGCAGCTCCCACCGGACGAACCCGGCCAGCAGCGCGGCCGCGGCGGCGTAGCCGGCGAGGGTGAGCGGCGAGGTCCAGCCGTGGCCGGGCGCCTCGATCGTGGTCCACACCAGCAGGCCGACGCCGGCGACCGAGCCGACCACCCCGCCGACGTCGAAGCGGCCGTGCTCGGCGGAGCGGGACTCGCGCAGCAGCACGCGCCCGGCCACCAGGGCCACCGCGACGAGCGGCAGGTTGACGAGGAACACCGAGCCCCACGCGAAGTGCTCGAGCAGCAGCCCGCCGGTGACCGGTCCGATCGCGACCGACAGCCCGGTGACCGCCGACCACACGCCGATCGCCGTCGCGCGCTCGCGCCGGTCGGGGAAGGCGACGACGAGCAGCGCCAGGGTGGCCGGGAAGACGAGGGCGGCCGCGGCGCCCATGGCCGCGCGGGCGGCGACGAGCTGCCCGGTGGTCCCGGCCAGCGCTGCGAGCAGGGAGGTCAGCCCGAACAGCACCAGGCCCACCTGCAGGACGCGCAGCCGGCCGAACCGGTCACCGAGGTGCCCGCCCAGGAGCAGCAGGGCGGCGAACACCAGCGTGTAGCCGTCCACGACCCACTGCAGGCCGCTGGTGTCGGCCGACAGCTCCGCCGCGAGCGTCGGCAGGGCCACGTTGACGATCGTGTTGTCGACGCTGACCAGGAGCACCGACAGGCACAGCACGGCCAGCACCCACCACCGGCGGGTGGGCTGGGCCGGGGATCGGACCTCCACGGGGCCCTCCTCTCGTAGAACGACGTTCCAGAACGGTAGAACGGCGTTCTACAAGGCGCAAGGGAGGATGACGGCATGACCGAGACGGGGCAGCGGACGCCGAGCCGCGACGTGCAGGGCGCGCTGGTCGACGCGGCCGAGCGGGTGCTGGTGCGCGACGGGACCGCGGGGCTGACCGTCCGGGCCGTCGCCACCGAGGCCGGCGTGGCCCCGATGGGCGTCTACAACCGCTTCGGCAACAAGTACGGCCTGGTGGCCGCCGTCCTGGTCCGCGGGTTCGACGCGCTGGCCGCCAGCGTCCGCGGGGACGACGCCGACGCGCCGCAGGACCGGCTGGCCGGCTGCGGGCGGCGCTACCGGCGGTTCGCCCTGGGCAACCGGGAGCACTACGAGGCGATGTTCGGCACCGCCGTGCCCTCCGACGCGCGCGCGGCCGCCTCCACCGCCGAGCTCGACGAGCACGCCGCGGCCGCCTTCGGGGTGCTGGTCGGCGAGGTGTCGCGGGCGATGGACGCCGGCGTCCTGCGCCGCGACGACCCGGCCGAGACCGCCCAGGTCATCTGGTCGGCCGTGCACGGCGCGGTCAGCCTGGAGCTGGCCGGGGTCACCCAGGCCGAGGACCCCGAGGCCTCCTTCGAGCGCCTGCTGGCCGCACTGCTGTCGGGACTGTCCTGACCGGCCGCCGGCCCCTGGTCAGCGGACCGTGTAGCCGGCGTCCACCGGCAGCGTCACGCCGGTGATGTAGCGGGCCTCGTCGGAGACCAGGAAGAGGATCGCGTTGGAGATGTCCACCGGGTCGACGTAGGGCACCGGCAGCGGGTGCAGCGTCTCGAACAGCTCGGTGAACTTCTCCCTCGTGGGGTTCGGGTCGTCGGGGGTGAACAGGCCCCACGTCTTCTCGTTCTGGATCATGACGGTGTCCACGCCGGTCGGGTGCACGGTGTTGACCCGGATCGACTGCTTGCCGAACTCGTTGGCCAGCGTCCGCATGATGCCGATGACGCCGTGCTTGGCCGCGGTGTAGTGGATCGTGTTCGGCGTCCCCTTGAGGCCGGCGGTCGAGCTGGTGATCACGATCGACCCGCCTCCGGAGTCGACCAGGTGCGGCAGGGCGACCCGGCAGGTGTTCCACACGCCGGTCAGGTTGATGTCGATCATCTCCTGCCAGGCGTGGTCGGTGAGTTCCAGTGCGGGCGCCAGCTCGAACACGCCCGCGTTGGCCAGCACGATGTCGAGCCGGCCCAGTTGCGCGACGCCGTCGTCGACCGCCGCGCGCAGCGCCGCCGGGTCGCGGACGTCGGCCTTCGTCGCGACGATCCGCCGGTCGAGGGCCTCGACCTGCCGCACCGTCTCGGCGAGGTCCTCCTCGGTGGCCGGTGGGTACATGGTCACCGTCTCGACCGGCCCGCAGAGGTCGACGGCGATGACGTCGGCGCCCTCCTGCGCCAGCCGCAGCGCGTGGCTGCGGCCCTGGCTGCGCGCGGCCCCGGTGATGAAGGCGACCTTGCCCTCGACGCGTCCTGCCACGGTGTCCTCCTGTCCGGGAGATGCTCGACTGCCGGCGTTACTTGACGACCGACCCCGCGTCGACCGGGAGCTGGACGCCGGTGACGTAGCGGGCGTCGTCGCTGACCAGCCAGAGGATCGCGTTGCTGATGTCGACCGGGTCCACCCACGGGATCGGCAGCGCGTTGAGCCCCTGGAACATCGGGGCGACGTCGTCGCGGGTGACCTCGTCCGGGGGCTTGTCCGGGACGAAGTTCCCGTAGGTCTCGCGGTTGTGGATCATGTCGGTGCTCACCGAGGTCGGGTGCACCGAGTTGACCCGGATCATGTCGGGGGCCAGCTCGTTGGCCAGCGTCTTCACCAGGCCGACGACGCCGTGCTTGGCCGCGACGTAGTGCGCGAGGTTCGCCAGGCCCTTGATGCCGGCCGTCGAGCTGGTGATGACGATCGCCCCGCCCTGCCCGTGCGCCCGCAGGTGCGGCACCGCGGCCCGCACCGTGCGGAAGACGCCGGTGAGGTTGATGCCGATCATCTGGTCCCACATCTCGTCGGTGAGGTCCTCCACCGGCGCGAAGCTGGCGATGCCGGCGTTGGCCAGCACGATGTCGAGCCGGCCGAGCTCTGCGACCCCCTCGCCGACGGCGGACTCCAGCGCGGCACTGTCGCGCACGTCGGCCACCCGGGCGACGATCCGCCGGTCGAGCGCCTCGACCTGGCGGACGGTCTCGGCCAGGTCCTCCTCGGTCGCCATGGGGTAGCCGACGGTGGGGACGTCGGCGCAGATGTCCACCGCGACGACGTCGGCACCCTCCTGGGCGAGCCGGACCGCGTGACTGCGGCCCTGACCGCGCGCGGCACCGGTGATGAACGCGACCTTGCCGTCGAGCTTGCCCATCCGGACTCCCGGGTCGAGGGGGCGTGCCAGGTGACGCGGGTCTCAACCTAGGGAGGGTTGCGCCGATCGGCAACGCCCTGGTCAGGGCGACCGGCCGGCGTCCAGCCGACTCCCAGCCGGTGTCCTGCCGACCCTCAGGGACGACGGCGAGGGTGGGGATCCGAGACACCCAGGAGGTATCCCGTGCTGACCGTCGCCGTGCTCGTGGCCCTGCTCCTCACCATGACCCTCGCCGACCTCGCCCCGGCGCTGCTGCCCGACGGTCCGGGGCCCGCGGCGGTGGCGCCCACCCGCTGAGCGCGGGGCGCGGTCGACTCCCACCGCCCCTCCCACCGATGAGGTCCCGGTGGTACGGTCGATTCGTGGGTGGGACGTATCCCGTGGTCCTGGGCGACCGCGGCCGCCTGGTCATCCCGGCCGAGCTGAGGGAGCGCCTGCACGTCTCCGCCGGCGACCACCTGGTCCTCCTCGACACACCCCGGGGAGTCGTCCTGGCCACCCGCGAGCAGCTCAAGGCCCTGGTGCGTGAGGACCTGGCCGGACTCGACCTGGTCTCCGAACTGCTGGCCGAACGGCGCTCCGACTCGGCTGCTGACGACGCCGGGTGAACCTCTTCGACAGCTCCGCCCTGCTGTGCTTCCTGCTGGGCGAGCCGGGGGCGGAGGTCGTCGAGGCCGCGATGGAGCAGGCGGACCCGGTGTGCAGTGCCGTCAACTGGTCCGAGGTGGCCCAGAAGATCGCGCAGAACGGTCGCGACTGGGGACTGCCGCAGGGCCTGCTGCGCAGCTACGGGCTCCGGGTGGAGCCCGTGCTGGTGGACGACGCGGAGGTGGCTGCCCGCCTGTGGCGCACCGGATCGGGGCTCTCCCTGGCCGACCGCCTGTGCCTGGCCACCGGCCGCCGCCTCGGTGCCACCGTGTGGACGGCCGACACCGCGTGGGGCGCCACGGACGGCGTCCGCCAGATCCGCTGAGCCGGGGTCCCTCAGCGGGGCTGCAGGCCCGCCAGCGGCGACTCGTCGCACGGCTTGGCCGGGATCGCGGGCATGCCGAGCAGCGTGGGCTGACCGCGCACCGGGCCGGTGTGGGAGTGGTCCAGGTGGCTGCGGGGGGTGACCAGGTCCGCCTCGCGCGCGGCCAGCGCCGTCTCGCCGTACCCCTGCACGCACTCCGGGTCCGGGCCGTCCAGCGGCAGGCCGGTGAAGAACTTGGCCGCCATGCAGCCGCCGCGGCAGGCGTCGAAGTGCGCGCACCGCGTGCAGGCGCCCCCGGTCTGCGGGCTGCGCAGCTCCCGGAAGAGGTCCGAGGACTGCCACACCCGCTGGAAGCCGCCCTCGCCGCGCACGTTGCCGGCGAGGAACTGCTCGTGGATGGCGAACGGGCAGGCGTAGACGTCGCCGACCGGGTCGATCAGGCACACCACCCGCCCGGCGCCGCACAGGTTCAGGCCGGGCAGGGCCTCGCCGTAGGCCGACAGGTGGAAGAACGAGTCGCCGGTGAGGACGCGCTCGCCGTTGGCCAGCAGCCAGGCGTAGAGCTCGCGCTGCTGGGCCTGGGTGGGGTGCAGCTGGTCCCAGACGTCGGCGCCGCGGCCCGAGGGGCGCAGCCGGGTGATCCGCAGCTGGGCGCCGTAGCGGTCGGTGAGCTCCCTGAACGCGTCGAGCTGGGAGACGTTCTCCCGGGTCACCACGACGGAGACCTTGAAGTCCTTCATCCCGGCCTCGGCCAGGTTCTCCAGCGCCCTCGTGGCGGTGGCGAAGGAGCCGGTGCCGCGGACGCGGTCGTTGACCTCGGCGGTGGCGCCGTCGAGGGAGATCTGCACGTCGACGTAGTCGGTGGCCGCCAGCTGCTGCGCGCGAGCCCGGTCGAGCTTGACGCCGTTGGTGGAGAACTTGACGCCGACGTCGTGGCCGATCGCGTAGTCGAGCAGGTGCCAGAAGTCCGGCCGCACGGTGGGCTCGCCGCCGCCGACGTTGACGTAGAAGACCTGCATGCGCTGCAGCTCGTCGATGACGCCCTCGGCCTCGGCGGTGGACAGCTCTCGTGGGTCACGCCGGCCGGAGGAGGAGAGGCAGTGCACGCACGCCAGGTTGCAGGCGTAGGTGAGCTCCCAGGTCAGGCAGATCGGGGCGTCCAGGCCGTACTCGAACTGGTCGACCAGGCGCCCACCCACGGGCCGGTCGGGGACGACGGCGGTCATGCGCGCACCTCGATCATCTGGGAACGGGCGAGGTCGGCCAGCGCCTTGACGTAGGCCGGCCGCTGGGCCTCGGGGACACCGCACGCGGCCAGCGTCGCGTCGGCGCTGGGGTGGTCGGCCAGCGTCTCCACGACGGTGACCAGCGTCCTCGACTTCAGGAACGACAGCTTCCGGTTGCCGAAGTGGTAGACCAGCGCCCCGAACGGCTCCGGCCGCAGCGCCACCGACCGGGCACGCCGCCAGGGCAGCCCCGGGTCGAAGGCGCTCGCGGCCGGAGCGGCGGGGGTCACGACCGCAGGCTCAGTAGACGCCGCACATGCCGTCGATGGAGACCTCCTCGACGAGGGACTCCTCGACCAGCGCCTCCTCGGCGACGGCGGGCGCGGCCCCGTCCTGGGCGGCGGTCTGGACCTCGGTCTGGGCGGGCGTCTCGGGCATGCCGACCTCCGGATCAGGGGGAGCGGGGATGCCGAGGACGGTAGGGGCACCGGGTGCCACGGGCAACCGAGGAGGTGAGCCACGGCACAGCCTGGACGGCGACCGGGGCGCCACGGGTGAAGATGGGCCGGTGAGCGTGCTGCGCGAGTCCGACCGCGGCGTCCCCCGCGAGGACCCCCGCGAGGACACCCGCGCCCGCATCGAGCGGGCCGCGCTCGAGCTGTTCACCGCCGCGGGCTTCGAGCAGGTCACGATCGAGGAGATCGCCGCGGCCGCGGGCACCAGCCGGCGCACGTTCTTCCGCACGGTGGGCGGCAAGGCCGACGCGGTGTGGGGCGACTTCGACGGGCACGTCGACCGGCTGGCGGGGCTGCTGGACCGCTCCGGCGACGACGTCCCCGTGCTGACCGCCGTCCTCACCGCCTACGTCGAGGCCAACGACTACGCCCCCGACGACCTGCCGGTGCTGCGCCAGCGGATGCGGCTGATCCTCACCGAGCCCGCGCTGCAGGCCCACTCGCAGCTGCGCTACGCCGACGTCGACCGGGTGGTGGCCGGCTACGTGGCGCGGCGCTGCGGGCAGGCCCCGACCTCACTGGTGCCGCGGCTGGTGGCCACGGCCACCCGCGCCGCCGCGACGACGGCCTTCGAGGCCTGGCTGTCCGGCGACGTCCCGTCGCTGGCCGAGGCGCTGCGGACCGCGTTCGGCCAGCTCGCGGCGGGCTTCCCCGGCCTGCGCTGACCCCTCCGCCTGCTCCAGGCATCGGAAGCGATCCGCACGTCCTGGGCCGCACGACGTGCGGAGTGCTTCCTATGCCTGCCCCAGGGTCGCGCGCAGGCCGTCGAGCAGCCGGTCCACGTCGTCGTCGTCGCTGTAGGGCGCCAGACCCACGCGCAGCCCGCCGGCGTCGCCGAGGCCCAGCCGCCGGGACACCTCGACGGCGTAGAAGCTGCCCGCCGGCGCGTTGACGCCCCGCTCGGCCAGCGCACGCGACACCTCGGCGGCCGGGCGGTCGGCGAACGTGTAGAGCAGCGTGGGCGTGCGGTGGGCGGCCCGCGACCACGCCGTCACGCCGGGCAGCTCCGCAACGCCCTCCTCGATCCGCTCCCGCAGCAGGTCCTCGTGCGCCTCGACGGCGGTCAGGCCCGCGACCAGCCGGCCGCGGCGGTCGCCGTCGTCCCCGCCGAGCGCGGCCAGGTAGTCCACGGCGGCGGTGGTGCCGGCCAGCAGCTCGTAGGGCAGCGTGCCGAGCTCGAACCGCTCGGGGACGGCGTCGGTGGAGGGCAGCAGCTTGTCCGGGTGCAGCGTCTCCAGCAGCGACGGCGCGGCGACGACGCAGCCGAGGTGCGGGCCGAGGAACTTGTAGGGCGAGCAGGCGTAGAGGTCGGCACCGAGCGCGGCGACGTCGACCGGCGCGTGCGCGGTGAGGTGCACGCCGTCGACGTAGGTGAGCGCGCCGGCCCGGTGTGCCAGCGCGGTCAGCGCGGCGACGTCGGGGCGGGTGCCGATCAGGTTGGAGGCGCCGGTGAGCGCGACCAGCCGGGTGCGGTCGGACAGCACCGCCGCCAGCGCCCCGGCGGTGAGCTCGCCGGTGCCGGGGTCGAGGTCGGCCCAGCGGACGGTGGCGCCCCGCGCGGTCGCGGCCTGCACCCAGGGCCGGACGTTGGCGTCGTGGTCGAGCCGGGTCACCACGACCTCGTCGCCGGGACCCCACCCGGCGGCCAGCGCGCGGGAGAGGTCGTAGGTCAGCTGGGTCATCGACCGGCCGAAGACGACGCCGCCGGGGTCGCCTGCGGTCAGGTCGGCCACCGCGGCGCGGGCGGCGACGACGATCGCGTCGGCGTTGCGCTCGGCCGCGGTCACCTGCCCGCGGTTGGCGATCGGTGCGGTGAGCGTGGTGGCCACCGCCTCGGCCACCTGCCGCGGCACCTGCGAGCCGCCGGGACCGTCGAAGTGGGCGGCGCCGGCGCGCAGGGCGGGGAAGTCGGCACGGACGGCGGCGACGTCGTAGGCGGTGCTCGCGGTGGTCACCTCCGCAGCATGCCGCCGCCGCCCGCCCCTCACCCGACCGGCCCGGCGCCCCCGCCCTGTCGGGGCCCGGTCGCAGGGGCCGACGGCCCTGGCCGGTCGGGCAGGGCGGCCTGGCCGGGTGGCCGGACCTGCTCCTCCGGACGGACGGTTCCCGGCCCGTGGGGATCCCGCGGGCCGGGACGCCGGTCCTAGCGTCCGGCCGGACCGCCCCGCCCCCGCCTGGAAGGACCCCTCGATGAAGGTCGAAGAACTCCTCAAGCCCTTCCCCATCAAGGAGTTCCACCCGTTCCCGCGGGCGCTCATGGGCCCCGGGGCGCACGAGATCATCGGCCCCGAGGCGCTGAAGCTGGGGTTCCGGAAGACGCTGGTCATGACGTCCGGCCTGCGCGGCTCGGACATCGTCGAGAGGATCGCCGGGTCGATGCGCTACCACGGCCTGGAGGTCGTGGTCTACGACCAGGTGGAGTCCAACCCCAAGGACTACAACGTCATGGACGCCGTGGCGATGTACCAGGAGAACGAGTGCGACAGCTTCGTCTCCATCGGCGGCGGCTCCAGCCACGACGCGTGCAAGGGCGCGCGCATCTCGGTGGCCCACGACGGTCGCAGCGTCAACGAGTTCGAGGGCTTCAACCAGTCGGAGAACCCGAAGAACCCGCCGCACATCGCCGTCTCGACGACGGCCGGCACGGGCTCGGAGACCTCCTGGGCCTACGTCATCACCGACACGACCACCGACCCGGAGAACCCGCACAAGTACGTGGCCTTCGACGACCACTGCCTGGCGACGCTGGCGATCGACGACCCGGTCCTCTACTACGACTGCCCGATCGACTACACCGCCCAGTGCGGCTTCGACGTCCTCGCCCACGCCAGCGAGCCCTACGTGTCGCGGCTGGACTTCCCGCCGTCGCTGGGCAACGCCCTCTACGCGATCCGGCTGACCAACCAGCACCTGCGGCAGGCGGTGTGGAACGGCCAGGACCTCGGTGGCCGGCAGGGGATGATGTACGCCCAGTACATCGCCGCGCAGGCGTTCAACTCCGGCGGCCTGGGGATCATCCACTCGATCAGCCACGCGGTGAGCGCGTTCTACGACACCCACCACGGCCTGAACAACGCCATCGCGCTGCCCCGCGTGTGGGCCTTCAACATGCCCACCCAGTACCGGCGCTTCGCCGACATCGCGCAGGCCATGGGCGTGGACACCCACGGGATGACCGACGTGCAGGCTGCCGACGCCGCGCTGGCCGCGGCCATCCGGCTGCTGCGCGACGTGGGCATCCCCGAGCGGTTCGTCGACGTCACCCAGGACAGCTACTCGAAGAACCGGCTGGGCGTCGGCCCGACCCGGTTCTACGAGAACGCCCCGACGATCCTCGGCGACGACAAGGACGTCGACCGGATCACCCACCACGTCCTCGGTGACGCGTGCACCCCTGGCAACGCCAAGGAGTGCACCTTCGAGACGGTCCGGCCCGTGGTGGAGCACTGCATGACCGGCGACCTCGACGACCTGCTGTCCTGACCGACTCCCGGGGGCGGGGCGACGCGCGTCG
>NZ_JBJGYP010000020.1:0-110482 GCF_054050055.1 Geodermatophilus sp. SYSU D00814
TCGGCTCGGGCACCCGCGGCGCCAAGCTGGCGCTGCCCGGTGCCGCGCTCGCGGCGCTGCCGGCGGGCGACCTCCTACAGCCACAACGCCCTCCCCTGCCCCCCCACCCCCCGCCCCCCGCCCCCCCCCCGCCCCACCCCCCCCCCCCCCGCCCCCGCCCCCCCACGCGCCCGGCCCGGCCCGGCCCACTGCCGCGGAAGTGCACCGGTCAGGGGCGGGGGGTCTCCCCGTCGTCGTCGGGCGTCTCGTCGGGCAGGTCCTCGACCACGACGAGGAACGGGCGCGGCGGCAGCGGGCGCTCGTCGTCGTCGATGGGCAGCAGGTCCGTCCCGTCGCCGCCGGCCACCGGCAGCTCGTCGACGACGGCCTCCAGCTCGCCGGTGACCGCCTCGAGCACCGCGGCGGCCTCCTCCGCGGCCCGCTCGACGAGCGCCTCGGTGGCGGTGGTGTCGGCGCGGCTGGGCAGCGGCGCGGGCCGGCCGAAGGCGTAGCCCTGGGCCATGGCGCAGCCGTGCCGGCGCAGCCACTCGGCCTGCTCGAGGTCCTCGATGCCCTCGGCGATGACCTGCAGCCCCATGCCCTGGCCCAGCTGCAGCAGCCCCTGCACCAGCGCCGCCGACGACGGCTCGCGGACGACGCCCGCGACGAACGAGCGGTCGATCTTGACGGTGTGGATGGGCAGCCGGTGCAGCGCGGTGATGGCCGAGTAGCCGGTGCCGAAGTCGTCGAGCGCCAGGGTCACCCCGCGGGCGGTGACCTCCTGCACGGCCTGCAGGGTGGCCTCGGCGGCGAACAGCGCCGTCGACTCGGTGATCTCCAGCTCCAGCCGCTCGGCCGGCAGGCCGGACTCGTCGAGCGCGGCGGCGACCAGGTCGCTGAACCCCTCCTCGGCCAGGTGCCGGGCCGAGACGTTGACGTGCACCCGCAGCCCGGCGGGCCAGCCGGCGGCGTCGTCGCAGGCGCGGCGGAGCACCCACGCGCCCAGCCGGGAGGTGAGCCGGTTGTTCTCGGCGGCGTCGAGGAAGGCGCCCGGCGGGAGCAGCCCGCGGGTGGGGTGCTGCCAGCGGATGAGCGCCTCGTAGCCCAGCAGCGTCTCGTCGGTGAGGGACACGATGGGCTGGTAGAAGAGCCGCAGCTCGTCGGCGTCCAGCGCCCGGCGCAGGTCGGTCTCCAGCTGCAGCAGGTCGACCTCGTCGTCGGTCAGGCCGCCGTCGTGCACCTCGATGCGCGCCCGGCTGCCGTCGCGCTTGGCGCGGGCCAGCGCGCTGTGCGCCCGCTTGAGCAGCTCGTCGGGACCGACGTCGGAGCCGAGGGTCAGCCCCACGCTGGCCGACAGCACGATCTCGCGGCCGCCGAGCTGGAAGGGGTCGTCGAGGACGGCGAGCAGCCGGTCGGCCAGGGCGCGCAGCCCGTCGAGGTCCTCGACGTCCTCGGCCAGGATCAGGAACTCGTCGGCGCCCAGCCGCACCGCGGTGTCCTCGACCCGGGTGCTCCACCGCAGCCGGTCGGCGACCTGGCTGAGCAGCTGGTCGCCGGCCTCGGTGCCGAGGGTGTCGTTGACCGCCTGGAAGCGGTCGAGGTCGAGGTGCACCAGGCCCACCTGCAGCCCGCGGCGGCGCGAGAGCGCGAGGGCGTGGGCGAGCCGGTCGGTCAGCGCGCGCCGGTTGGGCAGCCCGGTGAGCGGGTCGGTGAACGCCCGGCGGACCAGGTCCTCCTCGGCGCGGCGGCGGTCGGTGACGTCGACCAGCGACAGGACGGCGAACTGCGGCTCGCCGGTGCTGCGGTGGACGACGTCGTGGGACTGCTGCACCCACAGCTCGCTGCCGTCGGCGCGGCGCAGCCGGCGCTCGCCGTCCCGCTGCAGCCACGGGTCGAGGTCCGCGTCGACGCCGGCCTGCCCGCCGGGCGCACCGTCGGACAGCGGGGCGTCGTCGGGGTGGGCGAGCAGGTCGACGTGCCGGCCGACCATGTCGTCCATGCCGCGCCCGGCCAGTGCGCACAGAGCGTCGTTGACCACGAGCAGGTGGCCGTCGAGGTCGACGAGGGCCTGCGGGACGGGGGAGGAGAGGAACAGGGCGCGGAACATCTGGCCGCGGTCGGCCAGCAGCGTGTCGATGGCCCGCAGCCTCGTCCCCGCCGGTGCCTGCGCGCGCCCGGCGGGCTGGCCGGCCCGGGGCCGCGGCGCGTGGGAGGCGCTGAGAGTCACCTCGACAGGGTGGCCGACACCGCCGCCGGAACCGCGGAACCGGCCCCCGGAATGTCGTGGTCGAACGCTCACTCACCGTCACATCGGGGACTGCCGTGTCCTCCCGGGACGGGTGGGGCGCGCCCGTGAGCTGCGCCTCCGTCCGACCACGCAGGGTCCCGGCGCACGCACCTGCGGACACCGGGTGTCCGCTGCCTCCTCCCGGGGGGATGCCCGCGCGCCCGACCCGGGAGCAGGGTGGCCACCCCGAGGGAGGAGCGCGTCATGGAGTGGAAGCTCGAGCTGGTCGCCGTACCGGTCAGCGACGTGGACCGGGCCCTGACCTTCTACACGGAGGGCGCCGGGTTCCACCTCGACCACGACCACCGGGTCAGCGACGAGGTGAGGTTCGTGCAGCTCACCCCGCCGGGCTCGGCGTGCTCGATCGCGATCGGCACCGGCCTGCTCGACACGCCGCCCGGGTCGGTGCAGGGACTGCAGGTCGTCGTCCCCGACGTCGAGGTCGCCCACGAGGAGCTGACCGCCCGCGGCGTGGCGGTCAGCGAGGTCCAGCACCTCCCCTGGGGGTCGTTCGTGTTCTTCAGCGACCCGGACGGCAACGGCTGGGCGGTCCAGCAGCTGCCTCCGCGCTGAGCGCCGGGAACAGCGCGCCCGTCCGGCGCGCTGGTCCTGCCGTGGACAAGCGCATCGGCTTCCTCTCCTTCGGTCACTGGCAGCCCATCGCCGGGTCGCGGGTGCGCACCGCGCGCGACGCGCTGGTGCAGTCGGTGGAGCTCGCCGTCGCCGCCGAGGAGCTCGGCCTCGACGGCGCCTTCGTCCGCGTGCACCACTTCGCCCGGCAGCTGGCCTCGCCGTTCCCGCTGCTGTCGGCCATGGCCGCGCGGACCTCGCGCATCGAGGTGGGCACCGGCGTCGTCGACATGCGCTACGAGAACCCGCTGTACATGGCCGAGGAGGCCGCGGCGACCGACCTGCTCAGCGGCGGCCGGCTGCAGCTGGGCATCAGCCGCGGGTCACCGGAGACGGCGCTGCGCGGCTCGGAGGCATTCGGCTACGTGCCGCCTCCCGGGACGACCGACGCCGACCTGGCCCGGGAGAAGACGGCGCTGTTCCTCGCCGCCGTGCGCGGGGCGGCCGTCGTCGACGCCGACCCCGCGATGACCGGCGGGACGCCCGCCCGGCTCGCGGTGCAGCCGCAGTCGCCGGGCCTGGCCGACCGGATCTGGTGGGGGTCGGGCACCCGCGCCACCGCCGTCCGGACCGCGGAGCAGGGGCTGAACCTGATGAGCTCGACGCTGCTGGTCGAGGACACCGGCGTGCCCTTCGACGAGCTGCAGGCCGAGCAGATCGAGCGCTACCGGGCCGCCTGGGCCGCCGCCGGGTGGGAGCGCGAGCCGCGGGTGTCGGTCAGCCGCAGCGTGGTCCCGGTCGTGTCCGACCTCGACCGCGCCTACTTCGGGGACCGCTCCGGCGAGGACCAGGTGGGTCTGCTCGAGGGCGTGCGCGCCCGGTTCGGCAAGAGCTACGTCGGCGAGCCCGACCGGCTGGCCGAGGAGCTGGCCAAGGACGCCGCCGTGCGCGAGGCCGACACCCTGCTGCTCACCGTGCCGAACATGCTCGGCGTCGAGTACAACGCCACGCTGCTGGAGAACGTCGTCCGGTACGTGGCGCCGGCGATCGGCTGGGTGCCGGCCGGACAGCGCTGAGCGCCGGGCTCCCGGAGGAGCCCGGCGCACAGGCCGGTCGGTGCGTGGGGATCAGACGGCCTCGAAGGAGACGTCGCCCGCCGCGTCGATGGTGGCGACGATCGCGGCGCTGTCGGTCGGGTCGTCGGCGGCGCTGACCACGCAGTCGAGCTGCAGGCCGTCGGCCGCGACGAGGACGCTGCGGTCGGACTCGCAGGAGGAGACGACCTCCAGGCCGGTGCTGGCGGTGAACTCGTCGGTCAGCGAGGCCTCGACGTCGGCCACCTGCACGAAGACGGCATCGCTGGAGATGGTCACGTTGCCCTCGTCGTCGGTCTGCTCGACGGTGTAGGTGACCTCCTGACCCTCCACCTGGGCGGTGCAGGTGCTCACGGTGCCGGCGGCGAGCTCGACGTCCTCGGGGCAGCTGACGTCGCTGACGGTGACGCCGGCCTGCTCCTCGGTGAGGGCGACGATCTGGCGCTCGGCCTCGGCGGTGTCGAGGACCGAGCCGCTGAAGAGGAAGAAGGCGCCGACGCCGAGGCCGGCGACCACGAGGGCGGCCAGGATGCTGCCGATGATCGCGCCGGTGCGCTTCCTCGGCGGGGCGGGCGGCTGACCGAAGCCGGCGGGGGCGCCGAAGCCGTTCGGGGCGCCGTACCCGTTGGGGGCGCCGTAGCCGTTCGGAGCGCCGGGGGCGGGGAAGGCCGGCGGCGCGTAGGGGCCGGTGCCGTGGGGCTGGCCGGCGTTGTGGACCTGGGTCATGGCGGGCTCCTCGTTCGGTCCCGGGTCCGTCCCGGGTGCTCGGGAGCACCGTGCCGCCTGCCGCTTGCGGATCGCTTCGACGTCACTTGCAAGCGGCCGCCAGTGATCCTGAGACCCGGGTTCAGGTGGCCGGCCGGTCACCGGGCCAGGGTCTCGTCGAGCCAGTCCAGCAGGCGCTGCTCGACCAGCGCACGGGCCATCGGCTCGCAGTGGCGGTCGGCGCCCTCGGCTGCTGGAGAGCGGGTCCACCGCTCCGGGCCTGACGGTGCACCACGGGAGCCGCTGGCCTCGCACCGGGTGTGATGGCGGGGATGCGCGCCGTCCGGAGGAGCATCCCCCAGCGTGTCCGGCGCGAGAGGGACCTTGCCCTCCGTCGGGGTCGGTGCCACCTTGGCCGCCTCCGCTGCACAGGAGGTGCGCCGTGTCCCGCAGTGACGTCGATGCGCTGAACAGGACCTTGGAGCAAGCGCTCGAGAAGGGCGACTCAGCGCTGGCAGCCACCATCTACGCACCAGACGCCCGGTTGCTCCCCCCGGGATCGGAGCCGGCGACGGGTCGGCAGATCCAGGCGACCTGGCAGAGCTTCATGGACATGGGCGTGAGCGGAGCCCGGCTCGAGACCGTGAGCCTCGAGGAGCGTGACGATCTGGCGGTGGAAGAGGGCCGTTACGAGATGCACGCCGGTCCGGACACCGTCGACGCGGGCAAGTACGTCGTCGTCCACCGCCGCCAGCCTGACGGCAGTTGGAAGCTCGCCATCGACATCTGGAACTCGAGTCAGAGTCCACCGTCGTCCTCGGACGGCTAGGCCGCCGGGTCAGGATGCGCGCCCGGCAGGGATCGAACCTGCGACCAAGTGCTTAGAAGGCACCTGCTCTATCCGCTGAGCTACGGGCGCTCTCGGCCGATGATGACACCTCCCGCGCCCTCGGTGCCGCCGTGGCACGGAGGGGTGACGTGCGGGCACCGGTGCGTCCACAGGGGCCGGGCCCCTCCACAGGCCGCGCGGACGGGCCTCCCCGGCGTCGCGGCGGGGCGAGGGTCGTCGCGGACCGGCACCGTGCCGGCCGCACCGACCCGAGGAGCACCGTGAGCGCCACAGAGATCACCGTGACCGGCAACGTCGTCACCGCACCCAGCCGCGTCCGCACGCAGAACGGCAGCGTCACCAACTTCCGCGTCGCCTCCACCGAGCGCCGCTACGACAGCACCGTCCAGGGCTTCGTCGACGGGGCCACGTTCTTCGTCGACGTCGAGTGCTGGAACGAGCTGGGCGGCAACGTCTCGCACAGCGTCAGCAAGGGCGACCCGGTCGTCGTCGTGGGCACCATCCGCACCCGCGAGTGGGACTCCGACACCGGCCGCCGCAGCCGGCCGGTCGTCCGCGCCGCCGCCGTCGGGCCCAACCTGGCCCGGGGGACGGCGGAGTTCCGCCGCACCCAGCGCGCCGCGACGGCCGCCCCGGACCCGGCGCCTCAGCACGAACCGGTCCCCGGCGAGACGACCCTCGGGGACCGGGACTATCCCGGGGCGGTCGGGCCGTTGTACGTCGTGGACCCCGACACCTCCGCGGCCGGCCCCGCGCTCGACGGAGACCTCGACGGAGACCTCGACGGAGACCTCGACGAGGAGCTGGGCGCACTGCCGGAACCGGCGCTGCACTAGCCGCCCGCGGACTGGGAGGATCGGGACCGAGAACGCACGGGGGCGGGGCCGGTGGTCGCCACCGGCCCGCCCCCTCCTGCGGATCGACGCAGGCATCGACACCGCACCGACGGAAGGCCCGAACGCCCAGTGGCTCAGTACATCTACTCCATGGTCCGTGCCCGCAAGGCGCACGGCGACAAGGTGATCCTGGACGACGTCACCCTGTCCTTCCTGCCCGGCGCCAAGATCGGCGTGGTCGGGCCCAACGGCGCCGGCAAGTCGACCGTCCTGAGGATCATGGCCGGCCTCGAGACGGCGTCGAACGGCGACACCGTCCTCGCCCCGGACGCCACGGTCGGCATGCTCCAGCAGGAGCCGCCGCTCAACGAGGAGCTCGACGTGCGCGGCAACGTCGAGGAGGCGGTCAAGCCGCTGCGCGACGCTCTGACCCGCTTCGAGGAGGTCAGCGCGGCGATGGGCGAGCCCGACGCCGACTTCGACGCGCTGCTGGCCGAGCAGGGCGAGCTCATGGAGGTCATCGAGCAGCACGACGGCTGGGAGCTCGACGCCCGCATCGAGCAGGCGATGGACGCCCTGCGCTGCCCGCCGGGCGACGCGGACGTCACCGTCCTCTCCGGCGGTGAGCGCCGCCGCGTGGCGCTGTGCAAGCTGCTGCTCGAGGCGCCGGACCTGCTGCTGCTCGACGAGCCCACCAACCACCTCGACGCCGAGAGCGTGGCCTGGCTCGAGCAGCACCTGGAGAAGTACGCCGGCACCGTCGTCGCCGTCACCCACGACCGGTACTTCCTCGACAACGTCGCCCAGTGGATCCTCGAGCTCGACCGCGGCCGGGCCTACCCCTACGAGGGCAACTACTCCACCTACCTGGAGACCAAGGCCACCCGCCTCAAGGTCGAGGGCGCCAAGGACGCCAAGCGGCAGAAGCGGCTGGCCGAGGAGCTGGAGTGGGTGCGCTCCGGCGCGAAGGCGCGGCAGGCGAAGAGCAAGGCCCGCCTCGCCCGCTACGAGGAGATGGCCGCGGAGGCCGACAAGTACCGCAAGCTGGACTTCGAGGAGATCCAGATCCCGCCGGGCCCGCGGCTGGGCAACGTCGTCGTCGAGAGCCAGGACCTCACCAAGGGCTTCGGCGACCGGATCCTCATCGACGACCTGTCCTTCACGCTGCCGCGCAACGGCATCGTCGGCGTCGTCGGCCCCAACGGCGCGGGCAAGACCACGCTGTTCAAGATGCTCGTCGGCGAGGAGAAGCCCGACGACGGCGAGATTAAGGTCGGCGAGACGGTCAAGATCTCCTACGTCGAGCAGACCCGCAGCGGCATCGACCCCAAGAAGACGCTGTGGGAGGTCGTCTCCGACGGCCTGGACCACATCAAGGTCGGCAACGTCGAGATGCCCTCGCGGGCCTACGTCGCGGCGTTCGGGTTCAAGGGCCCCGACCAGCAGAAGCCGGCCGGCGTGCTGTCCGGCGGTGAGCGCAACCGGCTGAACCTGGCGCTCACCCTCAAGCAGGGCGGCAACCTGCTGCTGCTCGACGAGCCCACCAACGACCTCGACGTCGAGACGCTCACCAGCCTCGAGTCGGCGCTGCTGGAGTTCCCCGGCTGCGCCGTGGTCGTCAGCCACGACCGGTGGTTCCTCGACCGCGTGGCCACCCACATCCTCGCCTACGAGGGCGACTCGAAGTGGTTCTGGTTCGAGGGCAACTTCGCCGACTACGAGAAGAACAAGGTGCAGCGGCTCGGCCCCGAGGCGGCGCGTCCGCACCGGGCCACCTACCGCAAGCTCACCCGCGACTAGCTGTACTGACCGGGCACGTTGGTCAGGCGGCTGATGGGTGGGTGACCGCCGATGCCGGTGTGGGGCCGGTGGTGGTTGTAGGCGTGTAGCCAACCAGGAAAGGCCGCCCGGCGGTCGGCTTCGCTGGTGAACAGCTGGGCGAAGGCCCATTCGCTGGTCATGGTGCGGTTGAAGCGCTCGACCTTGCCATTGGTCTGCGGCCGGTAGGGGCGGGTCCGCTTGGCGGCGATGCCCAGCTGGGCGCAGGCGGCGGTCCAGTCGCGGCTGCGGTAGCAGCCGCCGTTGTCGGTCAGCACCCGCCGGGCGGTCACCCCGCGATCGGCGAACCAGTCGGCCGCCCGGCGCAGCACCGCGGCAGCGGTGGGGCCGGTCTCGTCTGCACAGATCTCGGCGTAGGCCAGCCGCGAGTGGTCATCGAGGACGACGTGGATGAACCCGTGACCCATCAGCGGGTTGCCGTAGCGGCTGCGGGCCCGGCCGCCGTCCAAGTGTCGGTTGGCCTTGCCCTGGACTCGGCCGAGGAACCGCCAGCCGCCGCCGGCCGGGATGTTGCCCAGCTTCTTGACGTCGGCGTGCAGCAGATCCCCGGGCGCGGGGTGCTCGTAGCGCACGACCACCTGTTCGCGGCGCTCGAGCTGAGCCAGCCGGCTGATCCCGCAGCGGCGCAGTACCGCCCCGGCGGTGGCGGGGGCCACCCCGGTCTCGGCGGCCAGCCGGACCGGCCCCCAGCGCTTGCGCAGCCGCAGCGACACGATCCGCTTCGTCGTCACCGGGTCGGTCTTGCCCGGGCTGGTGGCCGGCCGGCTGGATCGGTCGGCCATCCCCGCGGCACCCTCGCTGCGATAGCGCTCGGCCCAGCGGTCCGCGGTCGGCCAGCTGACGCCGAAGAACTCTGCGGCCCGGCTCTTGGGCCAGTCCTCCTCAACGACCAGGCGGGCCAGGCGCAGCCGCTGGCGCGGGGTCAGCGCGGCATTAGCGTGGAGCATGAGGACCTCCGGAGCTCGTGGAATGGGTGCCTTCAGCAGCTCCACTCCACGCCCGGAGGTCCTCCCTCCACAAGATCGATCAGTCAGATCCCGTGATCACACGCCCTCGACCAACGCCTCCGGTCAGTACAACTAGCCCAGGACCCGGCCCCGCAGGGGGCCGGTCCAGCACCTCGCCACCGGCCGGCCGGAGCACTGGTTCCGGCCGGCCGGTGGCGTCTCAGCCGCCGAAGGCGGCGACGAAGCGGGCCTGGCGGCGCGTCTCGACCGCGCGCGGCCGGTACACGCGGCGGACGAACGCCGCGGCCTCGCCCGCCGGCACGCCGTCGAGGACGGCCAGGCACGCCAGCGCCGTCCCGGTCCGCCCCGTCCCGCCGCCGCAGGCGACCTCCACCCGCTCACCTGCCGACCGCTCCCACGCCTCGACCAGCGCCGCGCGCAACGCGTCGGGGTCGGCGGGCAGCCGGAAGTCCGGCCAGCGCACCCAGCGGACCTCCCAGCCGGGGTCCGCCGGCGGCCGCCCCAGCAGGTGGACGCCGAAGGACGGCAGCGGCCCGGCGGGGAGTGGTGCGCGCAGGCCGCGACCACGCACCCGGCGCCCCGAGGGCAGCACGACGACGCCCGCAGCGCCGTCGTCCCACCCGTCCACGCCCAGGAGGGTAGGGCGGTGCGCGCTCCTCCGGCGCCCCGAGCACCGGATGTGCACGCACCGCGGCGGAAAGGTGCTCCGCGGCGCGGTGTGTGCACACACCGCGGGCGGACGGGCGCGGTCGACGTCGTCAGCGGCGGTGCGGCAGGGTGTCGCACCGTGCGGTACACGGTGCAGGTCCCGATGCGCTGGTCGGACATGGACGCCTACGGCCACGTGAACAACGTCGTCCACCTGCAGTACTTCGAGATGGCCCGCGTGGCGCTGTTCTTCGAGCGCGCCTCCCTGGAGGAGCGCACCGGGCTGCGCCGCGGCACCGTCGTCGCCGCGCACGAGATCCGCTACAAGCTCCCGGTCGTCTACTCGGCCCGCCCGCTCGACGTCCAGCTGTGGGTGTCGGACGTGCGGGCGGCCTCGTTCACGTGCCACTACGAGGTCTTCGACCACGAGCGGCTCGCCGTCACCGGCAGCACGCTGCTGGTGCCCTTCGACTTCACCATCAACCGCCCGCGCCGGCTCAGCGCGGACGAGAAGGAGTTCCTCGAGCGCTGGGCCGACGAGCCGGGGGAGTGACGCCCGGGGTCAGCGGACCGGGGCGGCGTAGGCGACGGAGCTGCCCGCGTGCATCCAGTCGCGCGGCGGCGCGGTCTCGACCACCCGCTTGCCCAGCGGGAACAGCCCGACGGCGGCGAGCTTGAAGGACGCGACGCCGAAGGGGATGCCGATGACCGTCAGGCAGAACGCGATCCCGGCGACGACGTGCAGCAGCGCCAGCCACCACCCGGCGACGAGGAACCACAGCAGGTTGCCCACCGCCGAGGCCACCCCGGCGCCCGGCGCGCGCACCGTCGTCCGCCCGAAGGGCCACACCACGAACCCGGCGAGCCGGAACGCGGCGATGCCGAAGGGGATGGTGACGACCAGCAGGCAGGCGATGGCGCCGGCGAGGGCGTAGGCCAGTGCCAGCACCCAGCCGTGCAGGACGAGCCAGACCAGGTTCAGCAGTGTCCGGAGGGTGTCCACACCGGTACCACGGGCCGCGCGGCGCGGAGGTTCCGCGGAGGCTGCCGACCGGCCGTCACACGACCCGCGGCACCGGCCGGTCGGCGCCGGTGGGCATCCCGCGCTCGGCCGCCTCCTCCTCCGGCACCAGCCGGACGACGGCGCCCTCGGCGACCTCCGCGCCGGCGAACACCCCCGCGTTGACCCCGCCTCGGTGCACCATCGCCTTGACCAGCCGCACGCCGGTCAGCCGCTCGAGGTGGGTGCACGGCGGGCAGCGCTTGGCGCCGAAGAGCAGCGCGTCCCCCACGGCGAACCAGCGGCCCACCAGCGACGGGAGCTCGATGCCGGTGGTGACCAGGTTGCGGCGGGTGTCCCCGGGCGTCAGGGGGGCGCCCATCTCGGCAGCGACCGCGGCGACGTCGGCGGCGTCGATGAGCGTCAGCTGCTTCTCCAGGTCCGGGTACTGCGCCCACGTGCCGCCGCCGAGGGCGTAGCGGTCGCCCTCGAGCCCCCGGCCGGCCACCAGCCGCGCGGAGGTCACCCGCCGCATCGGCGCGGCCGCCGTCGGCGTCAGCCAGATCTCGGTCAGCGTGCCGGTCACGGGACCTCCGGGGAGCGGCGGCGAGGAGACGGGTCGTCGTCGGCACCGCGGGCGTCGAGCGCCTCGCTGACGTCGTGGGCCATCTGCAGCACCTGCACCAGCAGCGGTGCCACCGTCGTCCGTAGGGCGCGGACCCCGCGCGCCGTGCCGCCGCGCGCGGCCTGGGCGGCCCGGATCCGGTCGGCGCGCTCGACGAGCACGGGGATGAACCGCAGCGCCATGGCGATGGCCAGCCCGACCCGCGCCGGCCGGACGCCGACCAGCCGCAGCGGGGCGCACAGCCGCTCGACCACCCGGACCATCTCGCTCACCCGCGTCGTCGCGGTCACCACGGCCGCGGCGAGCACCAGCGTGAGCAGGCGCAGCGCGACGTGGGTGCCGGTGCGCAGGTCCGTGGTCACCGCGTGGACCACCAGCAGCGCCAGCAGCCACCACACGACCGCGTGCGCCTGCCGGGCCAGCACGGCCGCCGGCAGCCGGGCCACCAGCAGCCCGACGGCGACCACGCCCGCCAGCGCGGCGGCGGCCGCCGTCACCGAGGGCAGGGCGAACAGCGCCACGGCGAGCACGACCAGGGCCAGCAGCTTGGCCCCGGCCGGGAGCCGGTGCACCAGACCGGCTCCGGGGACGTAGAGGGTGAGGGTCACCGGACCGCCATCAGCGCGCGGTAGGCGGCCACGGCCGGGCCCGGGGCGGCGTCCTCGACGACCCGGCCGCCGTCGACGACCAGCACGCGGTCGAAGTCGTCGAGCAGGTCCAGCTGGTGGGTGACCACGACCACCTGCTGCTCGAGCCCGGCGATCAGCTCGGCCACACGGCGGGCGTTGACCAGGTCCAGCAGGGTGGTCGGCTCGTCGAACACGACGCGGGCCGGGCGCATGACCAGCACGCCGGCGATGGCCAGCAGCTGCTTCTGCCCGCCGGAGAGCAGGTGGGCCGGGTGGTCGGCGTGCCCGGCCAGGCCGTTGCGCTGCAGCGCCTCGGCGGTGCGGGCGGCGCGCTCGTCGGGCGGGACGCCCTGGTTCTCCAGCCCGTAGGCGACGTCCTCGGCCACCGTCGGGTGCACGATCTGCGCGTCGGGGTCCTGGAACACGAACCCGACCCGGCGGCGCACGGCGCGCACCTGGGTGCGGGTGTCCAGTCCGTCGACGAGCACCCGGCCCTCGCTTGGCACGACCAGGCCGTTGAGCAGCCGGGCGAACGTGCTCTTGCCCGAGCCGTTGGCGCCGATCACGCCGACGCGCCGCTCGGTGAGCGTCAGGTCGAGGCCGTCGAGCACCACCCGGTCCCCGTACCGGTGCCCCACGCCGCGCAGCTCGATGCCGCGCGCGGGGTCGGCGACGTCGTCGGCCGGCGGCGCCGCACCGGGACGGCGGAACCTCACCGGGCGCCGGCGGCCCGCCGGGGACGCTCGATGACCGGGTAGCTGCGCCGGACGACGTCGGCGACGGCCGCGGCGACGAAGGCCTTGAACAGGTCGCCCGGGATGAAGACCGCGGCGCCGGACCAGAACGCCTCGGCCCACGGCAGCCCGACGACGGCCTTGAGCACGGGGACCCCGATCGCGTAGACGACCACGATGCCGCCGACGACGTTGACCACCGTGCCGACCAGGACGTTGTACCGGTCCCAGGTGCGTTCGGTCAGCCAGCCGATCACGAATGCGGCCACCGGCCAGCTGAACAGGTAGCCCGCCGTCGGGCCGGCGAAGGGTGCGAGGCCGCCCGCGCCGCTGGACAGCAGCGGCAGCCCGACGGCCACCAGGACCAGGAACAGCAGGACGGCGAGGGAGCCGCGGCGGGCGCCCAGGACGGCGCCGGCGAGCATCACGCCGAGCGTCTGCGCGGTGATCGGCACCGGGCCGACGGGGATGGCCGGCAGTGTGCCCAGCACCGCGATGATCGCGGCGAAGAGGGCGACGTAGGCGAGGTCCCGGGTCTTCACGGTGTCTCCTCCGAGAGGCAGCGGGCGGCGGCCCGCGCGGTCTCGGCGGAAGGTACCGGAGGACGGCGCCGGAGCGGCGGGCCGGGCAGGTCGTCGACCGGACGGGGGACCCCGGAGACGGTCGCCGACAGTGTCGGCGCGCTCACCTGCAGGAACGCCGGCCGGTTTGCCGGGCTCCGGGGACCCGTGTTGTCTGGGGTCCTGAGCCCCTCGGCGAAGGCGGAACGACAGGCATGGCAACCGGGTGGTGGGCGTCGCTGTGGACGTGGGGACGCACCACACCACGTGAACGGCCCACGGAGCCCCGCGCCCGGGCCCCGGACGACGGGTCCCGGCCGGCGGCGCCCGGTCCGCGCCCCGTGCACACACAGACGTCCGGTCCCTCCGGCCGACCCGGGTCACCCCCCGACCCGGCGCGCAGCAGCCCGCTGCTGCGTCCTCCCATCGAGACGACAGGAGCCCTCCCCGTGGCACAGCTGGACAACATCATCGCCGACCTGCTCGCGATCGAGGGCGCCAGCGGCGCCGCGATCGTGGACATCGACAGCGGCATGGCCCTCGCGAGCGGGGGCACGCCCGGGTTCGACCTGAACGTCGCGGCCGCCGGGAACTCGAACGTGGTGCGCGCCAAGCTGCGCACCATCCAGGACCTCGAGCTCAAGGACGAGATCGAGGACATCCTGATCACGCTGCAGAACCAGTACCACCTGATCAACGTGCTCAAGGGCCAGAACAACTCGGGCCTGTTCATCTACCTGGCGCTCAACCGCGTGACGGCGAACCTCGCCCTCGCCCGGCACAAGCTGCGCGCGGTCGCGAGCACCGTCGCCGTCTGAGCGAGGACCTCCCTGCCCCCACCGCTCGGGGCAGGGAGGTCACTCCTCAGGCGGCGGTGGCGGCCTCGACGATGCGGTCGCGGACGGCGTCGACGGCGAGCTCGCGGGTGTCGATCCAGCGCGCGACCCGGCCGCCGGAGACGATGCCGACGCGGTCGCAGCACTCGGCCAGCTCGTCGGGGTCGACGGAGACGACGACGACCGACGTCCCGTGCGCGGTGGCCTCGTCGAGCAGCCGGCGCACCTGGGCGCGGGCCCGGACGTCGAGGCCGCGGGTGGGCTCGTGCAGCACGACGACGTCGCGGGCCGAGGCCATCCACCGGGCCAGCGCCAGCTTGTGCTGGTCGCCGCCGGACAGCGCGCCGAAGACGGTGCGGATGCTCAGCGTCTTCACGTCGAACTGGTGCACCGTGCGGATGACCCCGCGCAGCGTCGCGATCTCCTCGCGGATGTCGGTGAGCGCGCCCCAGGCCTGCCGGGTGAGGGTGCGGGCGATCGTCTCCCCGGGGTCGACGCCGTAGGCGTCCTGGTCGGGGTGGTAGGCCGGCAGCCGCAGCGGGCACTCGTCGGCCGCGCCCAGCGACCGGGGCTCGCCGTGCAGCAGCAGCTCGTCGGTGACGGCGGGCAGCTCCCCGGACAGCGCGTCGGCGATCTCGGTGACGCCGGAGGCGCGGTGCCCGGTCAGCCCGACCACCTCGCCGCGGCGCAGCACCAGGTCGACGCCCTCGACCCGGCCGGGCACCCGCAGGTTGCGCACCTGCAGGGCGACCTCCTCGCCGTCGACGGGCGCGGGGGCGTCGTCCTGCGGCACCGGCGGGACCACCGACGCGACCCGCGGCGCCGGCGGGGACACCGGCGCGCCGACCGTCTCGGCGGCCAGCCGCTCGGGGTCGAGGTCGGCGCTCGGGCTGTCGAGGGCGATCCGGCCCTCGCGCAGGACCAGCACCCGGTCGACCACCTCGAGCATCTCGGGCAGCCGGTGGCTGATGTAGAGCACGCCGCGGCCCTGCCGGCTCAGCCGGCCGGTGACGGCGTGCAGCCGCGAGACCTCCAGGGGCAGCAGCGCGGCCGACACCTCGTCGAGCACGACCAGCCGGGTGTCCTCGGCGAGCACGCGGGCGGTCTCCACCAGCCCGTGCACGAAGTGCGGCAGGTCGCCGACGAGGGTGTCGGGGTCGACGTCGAGGGCGACCTCGGCGAGCAGCACCTGGGCCTGCCGGCGCAGCTCCGCCTGCGGGCGGGCCGCCTGGGGCGTGCCGCGGAACACCGCCTGGGCGACGGTGAGGGCGGGGTCGATCCGGACGAGCTGCTCGATGACGCCGACGCCGAGGTGGCGGGCGTCGTCGGCGGACAGCGGCGCGAACGGGGAGCCCTGCAGCGTCATCGACCCGCCGTCGGCCGGGGTGAGGCCGGCGACGATGTCGCCGAGGGTGGACTTGCCCGCCCCGTTGGTGCCGACGAGCCCGACGACCTCGCCCTCGTCGACGGCGAAGGAGACCTCGCGCAGGACCCGCCTGGCCCCGTAGGACTTGGTCAGTCCCTGGACCTGCAGCAACGTCATGAGCGGGCGGGCCTCCCCCGGACCGGGTCCCGCGACCAGGGCCGAGGGACCGTGCTGGCAGCGTCCCCGCGACGCTGGGTACCGGGACCGATCCTACCCGTGGCCGACCTCACCGACCCCCCGAGCGGAGGGCCGGTGAGGTGCAGGGAGGTCCTTCCTCTAGGCGTGCAGCCAGACCGCCGTGTCGGCCGGCACGACGCCCCCGGAGACGTCCTCGCTGGCCAGCAGGACCGCGCCCTCGGGCAGCGGCACGGCGCGCGCGGAGGCGTTGACCAGGCACACCAGCCCGCCCGGGCGGCGGAACGCCAGGCAGCCCTCCGGCGCCGGCAGCCACTCGAGGGACTCCCCGGCGAACAGCGGCGAGGACCGGCGCAGGCGCAGCGCCGCCCGGTACAGCGAGAGCACCGACGCCGGATCGGTGGCCTGCGCCTCGGCGGTCAGCGGACCCCAGCCCGCGGGCATCGGCAGCCAGGTGTCGGGCCGGGCGGAGAAGCCGTAGGACGGCTCGGTGCCCGACCACGGCACCGGGATCCGGCAGGCGTCGCGGCCGCGCTCGGTGTGACCCGAGCGCTCCCAGATCGGGTCCTGCAGCGCCTCGTCGGGCAGGTCGACGTCGGGCATGCCGAGCTCGTCGCCGTTGTAGACGTAGGCCGCGCCGGGCAGCGCCAGCTGCAGCAGCGCCGCCGCCCGCGCCCGCCGGGTGCCGGCCTCGCCGCCGCCGTAGCGGGTCACGTGCCGCGGGCGGTCGTGGTTGGACAGCACCCAGCACGCCGGCGCCGGCGTCGCCGCCACGGTGGCCAGCGAGTGGACGACGGCGTCGCGCAGGTCCTCGACGTCCCAGTCGGCGGTCAGCAGCTTGAAGTTGAACGCCAGGTGCAGCTCGTCGGCCCGCAGGTAGCGCGCGAGCCGGTCGTCGTCCTTCAGCCACACCTCGCCGACGGCCATGGTGCCGGGGTACTCGTCGAGCACGGCCCGCACCCGGCGGTGCACGTCGTGCACGCCCTCCTGGTCGAACCGGAGGTCACCGGGCCCGTGGTCGTCGAGCAGGCCGGTGTCCTCCATCGGGACCATGTCGGGCAGCCCCTCGGGCTTGGCCATGCCGTGCCCGACGTCGATGCGGAACCCGTCGACGCCGCGGTCGAGCCAGAACCGCATCGTCGTCTCGAGGTCCGCGACGACCTCCGGACAGGTGAAGTCCAGGTCGGGCTGCTCGGGCGCGAAGAGGTGCAGGTACCACTGGCCGTCGGGTACCCGCGTCCACGCCGGCCCGCCGAAGACCGAGGGCCAGTTGTTCGGCGGCTCGGAGCCGTCGGGCCCGCGGCCGTCGCGGAACAGGTAGCGCGCCCGCTCGGGCGAGCCGGGGCCGGCGGCCAGCGCCGCCTGGAACCAGGCGTGCCGGTCGGAGGTGTGGTTGGGCACCAGGTCGACGGTCACCCGGATGCCGAGGGCGTGCGCGTCGGCCAGCAGGGCGTCGAACCCGGGGAGGTCGCCGAAGACCGGCTCGACGTCGCGGGGGTCGGCGACGTCGTAGCCGTGGTCGGCCATCGGCGAGGGGTAGAACGGCGTGATCCACAGCGCGTCGACGCCGAGCTCGGCGAGGTACGGCAGGCGCGAGCGGATGCCGGCCAGGTCACCGACGCCGTCGCCGCTGCCGTCGGCGAAGCTGCGGACGTAGACCTGGTAGAAGACGGCGTCGCGCCACCAGTCGGGATCGGTGCGTCGGAACGGGTGCAGGGCAGGGTCCACCGGGGTCACCGGGCTCCTCTAGGGGGTGTTTGTCGGCCCCCTCGCAGGGGCCCGCCACGAGCGTGCGAGTGGCGGGGGGCTAGGGGGTCCTTCGTTTACGGGCGCAGCAGGCCGGGCGCGTCGTCGGGCCAGCGGTTCTGCATGCTGCGGGCGGCCATCGTCAGGTAGCCCCAGAGCGTGGCGTCCTGCTCGGCGGTCAGCTCGAGGGAGTCGACGGCGTCGCGCATGTGCCGCAGCCACGCGTCGCGCTCGGCCGGGCCGATGGCGAAGGGGGCGTGGCGCATGCGCAGCCGCGGGTGGCCGCGCTGCTGGGAGTACGTCGTCGGACCGCCCCAGTACTGCTCGAGGAAGCCGCGCAGCCTGGTCTCGGCGCCGTCCCAGTCGTCCTGGGGGTACAGCGGCGCGAGCACCGGGTCGGCGCGGACGCCCTCGTAGAAGCGGGCGACCAGCCGCCGGAAGACCGGCTCGCCGCCGACCTCCTCGTAGAAGGTCCGCGCCGAGGGCAGGGACCGGCTCGCCTCGCTCATGACACCGATGGTCCCGCAGTCCGGTGCCGGCCCGCCACGGCGGGTCGGGTGCGGGCCAGCGCGAGCAGCGGCGGGACGACGGCGACCAGGCCCAGACCGCCGGCGATCGCGACGACGGCGGCGGCCGGCACCCGCTCGGCGGCGAGCCCCGCGCCGAGCGCGCCCAGCCCCTGCACGCCGTAGAGGCCGCTGACCGCGACGCCGAACGCCCGCCCGCGCACCGCCGGCGGCACCGCCTGCACGAAGGCGACGTTGAGCGGGATCGTCCAGGAGGCGCCGAGGCCGGCGACGAACAGCAGAGCGACGACGAGCACGTACGCCGCCCGGCCGGGCCCGGCCGCCAGCGCCACTAGCCCGGCGAGCAGCACCGGCGCGAGGGACAGCACGACGAGCACGGGCATGAGCCGCTCGCTGCGGGCGGTCCCGAGCAGCCGGGCGACGACGAGGCCGCCGACGGTCACGCCCAGCGGATTGGCCGCCAGCAGCACGCCGAGCGCGACGGCGCCCTCGCCGAGGTCGTCGGTGAGCGGCGCGGCGATGCCCTCGGCGGCGTTGGCGAACAGCGTGCCGGTCCACAGCAGGGCGATGATCGCGACCAGCCGGGGGCTGCGCCCGATCAGCCGCAGCCCCTCGCCGGTCTCCCGCCACACCGACGACGGCTCGTCGCTGGGCTCGATCGGCGCCGGCCGGCGCTGCAGCCCGACCGACAGCCACAGCGCCGACACGGCGAAGGTCGCCGCGTCGAGCAGCAGCACCACCGACGGGTCGAACGCGGTGACCAGCGCGCCGGCGGCGAGGAACCCGACCACCTGCGCCACCTGCAGGCTGACGTTGGTCAGCGAGGTCGCGACCGCGTACCGCTCGCCCTCCAGCACGTCGGCCGTGAGCGCCGAGCGGGCCGACTCGAACGGCGGCGCGCACAGCGACACGGCGAACAGCAGGAGGAGCAGCACCGGCAGCGGGGTGCCGGGGACCGCCATGAGGGCGACCAGCCCGGCCCGCAGGACGTCGCTGACGACCAGCACCCGCTGCCGCGGGAACCGGTCGGCGATGGTGGCCAGCACCGGCCCGCCCAGCGCCCACGGCAGGAAGCTCAGCGCGAAGGTGAACGCCGACAGCAGCGGCGAGTCGGTGCGCTGGTAGACGAGGACGGTCAGCGCCACGCGGGCGAGCTCGTCGCCGATCGTCGACAGCGTGTAGGTGCCGAACAGCGGCCGGAACTCCCGCACGGCGAAGACCGCCCGGAACGAGGGCCGGCCCTCCGCCGTGCCGGGGGCCCCGTCCCCGCTCATCGGACGCCGGCCGTGCCCGCCGCGGCGGCCGAGGCGGCGCCGAGCAGCGGCGGGGGCGTCCGGATGCCCTCGGCCACGAACCGCTCCTTGAGCCGCATCCGCAGCTCCCGGCCGACCCGCCACTGGTCGGCGTTGGTCGAGCGCACCTGCACGCGCATGAAGACCCCCTCCGACAGGATCTGCTCCACGCCGAGGGACTCGGGCTCGGCCAGCAGCACCGCGGCCCACTCCTCCTCGGCGTACATCTCGTCGGCGACCTCCTGCATCACCGTGCGGCAGCGCTCCAGGTCGGTGTCGTGCGCGACCGGCATGTCGATGACCACCTGCGCGTAGCCCTGGCTCTTGTTGCCGACCCGCAGGATCTCGCCGTTGCGGGCGTACCAGACGACGCCGTTGACGTCGCGCAGCCGGGTGATCCGCAGGCCCACCGCCTCCACGGTCCCGCTGGCCTCGCCGAGGTCGACGACGTCGCCGACGCCGTACTGGTCCTCGAGGATGATCCCGATCCCGGCGATGAAGTCCTTGATCAGGTTCTGCGCGCCGAAGCCGAGCGCGACGCCGACGACCCCCGCGCTGGCCACGATCGGCGCCAGGTTGATCCCCAGCTCGCCGAGCACCAGCACGACGGCGATGCCCATGATCACGAAGGAGGCGAAGCTGCGCAGCACCGAGCCGATGGCCTCGGCCCGCTGGGTGCGGCGGGCCGCGACCGGCTCGAGGGCGTCGCCGGCGCCGCCGCGGTTGCGCAGCGGCCGCAGGATCGTCGGCATCGACCCGGTCGCGGTGCGCTCGGTCAGCCGGCGGATCGCCCGGTGCACGAGGAGGCGCACGACCGCGGCGAGCACCAGGACCAGCAGGATCCGGGCCGGCCGGGCGATCAGCGCGTCGGCGTTGCCGGCCAGCCAGTCGATGCCGGAGAGCTCGTACACCCGCGCGCAGAGGGTGGTCGGGTCCGAGACGCAGTCGGGGACGGCCTCGGCGAGGAAGCCGTCAGCGGCGACTACGGAGGGTGGAGCAGTCATCACCCTCCATGGTGTCAGGTCGGTATCGGTTCTCCGAGACCCGGCGCGCCTGTTCCGTCACTCCGATCCGGTCACTCCGCTGCCGTGAGCCCGGTGGCCGCGGCGAGGAAGGCGAGCTGGTCGGCGGCGAGGCCCACCGTGCGGCTGACCGCCCGGGCCCCGTGCCCCACCGACGTCTCGCGGCGCAGCACCACCGGCGCCCCGGCGCTCGTGGCCGCCTGCAGCGCGGCGGCGAGCTTGCGGGCGTGCAGCGGGTCGACGCGGGTGTCGGACTCGAAGGTCGTGAACAGCACGGCCGGGTAGGCGGTGCCCTCGCGGACCGCGTGGTAGGGCGAGTAGCCCAGCAGCCAGCCGAGCTCCACCGGGTCGTCGGCGGTGCCGTACTCGTCGTTCCAGGTCCGGCCCAGGCCGAAGCGCTCGTAGCGGACCATGTCCAGCAGCGGCGCGCTGCAGACGACGCCCGCGGCGAGGTCGGGCCGCTGGGTGAGCGTGGCGCCCACGAGCAGGCCGCCGTTGGAGCCGCCCATCACCGCGAGCTGCCGGTGCGTCGTCCAGCCCTGCGCGACGAGGTGCTCGCCGGCGGCGGCGAAGTCGTCGAAGACGTTCTGCTTGCGCTCGCGCATCCCGGCGCGGTGCCACTGCTCGCCGTGCTCGGAGCCGCCGCGCAGGTTCGCCACCGCCCACACACCGCCGGCGGCGACCCAGGCCAGCGCCTGCGCCGAGTAGGCCGGGGTGAGCGAGACGTTGAACCCGCCGTAGCCGTAGAGCACGGTCGGGCGCGGGGCGTCGGGGCTGCCCGTCCGGGAGACGACGAACAGGTGCACCGGCGTCCCGTCGCGGGAGGTCGCGTGCGTCTCGACCACGGTCACGTCCGGCACCGCGCCGGCCACCGGCGCGCGCTCGTCCGGGGTGAGGGTGTCCGGGGCGGTGGCCTCCCAGCGCAGCACCGAGGGCGGGGTCGCGAAGTCGGTGTAGCCGACCCACGCCGTCGTCCCGCCCTCCGGCGGCGCGCTCACGCCCGAGACGCTGCCCGGCGGGAGTCCGGTCACCTCGCCGAGGCGGCCCGAGCCGTCGCCGGCCCAGAGCGAGAGCCGGTCGGTGGCGTCGACGGAGTGGACGGCGAGCACCTGCAGCGACCCGTCGGCGCCGTCGACGAGGGCGACGTCGGAGAGCACGCCGTCGTCGGACTCGGGGACGACGTCGCGCCACGCCTCCGGCGCCCACGTCGCCGGGTCGGCGGGGTCGGCGACCGCCAGCCGCCACCGCGGGGTGCCGCGGTCGCTCATCAGCCACAGCCGCCCGTCGCGGGCCACCCAGGCGGCGGTCTGCGCGTCGACGCCGGCCTGCAGCTCCCGCAGCGCCGGCGTCTCGCCGTCCGGAGTCGTCGCCAGGTCGGCCAGCCAGACGTCGTCGCGCGGGGCCGTGCCGGCCGACGCGGAGACGACCAGCCAGCGGCCGTCGGCGCTGGTGCGCACGCCGTAGTAGTTGGTGGGGTCCAGCCCCTCCCCGTGCACGAGGGCGTCGCCGTCGGGGTCGGCGCCGACCCGGTGGCGCCACACCCGGCGGTGGAACTGCTCCTCGCCGGCGGGCACCCGGTCGGGTGCGAGGCGGCGGACGTAGAACAGCTCCTCCCCGCCGGGCAGCCAGGCGACGGGGGAGTAGCGGCAGCGGTCGACCGGGCCGTCGAGCCGCTCGCCGGTGGCGACGTCGAGGACGTACAGCCGCGACTCCTCGTCGCCGCCGGTGGACAGCTGGTAGGCCAGCCGGTCGCCCTCCCACGACGGCGACCAGGCGTCGAGCGTGGTGGTGCCCGACGGGTCGAGCGCCACCGGGTCGACCAGCACGCGCACGGTGCCGTCGGGCTCGCGGACGCGCAGGACGGCGTGCTCCTGGCCGGGGTCGCGCCGGGTGGAGAACGCGCGGCCGCCGCGGTGCACCGGGACGCCGACGGCGCCGGCGTGCACGAGCTGCTCGAGGCGGGCGGTGAAGGCCGGGCGCAGCGGCAGGGCGCCGAGGACGTCGGCGGCGAGCGCGTCCTGGGCCGCCGTCCAGGCCGCCGTCCGCGGGTCGTCGGGGTCCTCCAGCCAGCGGTAGGGGTCGGCCACGCGGTGGCCGTTCAGGTCCTCGACCAGGTCGAGCCGTTCGGCGTCGGGGTAGCGCACCCGCACGACCGTAACGGCCGGTGTCCGGGGGAGCGCGGGTTCCCGCGCGCGCCGGGTGCCCTGGTCAGGGCAGGATGGTGCTGCCCTGCGGGCCGCCCTGGTATGGCGGTCCGGGGCGTCGGAGGTGCTCCGTGTCGCGTTCCGCGTCCGGGTCGTCGCCGGTGGGCCACCCAGGTCCGCGACGCGACCCCGTCCCCGTCCCCCGGCTGCCCGTGCCCTCGTCCGGCACGACGTCGGCCACGCTGCTGCTCAACGCCACCTACGAACCGCTGTGCGTGGTCTCCAGCCGCCGCGCGATCGTGCTGGTCCTGGCCGACAAGGCGGTGCCGGTCGACGCCGCCGCCGAGGTCGTCCACGCCGAGCGGGTGAGCCTGCCGGTGCCCGTCGTCGTCCGGCTGACCCGGTACGTGCGGGTGCCCTACCCGGCCCAGGTGCCGCTGTCGCGCCGGGCGGTGTTCACCCGCGACGGGCAGACCTGCGTCTACTGCGGCAGCTCGGCGACCAGCATCGACCACGTGGTGCCCCGCAGCCGAGGTGGCACGCACACCTGGGACAACGTCGTCGCCGCCTGCCGCCGGTGCAACCACACCAAGGCCGACCGCTCCCTGGCCGAGCTCGGCTGGAAGCTGCCGAACCCGCCCCGCACGCCCAGCGGCGCGGCATGGCGGCTGCTCGGCGCGCGGACGGTGGACCCCCGCTGGCGGGAGTGGCTCGGCGTCCCCGAGAGCGTCTCGGCATGAGGGACCCCGCTGCTCCCCACCGCTCGCGAGCTCGCGGCGGGCCCCTGCAGCGGGGCCGTGCTGAGCGGAACGGACGATGACCTCGGCCGGGACCGCACGGCGGCTGTGGGCGCTGGCCGAGCCGCTGCACGCGGTCACCTACTTCGCCGACGAGACGCGCTCGGCGGCCGAGGAGGCCGGCCTGACCGGCTTCTGGGCGACGTACTTCGCGCTGCGCGCGGCGCCGCTGGGGCCGGTCGGACCCGAGGTCGTGACGGCGACCTTCTACAACTTCGCCCCGGCCTTCGTCGCCCGCCGGGTGCCGGACGTGTGGTCGGCGGTGACCCCGGCGGCGGCCCTCGAGGCGCGGCTGGCCGCGGTCGACGCCGTCGTGCGCCGGGTGCTGGGGGAGTGGGCGGACTCGGCCGAGGCGGCGGAGGCCGCGGCGCTGGCCCGGGACGCCGCCGAGGCGGTCGACCTGCCCGGGCGCCCGCTCGCCGCGGCCAACGCCGGCCTGCCCTGGCCCGACATGCCGCACCTGGTGCTGTGGCAGGCGGTGACGACGCTGCGCGAGCACCGCGGCGACGGGCACAACGCCGCGCTGCTGCAGCGCGAGGTCTCGGGCGTGGCCGCGCACGTGCTCGTGGCGGCGGCCGGCCGGGTCGACCGTGAGTGGCTGCAGCGCGCCCGCGGGTGGGACGACGACGCCTGGGACGCCGCCGCGCGCGAGCTCGCCGACCGCGGCTGGCTCGACGGCGCGGAGCTGAGCGCCGAGGGCCTGGCGATGACCACCGCGATCGAGGCCGACACCGACCGGCTGGCCGTCGGACCCTGGCGCGCGCTCGGCGACACCGGCTGCGACCGGCTGGCCGAGCTGCTCGTCCCGGTGCGCCGCGCCGTCGTCGCCGCGGGGCTGTTCCCCGACCGCAACCCGATCGGCGTCGCACCCGACGCCGTCTGACCCGGGCACTTCCGCGGAAGTGCACGGCCTGACCGGGCACTTCCGCGGAAGTGCCCGGGTCAGGTGACGCGGGAGCGCTCCTGCGGGTAGCCGCGCCAGGCGCCGTCCTCGAGCAGGGCACGGAAGCGGTCGACGGCGTCCCAGACGTCGACGAACCGCGTGTAGAGCGGTGCCGGGCCCAGCCGCACCCGGTCGGGGGTGCGGAAGTCGGGGACGACGCCGCGGTCGACCAGCGCCTGGGTCAGCTGCCACGCCGCCGGGTGCGCCAGCGTCACGTGCGAGCCGCGCCGCGCCGGGTCGCGGGGGCTGGCCAGCACCACGCCGTGCGGGGTGAGGCAGGCGTCGGCCAGCGCCACCAGCAGGTCGGTCATCACCCGCCCCTTGGCCGCCAGCCGGTCGATCCCCGCCTCGGCCACCAGCGCGGCGCCCACCTCCACCGCCGCCGCGGCCAGCACCGGCGGCGTGCCGACGCCGAAGCGGTCGATGCCGGGTGCCGGGTCGTAGTCCGGGCCCATCGCGAACTGGTCGCGCTGGCCGAACCAGCCCCAGATCGGCTGCCGCAGCTGCTCCTGCAGCTCCCGCCGCACGTAGAGGAAGGCCGGCGCCCCGGGCCCGCCGTTGAGGTACTTGTAGGTGCAGCCGACGGCGAGGTCGACGCCGGTGGCCGCGAGGTCCAGCGTCACCGCGCCCGCCGCGTGCGAGAGGTCCCAGAGGACCAGCGCGCCGGCCTCGCGCGCGGCCGCCGTCACCGCCGCGACGTCGGCCAGCGCCCCGGACCGGTAGGCCACCACCGACAGCACGACGACGGCGACCCGCTCGTCCAGCGCATCGGTGAGCACCGCCGGGTCGAGGCCCTCGTCGACATCGGCCGGCACCTCCCGGACGGTCATCCCGCGCGCGGCGGCCACCCCGGCGACGACGTAGCGGTCGGTGGGGAAGTCGTCGGCGGAGCACACCAGCACGTCGCGGCCGGGGCGGGCGTCGGCGGCGGCCACGAGCAGCTTGTAGAGGTCGACCGACGTGGAGTCGGCCAGCAGCACCTCGCCGGGCCGGGCCCCCAGGACGCCGGTGCCGATGACGTCGCCGACTCGCTGGCCGACGTCGATCCACGACGCCCACGAGCCCACCAGCCCGCGGCCCCACTCCTCCTCGGCGACCCGGGCCAGCGCCGCCGGGGTGTCCCGCGGCATGCGGCCGAGCGAGTTGCCGTCGAGGTAGAGCAGCCGGTCGGGGCCGTCGTCGTCGGTGCCCGCGAAGCGGCCGCGGAACCCGGCGAGGGGGTCGGCGTCGTCGAGCGCCTCCGCGGCGGCGCGGGTGAGGTCCACGGGTCCTGTGTACCGGCCCCGGCTAGCGTCGCCCCCCGTGACGCAGCTGCACGACCTCACCGCACTGGAGCAGGCGGCCGCCGTCCGGGCGGGGGAGGTGAGCCCCACCGAGCTGGTGCGGCACGCCCTGTCCCGGATCGAGGCGCTCGACGGCGGGCTCGGCGCCTTCGTCACCGTCACGCCCGAGCGGGCGCTGGCCGCCGCGGCGAGGGCCGACCGGGTGGCGCGGCGCGGGGGTGCGCTGCCGCCGCTGCTGGGCGTCCCGACCGCGATCAAGGACCTCAACAACACCGCCGGCGTGCGCACCACGTTCGGCTCGACGGTCTTCGCCGACTTCGTCCCCACCGTCGACGACGCCGTCGTCACCAGGCTCGCCGCTGCCGGGACGATCAGTCTCGGCAAGACGAGCACGCCGGAGTTCGGGTTCCCGGCCTACACCGACAACGACCTCGTCGGTCCCGCGCGGTGCCCCTGGGACCCCACCCGGCTGGCCGGCGGGTCCAGCGGAGGGGCGGCGGTGGCCGTCGCCGCCGGGATGCTGCCCGTCGCGCAGGGCAGCGACGGCGGCGGCTCGATCCGCATCCCGGCGAGCGTCAACGGCCTGGTCGGCATCAAGCCGGCCCGCGGCCGGGTGAGCAACGCGCCGTTCGGGAGCGACGTCACGGGGCTGGGCACCAACGGCCCGATCGCCCGGACCGTGCGCGACGCCGCGGCCCTGCTCGACGCGATGGCCGGGCCGGTCACCGGCGACGCGGCCTGGGCGCCGCCGCTGCCGCCGGGGGAGACGTTCCTCGGCGCCGCCGACCGGCCGGTGGGGCGGCTGCGGATCGGCCGGGCGGTGGAGTCCCCGATGCCCGGCGCGGTGGTGCAGCCGGAGGTCGCCGCCACGCTCGACGACGCCGCGCGGCTGCTCGAGTCGCTCGGGCACGAGGTCACCGACGTGCCGGGCGGCCTGCTCACCCCCGACGTCCTGGGCGCGTTCGAGCGGGTGTGGTCGCTGTCGGGGACGCTGCTGCCGGTGCCGCCGGAGCGGGTGGGGGAGCTGCGGCCGCTCACCCGGGAGCTGCGCGCCCGCGGGCTGGCCCAGACGGCGCAGTCGGCGATGGAGGCGCTCACCGCGCTGCGGCTGTTCTCCCGCCGCTACGTCCAGGCCACCGACGCCTTCGACGTCCTGCTCGCCCCGGTGACCACCATGACGCCGCGGCCGCTGGGCTGGTTCGACGCCGACGGCGACGGCGCGGCCGACTTCGAGCGGCAGAAGAGCTACGCCGCCTTCACCGCGCTCTACAACGTCACCGGCCAGCCCGCCGTCAGCGTGCCGCTGCACTGGACCGACGACGGCCTCCCGGTGGGCACCATGCTCGTCGGGCGCCCCGCCGACGAGGTGACGCTGATCGCGCTCGCCGCGCAGCTGGAGCAGGCCCGGCCGTGGGCGCACCGGCACCCGCCGTGCTGGGACGCAGACGCATAGGTGATCACCGCGGGCGGTAGATTCCGGGTCGTGACCGTCGTCGAGACCCTGCTCGTCTTCCTCGTCGCGCCGCTGGCCGTGTACGTCCTGCTGTGGGCGCTGACCTACCTGCCCGGCGGCCGCAAGCGCCAGGGCGTCCGGTACAAGCCGGGCCAGCCGTGGGACCACGAGCCGGTCTGGTACGAGCCGCAGCCGGCGAACGCCCCCACCCACGCCGCGGGCCAGGGCGACACCCAGGCGGTCGGGTCCTCGCTCTACGGCGAGCCCGCCGCGATCGGCTCCGGTGACGGGCACGGCCCCGGCCACGGCGCGGGGGTCGCGACCTCGCACGGGGCGACGGCGGCCGGGTCGCCGGACCACGGGTCGACGATCGGTTCCCACGTCATCGCCTCGGACTCCTCGCCCGCACCGGCCGCCGTCGGCCCGCTCGGCGGCGCGCGCGGGACCTGGTGAGCAGGACCGGTGACCCGATGAGCCGCACCCACCCCACGACCCACTCCGGAGGCCGGCGATGACCCGCGTCCTGCAGGCCGAGGCCCACGACACGGGCACCGTCGACACCGCGCCCAACCGGGCCGACGAGGGCTACGACACGATCTTCAGCTACCGGGAGCTCGCCCGGCTCGACGAGGCGCTCACGATGGCCTCGCGCGAGACGGGGCTGCGCTTCACGCTCTGGATCGGCGACCTCGGCCCGAAGACCCGCATCCGCGCGGAGGAGCTGCACGCCCGTGGCGGCGACCCGGCGGACTCGGTCCTGCTCGCCGTCTCGCCCGGTCAGCGGGTGATCGAGGTGGTCACCGGGCCGGCGTCCGCCCGCCGGCTGCCCGACCGCGCCTGTGCCCTGGCCGTGCTGTCGATGACGAACTCGTTCGCCTCCGGTGACCTCGTCGGCGGCATCGTCAACGGCCTGCGGCAGCTGTCGGACCAGGCGGGTCACCCGCGCAGCGCCCGCACCCACTGACACCCGGGGCGAGCGCCCCGACCGACGCCGGGAGCCCGGCCGGACGCCCGTCCGGCCGGGCTCCTGCCGTTCCGGCTCCCGGGCAGACGTGGTGCCCCGTCGCGATGACGGCCCTGGGCAACACGACCGAGGGGGGGGGGGGGGGGGGGGGGGGGGGGGGGGCGGGGGGGGGGGGGGGGGGGGGGGGGGGGGGGGGGGGGGGGGGGGCGGGGGGGGGCGGGGGGGTGGGGGGGGGGGGGGGGGGGGGGGGCGGGGGGGGGGGGCGCCCTCGCCGGCCCCGCGCCCCCCCCCCCCCCCCCCCCCCCCCCCCCCCCCCCCCCCCCCCCCCCCCCCCGCCCGGGGTCACTTCTTGCCGTGGGCGTTCCCGTTGCCGTTCCCGTTGCCGTTCCCGTTGCCGTTGCCGCCGCCGGTCGCGGCCGGCGCGGGGGCCGGGGCGGGCGCGGGCGCCGCGGCGGCCGGCTGCTCGGTCACCGGCTGGGCGGGCGCCTCGGCCGGCTGCCCGCCCTGACGGTCGGCCTTGCGCTCGTCGTTGCGGTCGTGGGCGGCCTGGCTGACCCGCTCGCCGGTGACCCAGCCGTTGCGCGCGCCCTCGCTGACCCAGTGGCCGTGGGACTCCCCGGCGGCCGGGCCCGCGGTCCACTCGTCGTAGCTGCGCTCCGGGGTCGCGACGGGCTCCTCCTCGACCGGCGCCTCCTCGACCGGCGCCTCCTCGGTCGGGACCTCGGGCACCTCGTCGGTCGGCACCTCGTCCGTGGGCACCTCCTCGGTCGGGACCTCGGGGACCTCGTCGGTCGGCACCTCGTCGGTCGGCACCTCGTCGGTCGGCGTCTCCTCGGTGGGCGCCTCCTCGGTCCCGCCGGTGGTGTCCCCCGGCTCGAGGAGGGTGCCGTCGCCGGACTCGATGACGGCGGGCTCCTCGACGGCGGCGATGGTCGTCACCGTGCCGGTGAGGGCGACGGCGACGACACCGGTTGCGGCGGCGGCCTTGGCGGCGACGCCGGCCGCGGCGATCTTGGCGGTGAGGGTGCTGAGCAGCATGCGGGGTCTCTTCCGTGAGGCCCGGGCGAGGTGCCCGGTCGTCCGCGTGGACGGTTGCGACTGGTCGGTGATCAGACCGGTCGCCAGGAGCTCGGCCAGGGCCGCGTTCGGCCGCCCGGGTGCGGTGGCGCAGGCCCGGACCGCGTCGGTGAACGCGGTCAGGTCCGGCGCGCCCGCGGGCACGGGACGGCCGATGAGGCAGGCCGCGAAGGCCTCCTCGTCGGTCCGGGCGTCGGCTGGCGTGGTCATCTCGCTCCCGTCATCGCCGGACGGGCGCGCAGGGGTGCGCGCGCTCCCGCGGTCTCACCCGGGCGGGGGGTGCCGGCCGGCTCGAGCTCGGCCCGCAGCCGGCGCAGGCCGCGCCGCTGCAGCGCCTTGACCGAGCCCACCGAGCGGTCCATCACCGCGGCCACCTGCTCCACGGTGAGGTCGGCGAGCACCCGCAGCAGCAGCACCGAGCGCTGGTCGGCGGGCAGCCCCGCGCACAGCCGGTGCACGGCCTCGGTGCCCAGCCGGGCCAGGACGTCGTCCTCCACGTCGCCGCCGGCGGTCTCGGGCAGCAGGTCCCCGGCGTCGTCGGCGAGCTGCGGTCGCCGGCTGCGCCGGCGCCAGTCGTCGACGAGCCGGCGGTGGGCGATGGTGAACACCCAGGAGCGCAGCGCGTCCTCGTCCCCGCGGAAGCCGCCCAGCCCGCGGAAGACGGCGAGGAAGGTCTCGCTGGCGAGGTCGTCGGGGTCCTGCGCGCCGTGCAGCCGCAGGTAGCCGGTGACCGCCGGGGACAGGTCCCGGTACAGCACCTCGAACCCCCACGCCGCGCCCGCCTGGGCCGCCGTGAGGACGTCGTCGAACGCCGGTCCGACCGCCATCCGCACCTCCCTGCCGTCTCCCGTGCTGGGGAGGCATCGGCAGGGACGCCTCGGAACTGGACCGCCGTCCCCCGATCGGGGTCAGGGGGCGCTGGTGCCCCGGGCGGCCTCCTGCTCGACGACCTGCGGCAGGTCGCGCAGCCGGTCGAGTCCCTGCAGCGGACGGCGCATCCGCTGGTTGCCGGCCAGCCGCTCGCGGTTGCGGTCGAGGAAGGCCCAGTAGCCGGCGGTGTAGGGGCAGGCGTCCTCGCCCAGCCGGCGGCGCGGGTCGTAGGGGCAGCGGCCGCAGTAGTCGCTCATCCGGTCGATGTAGGCGCCTCCGGCGGCGTAGGGCTTGGTGGCCAGCGCCCCGCCGTCGCCGTGCTGGCTCATGCCGACGACGTTGGCCACCATCACCCAGTCGTAGCCGTCGACGAAGGTGCGGTGGAACCAGTCGGTCATCTCCCGCGGGTCGATGCCCCGCTGCAGCGCGTAGTTGCCCAGCACCATCAGCCGCGGGATGTGGTGCACCCAGCCGTCGCGGCGCAGGTCGCCCAGCACACCGGACAGGCACGCCGCGTCGACGGCGGAGTCGTCGAGGTCGGCCATCCAGTCCGGCACCGGCTCGAGCGCCCGCAGCGCGTTGGCGTGGCGGTAGTGGCGGCCGAAGTGCCAGTAGGTGTGCCAGACGTAGTCCCGCCAGCCCACGACCTGCCGGACGAACCCCTCGAGGGAGTTCAGCGGGATCGGGTCGCCGTCGGCGGCGCGGGCGCGGGCGGTGGCCTCGGCGGCGCGCACGACCTCCAGCGGGTCGAGCAGGCCGAGGTTCATCGCCGGCGACAGCAGCGAGTGCGCCAGCCACCGCTCGTCGGCGAGCATGGCGTCCTCGTGCGGGCCGAAGGCACCCAGCCGGGCGGTCAGGAAGTCGTGCAGCCGGGTGAGCGCCTCCTCGCGGGTGGCCGGGAACAGCCGCGGGCCGTCGTCACCGACGAAGGAGACCTCGCCGTCGGCCTCCCAGCGGTCGAGGTCGGCGCGCACCTGCTCGTCGATCTCGTCCTCCGCCGGCCACCACGGCTCCGGTGCCGGTGAGCGGCCGTCCCGCGGCGGGGGCTCGCGGTTCTGCGAGTCGAGGTTCCACGTCCCGCCGAGCGGCTCGGCGCCGTCCATGAGGACGTCGAGGCGGCGGCGGGCGTCGCGGTAGAAGTCCTCCATCAGCAGCCGGCGCCGCCCCCGGCCCTCCGCCCACCGGGCGAACTCCTCCTGCGAGCTGACGAACCCGCGGGCGGCCAGCACCTGCACACCGGGACGGGCCAGCACGTAGTCGCGGCTGCTCCACGTGGTCGGCGCGCAGACGCTCAGCGGCTCCTCGTGGCGGTCCAGCGCCTCGGCGTAGGTGGTGACCCGGTGCAGGTGCGCCTGCTCGCCCAGCTCGGCGGCCCGGTGGCGCAGCGCGGAGAGCACCAGGTGCGCCTTCTGCCGGTGGAAGCGGCGGCGGGCGAAGACGGCCTTGGACTCGACGAGCAGCACCGGCTGGTCGGGCCGGTCGAGGAAGTGCGGACCGAGCTGGTCGGCGAACAGCCAGCGCCGCGTGGCGGGCGACCGCTCGGGGAAGTCGGCGAGCGCGGGGTCGTGCTCCTCGGCGCCGTGTCCCGGGCGCTGCATCGGCTCCACCTCCCGGCGGACATGGTGGGTGGACCGTTAGGCTCGGCGCGACTCGGGCCATCGACGACACGGTGGCCGGCACGTGCTCGCTGGAGGTCGACCGCTGTGAACCGCGCCCTGCGCGCCGCCCTGACGGGTGCTCTCGTGATCAGCCCGGTCGCGCTCGGTGCGTGCAGCGCCGGGCAGGTCTCGCAGACCGGGACCCAGGACCGCGACAAGGTCGGCCCGCAGGCCCAGGTGGAGGACGTCCTCCTGCGCCAGGTGCTGCTCGCCTACCCCGACGAGGGCGTGTACGAGGAGGGTGACGACGCGACGCTGATCATGACGATCGTCAACACCTCCGACGAGGACGAGACGCTCACCCGGATCGAGGGCGAGGGCTTCTCCGGCGTGCGGCTCAGCGGCACCGGCCCGACGCCGTCGCCGTCGTCCCCCGCGGGCGACCAGCCGACCACCGCGCCGACGCCGGGCACGACCGGCGCCACCCCGGGCTCCCCCGCCACGCCCACCGGGTCCTCGGCGGCGGCGAGCTCGGACCTGTCCCTGGAGATCCCCGCCGACACCGCGCTCTACATCGGCCAGGACGGCGACGCCACCATCACCCTCGAGGACCTCAGCGAGCCGCTGACGGCCGGGCAGACCCTGAGCCTGACGCTCACCTTCGAGCAGGCCGGCGAGATCGAGGTCCAGGCGCTGGTGGGCACCCCCGACGAGAAGGTCGAGCGGGGCGAGGCCTTCGACTTCCACGAGGGCGAGGCCGGGGAGGCCGAGAACCCGGAGTCCGAGGAGGACACCCAGGCCGAATAAGGACCCCCTCCTCCCCACCCCTCGCACGCTCGCGGCGGGACCCGGGAGGGGGCCGGGAACGCGCCGTCCTCCCTGGGACTGTCGGTCCCCCCACCTACCGTGACGGGGTGCCCCCCTCCGGAGTGAAGCCCGCCCGTCCCGCCCACCGCTGCACCGAGTGCGGCTTCACGTCGGCGAAGTGGATGGGCCGCTGCCCGGAGTGCCAGGCGTGGGGCACCCTGCAGGAGGTCGGCGCCACCGCGCCGGCCCTGCGCGCGGTCGCCGCCGGCCCGGTCACCGCACCGGCCCGCCCGATCGCCCAGGTCGAGCTCACCGGCGCCCGTGCGGTGCCCACCGGCATCGCCGAGTTCGACCGGGTCCTCGGCGGCGGTCTGGTCCCCGGCGCCGTCGTCCTGGTCGCCGGTGAGCCGGGCGTGGGCAAGTCCACGCTGCTGCTCGAGGTGGCCCACCGGGTGGCCGCGTCCAACGGCCCCACGCTGGTCGTGTCCGGCGAGGAGTCCGCGGCCCAGGTGCGGCTGCGCGCCGAGCGCATCGACGCGCTGCACGAGCGGCTGTACCTGGCGGCGGAGACCGAGCTGTCGGCCGTCCTCGCCCACGTCGAGCAGGTGTCCCCCTCGCTGCTGGTCCTCGACAGCGTGCAGACCGTCCGCTCCCCCGCCGTCGACGGCACCGACGGCGGCGCCTCCCAGGTCCGCGCGGTCGCGACGGCGCTGACCGCCGTCGCCAAGTCCCGCGGGATGACGACGATCCTGGTCGGGCACGTCACCAAGGACGGCGCGATCGCCGGTCCGCGGGCCCTGGAGCACCTGGTCGACGTCGTCGTCTCCTTCGACGGCGAGCGGCACTCCACGCTGCGCCTGGTCCGGGCCACCAAGAACCGGTTCGGCCCGGCCGACGAGATCGGCTGCTTCGAGATCGGCGACGGCGGCGTGGTCGGCGTCCCCGACCCCTCGCACCTGTTCGTCTCCCGCCGCACCGCCTCGGTGCCCGGCAGCTGCGTCACGGTGACGATGGAGGGCAGCCGGCCGCTGCTGGCCGAGGTGCAGGCGCTGGTCGCCACCAGCGCCGGCGGCGGCTCGCCCCGCCGCGCGGTCAGCGGGCTGGACTCGCAGCGGGTCGCCATGGTGAACGCCGTCGTCGAGCGGCGCGGCGGGGTGCGGCTGGCCGACGCCGACGTCTTTGCCGCCTCGGTGGGCGGGGTGAAGATCGCCGAGCCCGCGGCCGACCTCGCGCTGGCGCTGGCGATCGCCTCGGCGTCGCGGGACACCCCGCTGCCCGAGGGCATGGTCGCGCTCGGGGAGGTCGGCCTGTCCGGCGAGATCCGGCGGGTCGGCGGCACCGCGCGGCGGCTGGCCGAGGCCGCCCGGCAGGGCTACCGGCTGGCGCTGGTCCCGCCGGACGCGGGACCGGCGCCCAAGGGCGTGCGGCTGATGGAGGTCCCCGACCTGGGCGCTGCGCTGGCGGGGCTGTTCCCGGGCTGAGTCCGGTCCTGGACCCCGCTCCCGACCGGCCCTGCCGGCTGACCCGTAGAATCGCGGCCGAACCGCGTCGACGTCAGGAGTGCCCGTGCCCCCCGCTGTGGACTCCGAGGTCGCTCTGCGCGAGCTCCTGGGCCGCATCGCCCCGGGGACGGCGCTGCGCGACGGCCTGGAGCGGATCCTGGCCGGCCGCACCGGCGCGCTGATCGTGCTGGGCTACGACCGGGTCGTGGAGTCCATCTGCACCGGCGGGTTCGCCCTCGACGTCGCCCTGTCGGCGACCCGGCTGCGCGAGCTGGCCAAGATGGACGGCGCGGTCATCCTCTCCTCCGACGGCCTGCGCATCGTGCGGGCGGGCGTGCACCTCATGCCCGACCCCACGGTCCCCACCGAGGAGTCGGGCACCCGCCACCGGACCGCCGAACGGGTGGCCGTGCAGACCGGCTTCCCGGTGATCTCGGTCAGCCAGTCGATGCACATCATCAGCGTCTATGTCGCCGGCCGGCGGTACACCCTCGAGCACCCGACGACGATCCTCGCCCGCGCCAACCAGGCGCTCGCGGCGCTGGAGCGCTACAAGCTGCGCCTCGACGAGGTGGCCAGCACGCTGTCGGCGCTGGAGATCGAGGACCTGGTCACCGTGCGCGACGCCATGAGCGTCAGCCAGCGGCTGGAGATGGTCCGCCGGATCGCCGACGAGATCGAGGGCTTCGTCGTCGAGCTCGGCACCGACGGCCGGCTGCTGGCGCTGCAGCTCGACGAGATGCTGGCCGGGGTGGAGGAGGACCGCGCGCTGCTGGTCCGCGACTACATGCCCGGCGGCGCCGCGCGCCGGCCGCGCACCATCGAGGACGTGCTCGCCGAGCTGCGCACGCTGTCGGCCACCGAACTGCTCGACCTCTCCGCGGTCGCTCGCTGCTACGGCCTGCCCACCACGCCCGACGCGCTGGACTCCCCTGTCAGCCCGCGCGGCTACCGGCTGCTGGCGCGGGTGCCCCGCCTGCCGGCCGCCATCATCGACCGGCTGGTCGAGCACTTCGGCGGGCTGCAGAAGCTGCTGGCGGCCACCATCGAGGACCTGCTGGCCGTCGAGGGGGTCGGCGAGGCACGCGCCCGCGGCATCCGCGAGGGCCTGTCGCGGCTGGCCGAGACCTCGATCCTCGACCGCTACAGCTAGACGACCTGCAGGGGGGCGTCCGGGCTGGTCTTCGTGTCCAGCCGCGCCCGCACCACGTAGCCGCCCGGCGCCACCGGCACGCGCGCCGCGGTGCAGGTCGGCTCGCTGGTCAGGCCGCTCCACGTCAGCGGGAAGACCACCTGCTCACCCGGCGCGAGCGTGCGGGTGTCGCTGCTGGTCTCGGGCTGGCAGTCGTTGCTGCCCCACAGCCGCGCGCCCGCGCCGTCGAGCAGCACCATCTCCTGCAGCTGCTTGTCCAGCACCCGGGTGCAGGGCACCGCCGCGGTGTTGGTGACGACGAGCTCGAACACCGGCGCCGATCCCGAGGGCACGGTGCCGGGGGTGCGGACCTCGAGGGCGACGACGTCGTCGCCGCACGGGGCGCCGGCCTCCTGGGCGGGCGGTGCGGGCGCCTGCGGGGCCGGTGGGGTGGTGCTCGGCGGCGGGGTCGGCGTCTGCACGCCGGCCAGCGACGGCACCACCCGGTCCAGGGCGGGGGTGCCCACCGGCGACGACGACGCCGACGAGCCGGCCGCCGCGGCGGTGTCCCCGGAGCCGGTCAGCAGCGAGACGCCGAGCCAGCTGCCCCCGCCGAGCAGGACGAGGAGGACGAGCAGCACCACGAGTCGCCGTCGCCAGTAGACGGCGGCCGGCAGGGGTCCGACCGGGTGCAGCACGAGTCGGACCGTAGTCGGCGCCGCCGCGGACCACCGCACGGGGCACGCCGTGGCCGGCGCCGGGCACACTGGACCCCCGTGAGCAGCCCGGCCGGACTCGGGGACGCCCTCGTCGACTGGTACGACACCGCCGCCCGCGACCTGCCGTGGCGGCGGCCCGGCGTGGGCCCGTGGGCGGTGCTGGTCAGCGAGGTGATGCTGCAACAGACGCCGGTGGCGCGGGTGGAGCCGGTGTGGACGGCGTGGATGGCCCGCTGGCCCGCGCCGGCCGACCTGGCCGCCGCCTCACCGGCCGAGGTCATCCGCGCCTGGGGCAAGCTCGGCTACCCGCGCCGGGCGCTGCGGCTGCGCGAGACCGCCGTCGCCCTCACCGAGCGGCACGGCGGGGCCGTCCCGGCCGACGTGGCCGCCCTGGAGGCACTGCCGGGTGTCGGCACCTACACCGCCCGGGCGGTGGCCTGCTTCGGCCACGGACAGCCCCAGCCGGTGGTGGACACCAACGTGCGGCGGGTGGTGGCGCGCCTGGTGCACGGCCGCGCCGAGGCGGGCACCGCCCGGGCCGCCGACCTCACCGACGTCGCGGCGCTGGCGCCGGCCGACCGGGAGCGGGCGTGCCGCTTCTCGGTGGCGGCGATGGAGCTCGGCGCGCTGGTCTGCGTCGCCCGCACGCCGCGCTGCGCCGTCTGCCCGGTGCGCGACCGCTGCGCCTGGCGGCTGGCCGGGTGCCCCGCCGCCGAGGGGCCGCCGCGGCGGGTGCAGCGCTTCGCCGGGACCGACCGGCAGGTGCGGGGGCGGCTGCTCGACGTGCTGCGGGCCGCGCCCGGCCCGGTACCGGCCGAGGCCCTCGACGCCGCGTGGGACGACGCCGCCCAGCGCGGGCGCTGCCTGGACTCGCTGCTGGCCGACGGGCTGGTCGAGCAGACCGGCGACGGCCTGTTCCGGCTCCCCCACTGACCGGGCCCCCTCGGGCCGCGGAATGCGGTCGTGCGACGACCCCGCGGCACGGTTCACTGGAACCCGTGCAGCTGCCCGCGGGCCTCACCGCCCGAGCTCTGACCGGCGACGACGCCCGCGCGGTGTACGAGGTGATGGCCGCGCAGGAACAGCACGACCTCGGCGTCGTCGAGATCGAGGAGGCCGACATCGTCGGGGACTGGCAGCGCCCCAGCTTCGACGTCGCGGCCGGCACGCTCGGCGTCTTCGACGGCGACCGGCTCGTCGCCTACGCGGAGGTCTCCGGCGAGGGGCGCGGGGACGCCGCCGTGCACCCGCGGTACCGCGGACGGGGCATCGGGACGGCGCTGGCCGCCTGGACCCGCCGGCGGGCCCGCGAGCGCGGCGCCTCCGTCTTCGGCATGTCCGTGCCCCAGGGCTCCCCCGCGGACGTCCTGCTGGCGAGCCTCGGCTACCACGTCCGGTGGACCTCGTGGCTGCTGGAACTCCCCGAGGACAGGCGGATCGAGGCGCAGCCGCTGCGCGAGGGGTACGCCATCCGGACGGCGGACGGCGAGGCCGACCACCGGGCCGCCTGGACCGTGGTCGAGGACGCCTTCCTCGAGTGGTCGCAGCGGGACCGCCGGTCGTTCGAGGACTTCACCGCGACGACCGTGCGCCGGCCCGGGTTCGAGCCGTGGCACCTGCGGATCGTCGTGGACCCTCAGGGCGACGTCGTCGGCGCCTGCTTCCTGGTCACCAGTGACAGCGACGGCTACGTCGACAAGCTGGCGGTGCGCCGAGACCGGCGTGGCCTCGGGCTGGCCCGAGCCCTCCTCGCGGACGCCTTCGCGAACGCCCGCCGGCACGGTGCCACGCGCTGCGAGCTGTCCACCGACTCCCGCACCGGCGCGCTCGGCCTCTACGAGCGGGTCGGGATGGTCGTGACCGGCACCTGGGTGCACCGCGCCGTGGACCTCGGACCGGTCGCCGTCCCCCGCTGACCGGGTCGCTCGCGGGTCCTGGTGGGCGTCCTCTCGCACCGCCGGGCGTCCTCCCGCACGTCCCACCGTGCGGGAGGAGGCGCCACGATCAGGTCACCTGATCGTGGCGCGGCCGTCGCGCGGGCCCCGGACGCGGCGAGGGCCGCCTCCCGCGGTGCGGGAGACGGCCCTCGTCGGTCGTGCGGGGTGGGACTACTTCTTCTCCAGGGACGTGGTGCCGCCCTGGCCGTCCTCGTCGTCGCCGACGGTCAGCGCGACCGGGGGCGTGTCGGGCAGGTCGATCGGCTTGGCCTCGCCGCGGAAGGTGAACTTCGCGGTCGGGCCCTCGCCCTCGACGTCCACCACGATGATCTGACCGGCGGTCAGCTCGCCGTAGAGGATCTTCTCCGACAGCGCGTCCTCGATCTCGCGCTGGATGGTCCGGCGCAGCGGCCGGGCACCCAGCACCGGGTCGAACCCGCGGGCCGCCAGCAGCTTCTTGGCGTCCTGCGTGATCTCCAGGGACATGTCCTTGTTCGCCAGCTGGCCCTCCACGCGGGCGACCATGAGGTCCACGATCTGGATGATCTCGTCCTCGGTCAGCTGGTGGAACACGACGATGTCGTCGATGCGGTTGAGGAACTCCGGCCGGAAGTGCTGCTTGAGCTCCTCGTTGACCTTGTTCTTCATCCGCTCGTAGTTGGACTGGCTGTCGTTGCCGACCTGGAAGCCCAGCCCCACGGCCTTGGAGATGTCGCGCGTACCGAGGTTGGTCGTGAGGATCAGGATCGTGTTCTTGAAGTCCACGATCCGGCCCTGACCGTCGGTGAGCCGACCGTCCTCGAGCACCTGCAGGAGCGTGTTGAACACGTCCGCGTGCGCCTTCTCGATCTCGTCGAAGAGGACCACCGAGAACGGCTTGCGCCGCACCTTCTCGGTCAGCTGGCCGCCCTCGTCGTAACCGACGTAGCCGGGAGGGGCACCGACCAGACGCGACACGGTGAACCGGTCGTGGAACTCGCCCATGTCGATCTGGATGAGCGCGTCGTCCTCGCCGAAGAGGAACTGCGCGAGCGCCTTGGCGAGCTCGGTCTTACCGACACCCGAGGGGCCGGCGAAGATGAACGAGCCACCGGGACGACGCGGGTCCTTGAGACCTGCGCGGGTGCGCCGGATCGCCTGGCTGACGCTCTTGATGGCCTCTTCCTGGCCGATGATCCGCTTGTGGAGTTCGTCCTCCATGCGGAGCAGACGCGTGGTCTCCTCCTCGGTGAGCTTGAAGACGGGGATGCCGGTCCAGTTGGCCAGCACCTCGGCGATCTGCTCGTCGTCGACCTCGGCGACGACGTCCATGTCGCCGGCCTTCCACGCCTTCTCGCGCTCGGCCTTCTCGCCCAGCAGCTGCTTCTCGCGGTCGCGCAGCGACGCCGCCTTCTCGAAGTCCTGCGCGTCGATCGCGGACTCCTTCTCCCGGCGGATGCCGGCGATGCGCTCGTCGAACTCGCGCAGGTCCGGCGGCGCGGTCATCCGCTTGATCCGCATCCGGGCGCCGGCCTCGTCGATCAGGTCGATCGCCTTGTCGGGCAGGAAGCGGTCGGAGATGTACCGGTCGGCCAGCGTGGCGGCGGCGACGAGCGCGCCGTCGGTGATGCTGATCCGGTGGTGCGCCTCGTAGCGGTCGCGCAGGCCCTTGAGGATCTCGATCGTGTGGGTGAGCGTCGGCTCGCCCACCTGGATCGGCTGGAACCGCCGCTCGAGCGCGGCGTCCTTCTCCAGGTGCTTGCGGTACTCGTCGAGCGTGGTGGCACCGATGGTCTGCAGCTCGCCGCGGGCCAGCATCGGCTTGAGGATGCTGGCGGCGTCGATCGCGCCCTCGGCGGCACCGGCCCCGACGAGGGTGTGGATCTCGTCGATGAACAGGATGATGTCGCCGCGAGTGCGGATCTCCTTGAGGACCTTCTTCAGGCGCTCCTCGAAGTCACCGCGGTAGCGCGACCCGGCGACGAGGGCGCCGAGGTCGAGGGTGTAGAGCTGCTTGTCCTTCAGGGTCTCGGGGACCTCGCCCTTGACGATGGCCTGGGCCAGGCCCTCCACGACGGCGGTCTTGCCGACGCCGGGCTCGCCGATGAGGACGGGGTTGTTCTTGGTCCGCCGCGAGAGGACCTGCATGACCCGCTCGATCTCCTTGGCCCGCCCGATGACCGGGTCGAGCTTGGAGTCGCGCGCGGCCTGGGTCAGGTTGCGGCCGAACTGGTCGAGCACCAGCGAGGTCGACGGCGTGCCCTCGGACGGGCCACCGGCAGCGGCCGGCTCCTTGCCCTGGTAGCCGGAGAGCAGCTGGATGACCTGCTGGCGGACGCGGTTGAGGTCGGCACCCAGCTTGACCAGGACCTGCGCGGCGACGCCCTCGCCCTCGCGGATCAGGCCGAGCAGGATGTGCTCGGTGCCGATGTAGTTGTGGCCGAGCTGCAGGGCCTCGCGCAGGGACAGCTCGAGGACCTTCTTGGCCCGCGGCGTGAAGGGGATGTGGCCGGAGGGGGCCTGCTGGCCCTGGCCGATGATCTCCTCGACCTGCTGGCGGACGCCCTCGAGCGAGATGCCGAGGGACTCGAGGGCCTTGGCAGCGACGCCCTCACCCTCGTGGATCAGGCCCAGGAGGATGTGCTCGGTGCCGATGTAGTTGTGGTTGAGCATCCTGGCCTCTTCCTGCGCCAGGACGACCACCCGTCGGGCTCGGTCGGTGAACCGTTCGAACATGCGCTGCTTCTCCTCTGACCGGCTGGTCCGGCACTGCCCTCCCCGTGCCTGGGGAGGAGCACCCGACGTCCGTCGGCGCGCTGGGGCACCGGTCTTTCCACTGTAGTCACGGACCACGCCGTCCTGTCGGCCTCGACCGGCGGGCGGTGGGTGGCTGCCCGGTCCAACCGATGGTGCCCTGGCGGTGTTCCGATCGGGTTACGCCGACAGCGGACGGCGCGTCAGGACCGCAGACGCCGTCGGCCCGGCCCCCCGCGGGGACCGGGCCGACGGTGACGTGCTGGAACGGCCCCCTCGCAGGGGCCCACCCCGAGCGGGGTGACGTGCTGGAACGGCCCCCTCGCAGGGGCCCACCCCGAGCGGGGTGACGTGCTGGAACGGCCCCCTCGCAGGGGCCCACCCCGAGCGGAGCGAGGGGTGGGGGGCGAGGGGGTCCTTCCTCAGTGCGCGGCCTCGTAGGCCTCGACGACGCTGGCCGGGATGCGGCCGCGGTCGCTGACGTTGTGGCCGTTCTTGCGGGCCCAGTCGCGGATGGCGCCGGCCTGCTCCCGGTCCATGCGGCCACCGCCACCGGTGGCGCGGGAACGGCCGCCGCCGGAGGCGCGGCCACCGCCGCTGCGGCTCACCTTGCGGGCGGCCTGCACGTAACGGGAGAACGTGTCACGCAGTTCCGTGGCGTTCTTCTCCGACAGGTCGATCTCGTAGTTCGTGCCGTCGAGGGAGAAGCTCACCGTCTCGTCGGCGGGGACGTCCTCGTCGAGGTCGTCGCTCAGGATCACCTGGACCTTGCGCGCCATTCTCTGTCTCACTCCTCCTCGGCCCCGTGGCCGGACGATTTGGTCGCCTCGGTCGACGACGCGGCCATTCCACCACACAGGAGCGCGAGAAGACGAATAGCACACCGCAGTTCGCCCAATACGGGGAGGAATCGTCCGATCGGGACGCGTGGTATCAGGAAATGGGGCGCACCAAGGGGAACAGGATCGTCTCCCGGATGCCGAGACCGGTGAGCGTCATCATCAGCCGGTCGATTCCCATGCCGACGCCGCCGCTGGGCGGCATCCCGTACTCGAGGGCCTCGAGGAAGTCCTCGTCGAGCACCATCGCCTCGGGGTCGCCCGCGGCGGCGAGCAGCGCCTGCTGGGTGAACCGCTCGCGCTGCACGACCGGGTCGACCAGCTCGGAGTACCCGGTCCCGCGCTCGACGCCGCCGATGTAGAGGTCCCACTTCTCGGCCAGCCCCGGCGTCGTCCGGTGCGCCCGGGTCAGCGGCGAGGTGTCGACCGGGTAGTCGACGACGAACGTCGGCGCCTGCAGCGAGTCCTGGACCAGCGCCTCGAACAGCTCCTCGACCACCTTGCCCGGCAGCCACGCGGGGTCCACGCCGACGTCGTGCCGCCCGGCGAGCGCCCGCAGGTGCTCCACCGGCGTCTCCGGCGAGACCTCCTCGCCGACGGCGTCGGAGACCAGCGAGTACAGCGGCACGTGCGGCCACTCCCCGGACAGGTCGATCTCGGTGCCGTCGTGGTGGCGGGCGACGTGGTCGCCGAACAGGGCCGCGCAGCACTCCTGCACCAGCTCCCGGGTGGTGCGCGCGACGTCGGTGTAGTCCGCCCACGCCTCGTAGAACTCCAGCATCGCGAACTCCGGGGAGTGCGAGCTGTCGGCGCCCTCGTTGCGGAAGTTGCGGTTGATCTCGAAGACCTTCTCCAGGCCGCCCACGATGCACCGCTTGAGGAACAGCTCCGGTGCGATGCGCAGGTACAGGTCGAGGTCGAAGGCGTTCATGTGGGTGCGGAACGGCCGGGCCGCGGCGCCGCCGTGCACCGTCTGCAGCATCGGGGTCTCGACCTCGAGGAAGCCCCGCCCGGTCAGGCCGGCCCGGAGCGCCGCCACCACCGCGGCCCGCTGGCGCACGGTGCGGCGGGCCTCGTCGCGGACGATGAGGTCGACGTAGCGGCGGCGCACCCGCAGCTCCTCGCTCATCGGCTTGTGCGCCACCGGCAGCGGGCGCAGCGCCTTGGCCGCCATCTGCCAGGAGTCGGCGAACACCGACAGCTCGCCGCGCCTGGACGTGCCGACCTCGCCCTCGACGAAGACGTGGTCACCGAGGTCGACGTCGGCCTTCCAGGCGTCGAGTGCCTCGGCACCGACCCGGTCGCGGGAGAGCATGACCTGCAGCTCGGCGTCGCCCTCGCGCAGCGTCGCGAAGCACAGCTTGCCGGTGTTGCGGCTGAAGATGACCCGGCCGGTGACGCCCACCCGGTCACCGGTCAGCGTGTCCGGCTCCAGGTCGGGGTGCGCGGCGCGGACGTCGGCCAGCGAGGTCGTGCGGGCCACCGTGACCGGGAAGGGGTCCGTGCCGGCCTCGCGCAGCCGGTCGAGCTTGGCGCGCCGCACGCGCAGCTGCTCGGGGAGCTCGTCGTCCAGCGGGCCGGGGGGTTCGTCGGTCACGGCGCCCGAGCCTACGGCCGTGCGCCGCGACACCCCGGCGGTCACCGGCGGCCGGCCGCCTGGGAGCGCTCGAAGGCCAGCCGCAGCCCGTGGACGGTGAGGTCGGGCTCGCGGGCACCGATCGACCGGCAGCTGTCGGCCACCAGGGGCGCCAGGCCACCGGTGGCGACGACGACCGGCTCGCGGCCGAACTGTGCCACCAGCTCACCGCCGATGCGGTCGACGAGCCCGTCGACGAGGCCGGCGAAGCCGAGGACGACGCCGGACTGCAGCGCCGCGACGGTGTTCTTGCCGATCGCCTGCGGCGGGACGGTGAGCTCGACGGAGCGCAGCTGCGCCGCGCGCGAGGCCAGCGCCTCCAGGCTGACCTCCAGGCCCGGCGCGAGCGCACCGCCGAGGAACTGCCCGCCCGGGCCGACGGCGTCGACGTTGGTGGAGGTGCCGAAGTCGACGACGACGACCGGCCGGGTGCGTCCGTCCGGGGCGGTGCCGAACAGCTCGTGGGCGGCCAGCGCGGTGACGACGCGGTCGGCGCCCACCTCGCGCGGGTTGTCCACGTGCAGCGGGACGCCGGTGCGCACGCCGGGGCCGATGAGCACGACCGGCACCTCGAGGGAGTCCAGCAGCCCGCGCAGCGCCGGCAGCAGCGCCGGGACCGTGGAGCAGGCGGCGACGCCGGTGACCTCGGTGTCGCGCAGCAGGCCGCGCCACAGCATCCGCAGCTCGTCGGAGGTGGCCCGCGCGTGCGTTGTCACCCGCCAGCAGCCCACCCGCCGGGCGCCGTCGAAGGTGGCCAGCACGGTCTGGCTGTTGCCGACGTCGACGGTGAGCAGCACCGGGCTCAGCTCCGCAGGTCGAGGGCGAGGTCGAGGATCGGCGAGGAGTGCGTGAGCGCGCCGACCGACAGGAAGTCCACGCCGGTCGCGGCCACCTCGCGGGCGACGGCGAGGGTCAGCCCGCCGGTGGCCTCCAGCTCCGCGCGGCCGCCGACCAGCGCCACGACCTCGCGCAGCTGCGCGGGGGGCATGTTGTCCAGCAGCAGGAAGTCCGCGCCGGCCTCGACCGCCTCCAGCGCCTGCGCCGGGGTGTCGGCCTCCACCTGCACCGGCACCCGCGGCGCCCGCTCGCGCACCGCGGCGACGGCGGCCGCGACCGAGCCGGCGGCAGCGACGTGGTTGTCCTTCACCATCGCGACGTCGTAGAGGCCCATCCGCTTGTTCGACCCGCCGCCGCAGCGCACGGCGTACTTCTCCAGCGGGCGCAGGCCCGGCGTGGTCTTGCGGGTGTCGAGGACCACCGCCCCGGTGCCGGCCACGGCGTCGACCCAGGCGCGGGTGGCGGTGGCGATGCCGCTGGCCCGGCTGGCGATGTTGAGCGCGCTGCGCTCGGCGGCCAGCAGCGCCCGCACCGGGCCGCGCACGGTGAGCAGCACGTCGCCGCGGGCGACCCGGGCGCCGTCGGCGGCCCCGGCGGTGAGCGTCGCGCCGGGCGCCAGCCGGGTGAACACCCGGGCGGCGACCGGCAGGCCGGCGACGACGCCGTCGGCGCGGGCGACGAGGTCGACGGTCCCGTACTGGGCGGGCGGCACGGTGGCGGCGCTGGTGACGTCGAGGGTGACGGCCAGGTCGGGCTCGCTGGGCAGCACCGCGCCGCCGGCGAGGTCCTCGGCCAGCGTGCGCTCCACGAGGTCGTCGACCCACGCCTCCGACAGCCCGGTGCCCTCCAGCGAGCGCGGGTCGGCGCTCACCACGGGGTTCCCACCGGCGCGCCGACCGGGCGGCGGGTCAGCGTCAGCCGCCCGTCGCCGTCGAGGCGGACGTCGAGGTGCACCCGCCACCGCTCCTCGCTGTCGGGGTGGTCCTCGCGCCAGTGGCAGCCGCGGGTCTCCTCCCGGGCGGTGGCCGCGGCGGTCAGCGCGCTGGCGACCGTGAGCAGCCCGGTGGCCTCCCAGCTCTCGACGCCGGGCGCCGCGCCCGGCCCGTCGGCCAGCGAGGCGGCGAGCCCGGCCAGCGCGGACGTGGCCTCGGCCAGCCCGGCGCCCGAGCGCAGCGCCGCGACCCGGCCCGACATGGTGTCGGTGACCGCCCGGCGCCCGGCCGGGTCGAGCAGCCCGCCCGTCGCCGGGGCCGCCGCCACCGCCGGGGCCGAGGGCGGCAGCGCGCGGGCCAGGTCCTCCCCGATGCGGGCGGCGAACACCAGCCCCTCCAGCAGCGAGTTCGACGCCAGCCGGTTGGCCCCGTGCACCCCGGTGCAGGCCACCTCGCCGCAGGCGTAGAGGCCCGGGACGGTGGTGCGCCCGGACAGGTCGGTGGCCAGCCCGCCGGAGGCGTAGTGCGCGGCGGGGGTGACCGGCACCAGCTCGCTGACCGGGTCGACGCCGCCGGCCCGGCAGCGCGCGACGATCGTCGGGAACCGCTGCGCCACCCCGGGGATCCCGCGGGCGTCGAGCCACACGTGGTCGACGCCGTCGCGCAGCTGCACCCGGGTGATCGCCTTGGCGACGACGTCGCGCGGGGCGAGCTCGGCCAGCGAGTGCACGCCGAGCATGAACCGCTCCCCCGCGTCGTCGCGCAGCACCGCGCCCTCGCCGCGCAGCGCCTCGCTGACCAGTGGCTGCTGCCCGCGGACGCCGGGGCCCAGGTACAGCGACGTCGGGTGGAACTGCACGAACTCGAGGTCGGTGGCGACCGCGCCGGCGCGCAGGCCCAGCGCCACGCCGTCGCCGGTGGAGACCGGCGGGTTCGTGGTGGCGGCGTAGACCTGCCCCATCCCGCCGGTGGCGAGCACGACCGCGCGGGAGCGCACCGCGCCGACGCCGTCCTCGGTCCCCTCGCCGAGGACGTGCAGGGTGACCCCCGCGGCGCGGCCGGTGGCGTCGGTGAGCAGGTCGAGCACCATCGCGTGCTCGACGAGGGTGATGGCGGGGTCGGCGTGCACCGCCTCGCACAGCGCGCGCATGACCTCGGCCCCGGTGGCGTCGCCGCCGGCGTGCACGATCCGGTCGGCGGTGTGCCCGCCCTCGCGGGTCAGCAGCAGCCGGCCCTCGGCGTCGCGGTCGAAGCCGGCGCCCCACCCGATGAGCTGGTGCAGCCGGGCCGGGCCCTCGGTCACCAGGGCGCGCACGGCGGCCGGCTCGCACAGCCCGACGCCGGCCACCTCCGTGTCGCGGGCGTGCGCCTCCGGGGTGTCGGCGGGGTCGAGCACGGCGGCGATGCCGCCCTGGGCCCAGCGGGTCGAGCCGTCGTCGACCCGGACCTTGGTGACGACGGCGACCGACAGGCCGGCCGCGCGCGCGTGCAGCGCGACGCACAGCCCGGCGACACCGGAGCCGACGACGCAGACGTCGGCCGACAGCTCCCACCCGGGCGCCGGGGCGGCGAGCCGGGTGGGCAGCCCGGTGACGGTCGGCGCCGCGAGCGTGGTCACCGGACCGGCACGCCGAGGTCGCTGCGGCGCTGGTCCTGCGCGCCGGGGACGGGGGCGGACGGGTCGCCGCCGAGCTCGACGACGCGGTTGGCGCCGTCGACGTGCACGACCTTCGGGATGTACGCCTTGGCCTCGGTCTCGTCCATGACGCCGTAGCTGATCAGGATGACCAGGTCGCCCGGGTGCACCAGGTGCGCGGCGGCGCCGTTGATGCCGATCACGCCGCTGCCCCGCTCGCCGGGGATGGCGTAGGTCTCCAGCCGGGCCCCGTTGGTGACGTCGACGATCGCGACCTGCTCGCCGGGGAGCAGGTCGGCGGCGTCGAGCAGGTCCTCGTCGATCGTCACCGACCCGACGTAGTGGAGGTCGGCCTGGGTCACCGTCGCCCGGTGGATCTTGGACTTGAGCATCGTGCGCATCATCGGGGGCCTCCCAGCAGGACGGCGGTGTTGTCGAGGAGTCGGGTGCTGCCGGCGCGGACGGCGACCAGCAGGCGGGCGGGGCCGGCCGCGGGCGCGGGGCCGAGGTCGGGGCCGGTGAGCTCGAGGTAGTCGGGCACCAGCTGCGGCGCGGTGGCGAGGACCTCCCCCGCCGCGGCGAGGACGGCGTCGGCGCCCCGGGGACCGGCGTCGGCCCCGGCGCGCAGTGCCCGGCTCACCGTGGCCGCGCGGGCCCGCTCCCTGGGCGAGAGGTAGCGGTTGCGGCTCGACAGCGCCATGCCGTCGTCCTCGCGGACGGTGGGCACGCCGACGACCTCCACCGGCAGCGCGAGCTCGCGGACCATGGCCCGGACGAGGGTGAGCTGCTGGTAGTCCTTCTCGCCGAAGAACGCGAGGTCCGGCCGGGCCAGGCCGAACAGCTTCGCGACGACGGTGAGCACGCCGGCGAAGTGCCCGGGCCGCACCGCGCCCTCGAGCACCGCGCCGCGCGGGCCGGGGTCGACGGTCACGCCGAGCGCGCCCGGCGGGTACACCTCGTCGACCGGCGGGTGGAAGACGACGTCGGCGCGCTCCTCGGTGAGCGCGTCGAGGTCGGCGTCCCAGGTGCGGGGGTAGCGGTCGAGGTCCTCGCCGGGGCCGAACTGGGTCGGGTTGACGAACACCGAGACGACCACGCTCCCGGCCCGCTCGCGGGCGGCGCGCACCAGCGTGCGGTGCCCCTCGTGCAGCGCGCCCATGGTGGGCACCAGGGCGACCGGGCCGGGCAGCCCGGCGACGACGTCGCGCAGCCGCGCCGCGGTCTCGGCGACGACCGGGCGGGTGCTCGTGGTCACCGCGAGCCCGCCGGGTCGGCGGCCTCGTAGAGCAGGTCGAGCAGCGGGGCGCCCTCGTGCCGCTTGAGCCGGCCCGCGGCCAGCGCGCGCTCGGTGGTGCGCTGCGCCATGGCGACGTAGGCGGCCACCGACGCGGGGGCCCGGTCGGTGAGCGTCTCGAGGTGGTCGGCGACGGTGCCGACGTCGCCGCGGCTGACCGGGCCGGTGAGCCCGCGGTCGCCGCGGCGCAGCCCGTTGTCCAGCGCGGCGGTGAGCAGCGGGGCCAGCACCCGGGCGGGGCTGTCGACGCCGGCGGCGCGCAGCAGGTCGGCGGCCTCGGCGACGAGGGTGACCAGGTGGTTGGCGCCGGTGACCAGCGCGGCGTGGTAGAGCCGCCGGTCGTCCTCGGCGACGAAGAACGGCTCGCCGCCCATCTCGAGCACCAGGGTCTCGGCGACCGGCCGGTGGGCGGGCCGGCTGGTGACGCCGAAGGGGGTGCCGGGCAGCCGGTCGGCGTCCTCGGGGACGCCGGTGAAGGTCATGGCCGGGTGCAGCGCGAGCGGCAGGACGCCGGCTCGCTCGGCGGGCTCGAGGGCGGACAGGCCGTGGGCGCCGGAGGTGTGGAAGGCGATCTGGCCGGCGCGCCAGGAACCGGTGCCGGCGAGGCCGGCGACCAGCCCGGTGAGGATGTCGTCGGGCACGGCCAGGACGACCAGGTCGGCCGCGGCGACGACCTCGTCGGCGGGCAGCAGCGGGACGCCGGGCAGCAGCCGGCGGGCGCGCTCGGCGGACGCGGCGGACAGGCCGGAGGCGGCGACCACGTCGTGGCCTGCGGCGGCGAGGGCGGCGCCCAGGACGGCGCCGACGCGGCCGGCACCGATGATCCCGACGCGGAGCCGGGCGGGGGCGCTGTCGGCGGGCGGGAGCCCGGCGGCGCGGGGGGTCCTGCGGGCAGCAGGCATCGCGGTCACCTCTCGTTCCAGTCCCTCGCGGGTACCGGACTCGGTGGCCGGGCCGTCGTCGTCGACGCCCCGGGGGGTGCGGGGTGGTGCTCGGGTGTGCCGGCGGGGCGCCCGCTGCGACCGGGTGTGTCACGCGGACGGCTCGCTGATGGCGAGTGTGGGTCGGCCCGCCGCGAGTGGCAACGCGCCGCCCTGTGGAGTGGGTCACGCTGCCCGGGTCAGGGGCGGGCCGCGGGCGCTCCCTACCGTGGGCGGCGGCACCGGCGCCGACGCGGCCGCCGGCGGACACGAGGGGGCGGGCGTGGGCACGTTCGAGGGACGCACGGCACTGGTCACCGGCGGCAGCCGCGGCATCGGGCTGGCGATCGCGCGCAGCCTGGTCGACCGGGGTGCCCGGGTGGTGCTCACCGCCCGCAAGCCGGAGGCACTGGAGGAGGCGGTCACCGCGCTCGGCGGCCCGGAGGTCGCGGTGGGCGTGGCCGGGAACGCCGGGGACGCCGCGCACCGGACCGAGGCTGTGCGCACCGCCGTCGAACGCTTCGGCAGCCTCGACCACCTGGTCGGCAACGTCGGCATCAACCCGGTCTACGGCCCGATGGTCGACCTCGACCTCGATGCCTTCCGCAAGATCCTCGACACCAACGTCGTCGGCACGCTGGGCCTGGTGCAGGAGGCCTGGCGGGCGTGGATGGCCGAGCACGGCGGCTCGGTGCTGGTGGTGGCCTCGGTGGCGGGGCTCAAGTCCTCGCCGATGATCGGCGGCTACGGCGTGAGCAAGGCGGCGCTGGTCAACCTGGTCACCCAGCTGGCCGTCGAGCTGGGGCCGCGGGTGACGGTCAACGGGGTGGCCCCGGCGGTGGTCAAGACCCGCTTCGCCGGCGCGCTGTACGAGGGCCGCGAGGAGGAGGCCGCCCGCGCCTACCCGGTCGGCCGGCTCGGGGAGCCCGAGGACGTGGGCGAGGCCGCGGCCTACCTGCTGGGCGCCGGCTGGGTCACCGGGCAGACCCTGGTGCTCGACGGCGGCGCGCTCTCCCGGGGTCCGGCCTAGCGTCCGAGGACCCGCGCCGGCACGTCCTGGTCCGGCGCGCCGTCGTCGGGTGCCTCGTCGCGGTAGCGCCGCCGGCGGCCGCCGGGCCGCACGCCGCTCTCGGCGAGGATCTCCGCCAGCCGGGCGGCGCCCGGGTCGTCGGCCGGCCCGGCGGGCACGGCCGCGGTGCCGGCGTGACCGGCCGCCACGGTGTGCACGGCGGGGCGCTGGACGGTCGGCCGCTCGTAGGTCGCCGGCGCGTGCGGCGCGGCCGGCGGGTCGGTGCGGCGGCGGGCCGGGTGGCCCCGGTCGGCCGCCGGGGGCACGGGGACGGCGGGCAGCGGGCGGGCCACCGGCGCGGGCTGCGGCTCGACCGGGACGGCGGACCAGTCGCCGGTCAGCTCGCGGGCGACGTCGGCCGACCACGCCGCGGTGGCCGGCTCCAGCGGCTCGCGGCCGGGCCCGGTGCGCACCGACTGGGCGTGCATCACCACCCGCTCGACCCGCATCTCCCCCGAGAGCGGGCCGGCGAGCCGCTCGCCCAGCTCGGCGCGCAGCCGCCCGACGTCGGCCCGCAGCGCGCCCAGCCCGGCCAGCCCGGCGTGCAGCTCCCCGTGCAGCGCGCCGGCCGCGGCCACCTCGCGGCGCAGCGCGTCGAGTGCGGACAGCCCCTCGCGCAGGCCGGTGAGCTCCGCGCGCAGGGCGTCGAGCTCCCGGCGGACGGCGGCCTCGGCGTCGCGGCGCACCTGCTCGGTGCGCTCCCGCTCGGTCTCGCGCAGGGTGTCGAGCTCGCGCCGGTGGGCCGCCCGCAGCTCGGCCGCCGTCTCGCCGGGGACGGCCGGGCCGGCGGGTCCGGGCGCGCGGTCGTCGTCGCGGGCGGGGCGCGCGGTGGCGAAGGCGGCCAGCAGGCAGGCCCAGGCGACGGCGACCACGGCGACGCGCAGCACCTGCGGGTCGTCGCTCAGGAAGACCACCGCGGTGGCGCCGACGGCGGCGGCGCAGCCGAGCGCCAGCCCGGCGACCCGCCGGGACGACCGGGCCCCGCCGGTCCCCTCCCCCGTCGTCCGCACGGCACTCAGGGTAACGGTGAGCGAGCCCCTGGTCGCGGCACGCAGTCGTCCCGTGTGCCGCGGGCTCCCCCCGGTGTCGAGAGCCCGCGGCCCGAGTGAGCAGGTGTGGTCCGCGACACGCACTGGCGCGCTGTGCCGGGCACCCACACCTGCTCACTCGGCAGGCCCTCCCCGGATCCGCCGGTCGTCAGCCTTGGGCGAGGGCGCCGTCGGAGCTGAAGACCAGGCCCATCGAGACCTCGCCCTGCTGGATCGCGGCCTTGGTCAGCGGGCCGCCGGCGTCGAACTCCCGGAACTCGGCGAACTGCAGGCCGTAGGTCTGCTCCAGCCCCGGCTGGCAGAACGGCCGGGTCGGGCACTCGGCCGGACCGCCCAGGACCAGCGACCCGTCGCCGCAGGCGTCGGCGAGCTCGGACAGCGTGCTGACGCCGAGCTGGTCGGCGAACTCCTGGGTCACCGCGAAGGCGTTCTGGTCGGCGGCCTCCGACGGGGTGCCGAAGGTCAGCCCGACCTGGTCGGCCAGCGGCTGCAGGGCGTCCCGGGTGGCCTGCGGGTCGCCGCTGGCGATCGGGGTCGGGTTGGGGCCGTTGACCTGCGCGTTGAGCGCCTCGGTCACGGTGGCCAGGTACTCCGGGAAGACCTGCAGGTCGGTGCCGGAGATGAGCGCGGGGAGGTAGGTGTCGCGGTTGCCGACCTCGCGCACGCTGGCGTCGAACCCGGCGGCGTCGAGGACCCCGGCGTAGACGTTGGCGAGGATCGTCGACTCGGTGAAGTTGCCGGCGCCGACGATGATCGGCCCGCTGCCCTGCTCGAGGCCGTCGGTCACCCCGCTCTCCTCGACCCACGCGGCGGCGACGTCCTCGGCGCTCTGCCGCTCGAGGTCCACCGCGGCGTTCATGTCGATGAGCTGGTCGGTGGTCATCGCGGCCGACACCGCGTCCAGCGCCGGCAGCAGCGCCGGGTTGGCGGCGGCGGTGGCCGAGGTGATCGCCGGGACGATGTTGTCGGCGTTCTGCAGCTGCTGGTCGTCCTCGAGGACGACGAGCTGGTCGCCGGCCACCGGGGCGCAGGCGTCGCCGCCGGCGGCCGAGCCGCTGGCGGTGGAGCCGCCGGTACCGGAGGAGCCCGACTCGCCGCAGGCGGCGGTGAGCAGGAGCCCGGCGAGCAGGAGGGGGGTGAGTGCGCGTGGCTGACGCATGTGTCCGCCTTCTGTGTCCCGTGCGGCGCGGGCCGCGACGCGTGTCTGGCGGGGGTCCCCGCGCGCACATGCAACCCCCGGCGATCCGCCCAGGGCAATCACGGAGCGGATGTGTTGTCCGGTCGTTACACGGGAGCGCTCGGCCGCGGCCCCGGGGTCACAGCGGAACGCCGCTGGCCGTCGGTTCCGGAACGCCACCGGGCGTCCTCGAGGCCCTGACGTGCAGGAACGGCAGCCGGCGGGGGCCCGGGGTGACCGCCCAGGACAGCGCCGCCAGGACCGCCTCCGTCAACAGGGCGAGCCCGGCCACGAGGATGGCCCCGGCGATCATGACGCCGTAGTCCTGCTGGCCGAAGCCGAGGTTGATCAGCCGGCCCAGCCCCCCGCCACCGACCAGCGCGGCCAGCCCCGCCGTCGCCACCACCTGGACGGCGGCGGTGCGGATCCCGGTCATCACCAGCGGCAGGGCCAGCGGCACCTCGACGCGGCGGAGCACCTGCCCGCGGCTCATGCCCATGCCGCGGGCGGCCTCGCGCAGCTCGGGGTCGACACCGCGGAACCCGACGAAGGTGTTGGTCAGGATCGGCGGGATCGCGAAGACGGCCAGGGCGATCGTCGTCGCCCGGTTGCCGAAGCCGATGGGGCTCACCGCGAACAGGGTGAGCAGCGCCAGGGTGGGCACCGCGCGGCTGACGTTGGACAGCACCACGACCAGCCCGCCGCCGCGGCGGGCGGTGCCCAGCGCCGTGCCGATCGGCAGCGCGACGACCATCGCCGCGAGCACCGCCACGGCCGAGATGACCAGGTGCTCGACGGCGAGGTCGAGGATCCCGTTGGGCCGGGTCCAGTTGTACGGGTCGTTGAGGTACAGCAGCGCCCGCTCGAAGTCGTTCACGTCCGCACCGCCCGCGTCCAGGGGGTGAGCGCCCGCTCGGCCGCGGCCAGCAGGACGTCGGCCAGCAGCGCGAGCAGCACGCAGCCGACCGCCCCGGTGACGATCTCGGCGCGGTAGAAGTTCGCGGCGAACCCGCCGGTGATCAGCTGGCCCAGCCCGCCGTGGCCGACCAGGACGCCGACCGTCGTGAGCGCCACGGTGGACACCGTCGCGATCCGCAGCCCGGCCATGAACGCCGGGAGCGCGAGGGGCAGGTCCACCCGCCGGAACGTCTGCGCCGGCGACAGCCCCATCCCGCGGGCGGCCTCGCGGACGTCGGCGGGCACCCCCTGCAGGCCGGCGAGGAAGTTGCGGACCAGGATGACCAGCGAGTACGCGACCAGCCCGATGAGCACGGTGTTCGACGACAGCCCGGTGAAGGGCACCAGCAGCGCGAACATCGCCAGCGACGGGATCGTGTAGACGACGGTGGACAGCCCCAGCACCGGCGCCGACAGGTAGCGGCTGCGGCGGGCGAGCAGCGCGAGCGGCAGCGCGAGCGCCGCCCCGATGACCACCGCGAGCACGGTGAGGCGGACGTGCTCGCCGGTGTAGGCCAGGATGGTGTCCCAGTTGTCGGTCACGTAGGACGGGTCGAACCACGGGTTCGGGGCCTCGTCCACCGCGAGCAGCCCCACCACCGGGTCGCTCACCGCGTCCACCAGAGGGCGCGCACCCAGGGAGGTCACCCCGTGGACGCTACTGCCGGGACGGGTCCGCAGCGCGCTGCCGGGGACGGCACCGCACAGGAGATCCGGCTCGAGGGGGTGAGCAAGACCTACCCCGACGGCACCGTCGGCGTGGCGCAGCTGGACCTGACCTTCGCCGCCGGGGAGCTCAGCGTCCTCGTCGGCCCCTCCGGCTGCGGCAAGACCACCACCATGAAGATGATCAACCGGGTGATCGAGCCGACGACGGGTCGCATCCTGCTCGGCGGCGAGGACGTCACCCGCGTCGACGCCGACCGGCTGCGCCGCCGCATCGGCTACGTCATCCAGAACGTCGGCCTCTTCCCCCACCAGACGGTGCGGGCGAACGTGGCCACCGTGCCGCGGCTGCTCGGCTGGGACCGGCGGCGCACCCGCGAGCGGGTCGACGAGCTGCTGACCACGGTGGGCCTGGACCCCGCCGTCCACGGCGACCGCTACCCCGCCCAGCTCTCCGGCGGGCAGCGGCAGCGGGCCGGGGTGGCGCGGGCGCTGGCCGCCGACCCCGCCGTCCTGCTCATGGACGAGCCGTTCTCGGCGGTCGACCCGGTGGTGCGCGAGCGGCTGCAGACGGAGTTCCTCCGGCTGCAGGAGACGGTGCGCAAGACGATCGTGTTCGTCACCCACGACATCGAGGAGGCCGTCCGCATCGGCGACCGGATCGCGGTGATGAGCTACGGCGGGCACGTGGAGCAGTTCGCTCCGCCCGCCGAACTGCTGGGCCGCCCGGCCAACGACTTCGTCGCCGACTTCGTCGGGGCCGACCGCGGGCTCAAGCGGCTGGCGGTCACCGGCATCTCGGTCGAGGACCTGGAGCGGCCGCCGGTGGTGCACGTCGCCGACGGGCTGGCCGACGCCCGGGCCTCGATGGCCGCCGTCGGCGCCCGGTGGGCGGTCGTCCTCGACGACGACGGCCGGCTGCACGGCTGGCTGTCGGCCGAGCGGGCCACCGGCGCGGGCACGGTGGGGTCGGCCGCGCGGCGGATGGAGGCCTGGGTGCCGGTCGACGCGACGCTGAAGACGGCGTTCGCCACGATGCTGCAGCACGAGGCGGGCTGGGTCGCGGTGCTCCACGGCGACGTCTTCCTCGGGGTGCTCACCCCCACCTCGCTGCACGCGGCGCTGCGCCGGTCGGTGGAGGGCACGGCGCCGGAGACCGCCGGCGCAGCGATCGCCGGGAACGGCTGAGCCGCCGACCGTCACACGACGGCGGCGAGCCCTCCCACGGCGAAGGCGGCGCCGACCAGCAGCGCCGCCTTCGGGACTCTGGCCCGCACGGTCCCGTCGCCCGCGGCGCGGCGCCGGAGCGCCTGGAGCCGGTCGCGCACCCGCTGCCCGTGCGACAGGCCGGCGGCGAGCAGCACCAGGCAGGGCAGGCAGTAGACCAGGGCGTAGCCGGCCAGCAGCCCCACCGCCGGGAGGACCGGGACGGCGGCGGCCAGCAGCCGCTCGATCGCGACCAGGTAGGGGAAGGCGTTGGGGAGGTCGGCGGCGGTCACCAGCACCCCGGCCGGGAGGGCCGTCCAGGTCCCGAACCACGGCGGCAGCCGCACCTCGCGCCGAGGGCGGGTCCGCAGCCGGCGGACGGCCGCCACCAGCAGCAGGACTGCGGCCAGGGCCAGGGCCGCGCGGCGGATCCACACGGTCCCGCCCTGCAGGGCGTCGGCCAGCGTCCCGGCACCGAGGTACAGCGCGGTCCCGGCGGCGAGGACCGTGGCGTAGGCCCCGGCCACGTAGAGCAGGGCGACCCGGCCGGGATGCGCGACCGGGGACAGCAGGATGAGGGCGACCCCGAGGATCGTCGCGGGGTTGACCGAGTCGAGGAGGGCGAGTCCCGCGAGTCCCGCCAGCAGCTCACCGCTCATGACACGACGTCCATGCTGAGACTTTATCGTCTCATCTGAGACGCTGTCATATCACGACGAGAGGAGCGCCCGTGCCCACGGACGACGAGACGATCGCCCGAGCCGCGGCCCGCCTGCTGGCCGGGCGCCCGGGCGCCTCGATGGAGGAGATCGCCGCCGCCGCCGGGGTCAGCCGCGCCACCCTGTTCCGCCGGCACCCCTCCCGCGCGGCGCTGGTGGCCGACCTGTCCAGGCGTGCGGTGGAGGCGTACGCCGGGGCGGTCGACCGGGCGGAGCCGGAGTCCGGTCCGGCGCCGGAGGCGCTGCGGCGGGTGTCGACCGGGCTGGCCGCGCTCGGACCGCAGCACGGCGCGCTCGCGGTGCAGCCGCTGGCCGACCAGGTCGAGGCCGACCTGCTCGCGCGGGCGCGGGCCACCGACGACCGCATCCGCGCGCTGGTGCGGCGCGGGCAGGAGGCCGGCGACTTCCGCGTCGACCTCCCGGCCGACTGGGTCGTGATCACCGTGACCTGGCTGGTCGTCGGCGCCGCCGAGGGCCTGCGCACCGGCCGGGTGGCCGCCGCCGACCTCGATCGGCTGGTCACCGAGACGGTGCTGGCCGCCGTGTCGAGGCCCTGGTCGTCGAGGCCGCGGTGATCGAGGCCCGGGTCGTCCGGCCCGGTCAGGCCCGGACGCCGTCGCCCGGCGGCTCGTCGTCGCCGTCGGGCGGGACCCGGCAGACCGACTCCAGCCACAGCGCCGCCGCGGTCAGCGCCGCGGCGCACGCGATCCCGACGACGGCGGTGACGGTGTCGCTGCCGGCGGCCGAGAGGCGGGCCACCGACGGCGCCACGTGCACCAGCACGCCGGCCCACACCCCGGTGAAGACGGCGCCCACGTAGGCGCTGGCCTGGGCGAGCACCGCCAGACGGGCGACCAGCATCGGCTCGACCGGGCGCACCAGCGGGGCGCCGGGCTCCTCGCGGCGCGGTCCGCCGCGGCGGGCGGCGCGCTGGGCGGCGAGACGGGCGCGCAGGGTGCGGGCGCCGAGCGCCTCGGCGACCGCCAGCACGGCCAGCGGGACCGGCAGCCACCAGCGCAGCGGCGGCAGCGACCCGTAGGTGGCCCGCACGACCAGCCAGGAGGCGAGCGCCAGCCCGGCGGCGACCACCACGAGGTCCCGTCGGTTGACCGGCCTCACCGCAGGTGCTCCCACGGCACGACCGCGGCGACGTCCTCCGGCGGCAGCGCGGCCACCAGGTCGGCCACCGGGCCGCGGCCGGGCAGCACGGCGGCGGGGTCCAGCGACAGCCACGGCACCAGCACGAACGCGCGCTCGTGGGCGCGCGGGTGCGGCAGCGTGAGGGCCGGGTCGTCGGAGAGCACCGGGGTGCCGTCCTCGCCGGTCACCGTGACGACGTCGACGTCGAGGGTGCGCGCCCCCCAGCGGACCTCACGGGTGCGCCCGGCGGCCTGCTCGAGCTCGTGCGCACGGGCCAGCCAGCCGGCGGCGTCGCGCTCGCCGCGGACGACCACCACGGCGTTGAGGTAGGGCGGCTGCTCGACCGGGCCCCACGGCGGGGTCTCGTACAGCCGGGAGCGGGCCACCAGCCCGTCGGGCCGCAGCGCCTCGATCGCGCCGCGCAGGGCCCCGGCGCGGTCGCCGAGGTTGGCGCCCAGGGACAGGACGGCGCGGCTCACGGGCGCTCACGCCGGATGGTGACGGTGACGTCGTCGAAGGGGACGCCGAGGTCGGCCTGCGGCTTGTGCACGGTGATCTCGGCGGCCTGCACCAGCGGGTCGGCCAGGCAGGCGTCGGCCAGCCGCCGGCACAGCGTCTCGAGCAGGTCGACCGGCTCGCCGGTGAGCACGGCGTGCAGCCGCTGGGCGAGCTCGGCGTAGTTCACCGTCAGCGCGAGGTCGTCGGTGGCGGCGGCCGGGGCGGTGTCGACCTCGAGGACGGCGTCGACGGAGAACGTCTGCCCGTTGTCGCGTTCGAAGCCGTAGACGCCGTGGTGGGCGTGCGCGGTCAGCCCGCGGACGGCGATCCGGTCGGGGGTGCCGCCGCCGGGGGTGGGCTGCTCAGTCACGGCGGCTCTCCTCGCGGGCGCGCTGGACGGCGGCCACGGTGGCGACGGCGTCGGCGGAGGCGGCGGCGTCGTGGACCCGCACCCCCCAGGCGCCGGCCTCGGCGGCCAGGACGGTGGTGGCGAGGGTGGCGGCGTCCCTCCCGGCCGCGGGGCGCGGCGCCCCGCCGGGGCCGGCGAGCAGCCGGCCGAGGAAGGACTTGCGGGAGCTGCCGACCAGCACCGGCAGGCCGAGGGCGACCAGCCGGGGCAGCGCGGCGAGCAGCGCCCAGTTGTGCGCGGCCTGCTTGGCGAAGCCCAGGCCGGGGTCGAGCACGAGCTGGGTGGTGTCGACCCCGGCGGCCAGCGCGGCGTCGACCCGGGCGGACAGCTCCGCGCAGACCTCGCCGACGACGTCGTCGTACTCGGCGCGGGCGTACATCTCCCGGCTGTGGCCGCGCCAGTGCATGAGCACCCACGGGACGCCGGCGTCGGCGACCAGCGCGGCCATCCCGTCGTCGGCCAGCCCGCCGCTGATGTCGTTGACCAGCACCGCCCCGGCCGCGAGTGCGGCCTCGGCGACCTCGGTGCGGGTGGTGTCGACGCTCGCCCGGACACCGGCGGCGGCCAGGTCCCGGACGACGGGGACGACGCGGCGGCGCTCCTCGGCGGCGTCGACCCGGTCGGCGCCCGGGCGGGTGGACTCACCGCCCACGTCGACGTAGTCCGCGCCGGCGGCGGCCATCGCCAGGCCGTGGGCGACCGCGGAGTCCCGGTCGGCGAAGCAGCCGCCGTCGGAGAAGGAGTCGGGCGTGACGTTGAGGACGCCCATCACCACGCACCGTCCCGGGTGCAGCAGCTGCGCCCCGGGTGCGCTCACCGGCCGGGCTTCATCGACCCAGGACGAGGCTCATCGCCTCGGCGCGGGTGGCGGGGTTGTCGCGGAAGATGCCGCGCACGGCGGAGGTGACCGTGGTCGAGCCGGGCTTGCGGATCCCGCGCATGCCCATGCACAGGTGCTCGGCCTCGACGACGACGATCACGCCGCGCGGCTTGAGGTGCTCGGCGAGGGCGTCGGCGATCTGCCGGGTCATCCGCTCCTGCACCTGCGGGCGGCGCGCGTAGACGTCGACCAGCCGGGCCAGCTTCGACAGCCCGGTCACCCGGCCGTCCTCGCCCGGGATGTAGCCGACGTGCGCGGCGCCGTGGAAGGGCACCAGGTGGTGCTCGCAGGTCGAGTACATCGGGATGTCCTTGACCAGCACCAGCTCGTCGTGGTCCTCGTCGAAGACCGTTGCGAGGATCTCGCCGGGGTCCTGCCAGATGCCGGCGAAGGTCTCCGCGTAGGCGCGCGCCACCCGGGCGGGGGTGTCGCGCAGCCCGGGCCGGTCGGGGTCCTCCCCGACCGCGATCAGCAGCTCGCGCACGGCCGCCTCGGCGCGCGCGGAGTCGATCCGCGCCGGGTCGGGGCGGACCTCGTCCTCGGGTTCCTCGGGGAGGACGCTCATGCCACGTCCGCCGAGCTCGCGCACCCGCTCACCGCTGGACGGGTGCGCCGATGTCCCCGACCGGGTTGGTGCCGCCCTTGACCAGCCCGGTGCCGTTGCCGTTGGCCCCGACCGCGGTGGCCCCGTGGCCGGCACCGTGGCCGTTGGCCGCGGCGGCCTCGGCGGGGGTGAGCACCGGCGGCTGGTCCGAGGGCGTGCGCTTGCCGAACCCGTTGTAGGGCGCGAGCGAGGGCCGCTTGGTGACCGGCGCGCAGATGCGGGCCATGTCCTCCTTGGAGAGGGTCTCCTTCTCGATCAGCTCGAGCACGAGCTGGTCGAGGACGGCCCGGTACTCCACGAGGATCTCCCACGCCTCGTCGTGCGCGGCCTCGATGAGCGCGCGGATCTCGCCGTCGATGTCGGCGGCGACGGCCTCGGAGTAGTCCGGCCGCGAGCCCATGTCCCGGCCGAGGAACGGCTCGGAGTCGGTGCTGCCGTACTTGACCGCGCCGAGCTTGGCGCTCATGCCGTACTGGGTGACCATCGCGCGGGCCATGGAGGTGGCCTTCTCGATGTCGTTGCCCGCGCCGGTGGTCGGCTCGTGGAAGACCAGCTCCTCGGCCGCGCGCCCGCCGAGGGCGTAGGCGAGGGTGTCGATCATCTCCGAGCGGGTCTGGGTGTACTTGTCCTCGGTGGGCAGCACGAGGGTGTGCCCGAGGGAGCGGCCGCGCGGCAGGATGGTCACCTTGTGCACCGGGTCCAGGTTGGGCAGTGCGTGCGCCACCAGGGCGTGCCCGCCCTCGTGGTAGGCGGTGACCTTCTTCTCCTTCTCGCTCATCGCCCGCGTCTTGCGCTCGGGGCCGGCGATGACGCGGTCGATCGCCTCCTCGAGGACGGCGTCGGTGATGACGGTGGCGTTGCCGCGGGCGGTGAGCAGCGCGCCCTCGTTGAGCACGTTGGCGAGGTCGGCACCGGTGAAGCCGGGGGTGCGGCGGGCGACGGTCTCGAGGTCGACGTCTGGCGCGAGCGGCTTGCCCTTGGCGTGCACCTCGAGGATCCGCTTGCGGCCCTCCAGGTCGGGCCGGTCGACGGCGATCTGCCGGTCGAAGCGGCCCGGGCGCAGCAGCGCCGGGTCGAGGATGTCGGGCCGGTTGGTGGCGGCGATCATGATGACGCCGCCCTTGACGTCGAAGCCGTCCATCTCGACGAGCATCTGGTTGAGGGTCTGCTCGCGCTCGTCGTGCCCGCCGCCCATGCCGGCGCCGCGGTGGCGGCCGACGGCGTCGATCTCGTCGACGAAGATGATCGCCGGGGCGTTGGTCTTGGCCTGCTCGAACAGGTCGCGCACCCGGCTGGCGCCGACGCCGACGAACATCTCGACGAAGTCCGACCCGGAGATCGAGAAGAACGGCACGCCGGCCTCCCCGGCCACGGCGCGCGCCAGCAGCGTCTTGCCGGTGCCGGGCGGGCCGAACAGCAGCACGCCCTTGGGGATCTTGGCGCCGACCGCCTGGAACTTCACCGGGTTGGCGAGGAAGTCCTTGATCTCCTGGAGCTCCTCGATGGCCTCGTCGGCCCCGGCGACGTCGGCGAACGTCGTCTTCGGGGTGTCCTTGCTGACCACCTTGGCCTTCGACTTGCCGAAGGCCATGACGCCGCGGCCGCCGCCCTGCATGGAGTTGAACAGCCAGAACAGCAGCAGCAGGAGGATGAGGAACGGCAGGAAGCTGATCAGCACGCTGACGAAGACGCTGTCCTGCGTCACGTTCGTCGTGAACTCCACGCCGTCACCGGCGGGCTGGCCGTCCGGGCCGAGCCCGGAGACCAGGGCGAAGACGTCGTCGGAGGCGCCGATCGGGTACGAGGCGCTGATCTGGGAGTTGCCGTCGACCGGGTCCCGCAGGTCCAGGTCGAGCGTCTGCTCCTTGTCGTTGATCGTGACGGACTCGACGTTGCCGTCCTCGATCTGCTGGAGCGCGACGGAGGTCCCGACCGGCTCGTAGGCCGAGCCGCCGCTGAACACGGCGGACAGGCCGAGGGCCACCAGGACGACGAGCACGACCCAGAACCACACGGAGCGGAAGATCTTCTTGCGTTCCATACACCGATGCCGGGCGGCCGGGGCGCCGGCCTGGCCCGTCGACCCTCCTGATCGTCCGGGTGACGCTCCGCGCGACCCGGGCGGGCACCCTGGCGCTCGGTCAGGCGTCGTAGGCCTCGACGGTACACCGGGACGGCTGTGCGTCCCCTGTGTGCGAACTGCACGGACGCCGCCCGCTCACCCCTCGGGAGGAGCCGCGGGGGGCCCTCCTCCGGGGGTCAGGTCTCGTAGACCTCGGGCTTGAGGGTGCCGATGTAGGGCAGGTCGCGGTAGCGCTCGGCGTAGTCCAGGCCGTAGCCGACGACGAACTCGTTGGGGATGTCGAAGCCGACGTAGCGCACCGGCACCTCGACCTTGATCGCGTCGGGCTTGCGCAGCAGCGTGCAGACCTCCAGGGACGCCGGCCGGCGGCTGCCCAGGTTCTTCAGCAGCCACGACAGGGTCAGCCCGCTGTCGATGATGTCCTCGAGGACGAGCACGTGCCGGTCGCTGATGTCGCGGTCGAGGTCCTTGAGGATCCGCACCACGCCCGAGGAGCTGGTGGCGCTGCCGTAGGAGGAGACGGCCATGAACTCCATCTGCGTGGGCAGCCGCAGCGCCCGGGCGAAGTCGCTCATGAAGAGCACCGCGCCCTTGAGGACGCCGACCAGCAGCACCTCGCGGCCGGCGTAGTCGCGCGCGACCTGCTCGGCGAGCTCACCGATCTTGGCCTGGATCTGGTCCTCGGAGAGCAGCACGTGGTCGATGTCGGGGCCGTAGCCGTGGTCGGGCCCCAGCAGCGCAGAGGCCGACGCGGTCTCGCTCATGTGCGTTGCTCCTCCGGATCGGGTGCCTGACCGGCCCTCCCGCCCGGGGAGCCGGCGGGCCGCAGCACCAGCCTGCCAGACGCCCGGAGCGCCTCCGCACCGCCGGGGAGGGTCACCGGCCCCTGGCCGCGCCAGGCCGCGACCAGCGCGTCGACGGCGGTGAGGTGCACCGCCTGCAGGTCCGGCACCCCGCCGTCGCGCAGCCAGCCGCGCAGCACCCGCCGGCGCAGCGCGGCCGGCAGCGCGGCGAGGTCGGCGGCCGGCAGGCCCGCCGGGCCGGCCAGCCGGGCCAGGTGCCCGTCGGCCAGCGCGTCGAGGGCGTCGAGGTCCTCCCGCAGCAGCTCCGCGGTCCGGGCGAGGGCCGGGGCGACGCCGCCGCCGAGGACGTCCTCGAGCAGCGGCAGCACCTCGGCGCGCAGCCGGGCGCGCCGCAGGGCCGGGTCGGTGTTCCACGGGTCGTCCCAGACCGGCAGGCCGAGCGCCGCGCACGCCGCGCGGGTGGTGGCGCGGCGGACCTCCAGCAGCGGCCGCCACCACGGCGGGCGGTCGGCGACCATGCCGGCGACCGAGCGCGGGCCCGAGCCGCGGCCCAGGCCGAGCAGCACCGTCTCGGCCTGGTCGTCGAGGGTGTGGCCGAGCGCGACGCGGGCGCCGTGCGCGGCGGCCTCGCCCGACAGCGCCGCGTAGCGAGCGGTGCGGGCGGCGGCCTCCGGTCCCCCACCGGTGCCGACGTCGACGGCGACCACGCGCACCGGGTCCAGGCCGAGCCCGCGCAGCAGCTCCGCCGTCGACGCGGCGCGCTGCGCCGAGCCCGGCTGCAGGCCGTGGTCGACGGTGACCGCCCCGGCCGGCACCCCGGCGCGCGGCGCCTCGAACGCCACGGCGGCGGCCAGCGCGAGGGAGTCCGCTCCCCCGCTGACGGCCACCAGCACCGGCCGGGCGTCGGCGCGCAGCCCGGGCCGGACGGCGCTGCGGACGCGCGCGACCGCGGCCGGCGGGCCGCTCACCCGGGGCGGCTCAGGCGGTCACGGCGGGGCGGCCGTGCACCCGCTCGACCCACCGGGCGGGGTCGGTGAGCTCCTCGACCAGGGGCAGGGTCGCAGGGCCGGTCCAGACCCGGTTGAAGCCGTCCATGCCGACCAGGTCGACGACGCCCCCGACGAAGTGCCGCCCGTCGGCGTACTGCTTCATCTTCTGCTCGAGCCCGAGCAGCCGGCGCAGCGCGCGGTCCAGCGGACCGCGGCCCTTGCGGCGCTGGGCGAACCGCTTGCGCAGCGTGCGCACCGACGGGACGACGTCGGGGCCGACCCCGTCCATGACGTACTCGGCGTGCCCCTCGACCAGGCTCATCACGGCGGTCACCCGGTCGAGCACGGCGCGCTGCGCGGGGTCGCGCACCAGCGCCATGAGGCCCTGCCCGCCGCCGTCGTCGTCCCCGCCGCGGACGGCGTCGGTGACCCCGCGCAGCAGGTCGGTGAGCCGGTCGCGCAGCGCGTCGGGGCTGAGGTCGGTGGCGTCGACGAACTCGGCGATCTGCCCCTCGAGGTGGGTGGTCAGCCACGGGAAGGCGGTGAACTGCAGCTGGTGGGTGACCTCGTGCAGGCACACCCACAGGCGGAAGTCCGCGGGGTCGACGCCCAGCTTGCGCTCGGCGTCGACGATGTTGGGCGCGACGAGCAGCAGCCGGCCCCCGGTGCCGAAGACCTCGTACTGGCCGAGCACCCGCGAGGACAGGAAGGCCAGCAGCGCGCCGGCCTGCACACCGGTGGCGCGGGAGCCGATGGCGGTGGCCAGCGGCCCGGGGCGGCTCTCCTGCCGCTCGGCGAGCGCGGTGACCAGCGGGTCCATGAGCGCGGCCATGCCGCTGGTGTTGGCGGCGATCCAGCCGGGCCGGTCGACGACGGCCACCTCCGGCACCGGCCCCCCCTCGACGGGGTGCAGCCCGGTCAGCCCCTCCACGTGCGCGACGGCGGCCGCGGCGGCCTGGTGCAGCTCCCGGACGACGGCGGTGGCCTCCTCGCGGGTGGTCTCCGGACCCTGCCCCGACAGCCGGCGGGCGGTGCGCCCGGCGAGCTCCCAGTCGACCAGTGAGCTGCTCGTCATCGCCTCACCGTACGCGGGCGGCCCCCCGGGACGCCCCCGCGTCAGCGGCAGCCGCAGGCGGCCAGCGCGGAGGCCACGTCGTCGAGGGCGGCCTCCTCGGGCAGGCCGCCGCCGACGCTGCCGTTGACCACCAGCGCGTAGGCCAGCAGCCGGCCGTCGGCGGTGACCACGGTGCCGGCCAGGCCGTGCACGCCCAGCAGCGTGCCGGTCTTGCCGCGGACGGCGCCCGGCGCGGTCGCGGGGTCGTCGTCGCCGCGGTCGGCCAGGGTGCCGTCGTACCCGGCCACCGCCAGGCCCGAGACCACGGCCGAGGTGCCCTCGATCGACCCGTCGGCGGCGCCGGCGACCAGGTCGGTGAGGACGGCCAGGGGCACCCGGTCCAGCCGGGACAGGCCGCTGCCGTCGTGCATCTCCACGCCGGAGACGTCGACGCCGGCGTCGTCCAGCGCCGCGGTGACCCCCTGCGCCGCGCCGTCGAAGGTCGCGGGCAGGTCGCGGGCGAGGGCCACGTGGCGGGCCAGCGACTCGGCCAGGAGGTTGTCCGACTGCGACAGCGCCTGCTCGACCAGGCGGGCGACCGGCGCGGAGGAGACGGTGGCCAGCGTCTGCGCGTCCGCCGGGGCCGTGCCGAGCTCGACCACCGCCCCGGGCGCGCCGAGAGCGGTGGCCAGGGCCCGGCCGGCGTCGGTGCCGGGAGCGCCGCTGCGGGGGTCCTCGCCCGGCACGACGCGGGCGCCGTCGACGGCGGTCGCGGTGACCGGCGAGGCGTAGGTCGACGGCGCGTCCTCGGGACCCCAGCCCTCGGCGGTCAGCGGACCCTCGAACAGCGAGTTGTCGACGACGACGCGGCTGACGGCGGTGCCCGGCGGGAGGGCGGCCTGCACCTGGGCCGCGAGGTCGGCCACGGTGGCCGCGCCCGGGTAGTCGACCGACGGCGCGGTGGTCGACAGGGTCGGGTCCCCGCCGCCGACGAGCACCACCTCGCCGGGCGCGCTGCCGGCGACGACGGTGGTCTCCAGGGTGTCGTCGGGGTCGAGGGTCCTCAGCGCGGCGACGGCGGTCAGCAGCTTGGCCGTGGAGGCGGGCGTGACCGCCCGGTCGGCGCCGTCGTCGAGCAGGACCTCACCGCTGGCGACGTCGACGACCTCGGCGGACAGGCCGCCGCCGAACACGGGGGCGGCCAGCAGCGGGCGCAGCGTCGCGGCGAGGGCGGCGGGGTCGGGGACCGGCGCCTCCGACGACAGCGGGGCGAGCACCGGCGCGGGGTCGCCGACCTCGGGCAGCTGCGCGGAGGGGGCGGCGGGACCGGCGGTGGTCGTGCGCTCGTCCCCGCCGAGGGACAGCACCACGCCGGTGGCCACCGCCGCCACGAGGACCAGCGCCAGCAGGCTCACCAGGAGCCGTCGGCGCAGCCGCCGGTAGCTGGGCGTGACGGTCGAGGACCCGCTCGGCGTGATGGTGCGCTCCCCCCGGAAGAGGCCCCCCGGACGCCCTGCGCCGGTGGACCTGGTACCGGTGCGCCACACTAGCTGCCGTGCAGTTCGACGTGACGGTAGAGATCCCCAAGGGCCAGCGGAACAAGTACGAGCTGGACCACGCCACCGGGCGCATCCGGCTCGACCGGATGCTGTTCACCTCGACCCGGTACCCGGCCGACTACGGGTACATCGAGAACACCCTCGGTCTGGACGGCGACCCCCTCGACGCCCTGGTGATCCTCGACGAGCCGACCTTCCCCGGGTGCCTGATCACCTGCCGGGCCATCGGCATGTTCCGGATGACCGACGAGGCCGGTGGCGACGACAAGGTGCTCACGGTCCCGGCGACCGACCCCCGCATGGCCCACCTCCAGGACATCACCGACGTGTCGGAGTTCGACCGCCTGGAGATCCAGCACTTCTTCGAGACCTACAAGGACCTCGAGCCGGGCAAGTCGGTCGAGGGCGCCGAGTGGGTCGGCCGCGCCATGGCCGAGGCCGAGATCGAGGCCTCGATCAAGCGGGCCCAGGAGGCCGGCGGCCACTGAGCCGCACCCGTCCGGCCCCGGGCCGGAGGGACGAGCAGGACGGACGACGACGGCGGCGCGCCCCGACGGGTGCGCCGCCGTCGCCGTCCCGGGACCCGGTCCTCAGCGGCCGGTGTCGTGCAGCACGGCGGTCAGGAAGCCCAGCTCGCCGCGGTAGCCCTCCAGCCACTGCCGCCGGTGCGTGCGGGCGGCCGCCAGCGCCTCCTCGCGCTCGCCGGGCTGAGCCTCGGTCAGCGCCCACTCGGTGACGGCGCCGGTCCAGCACCACTCGTACTCGTCCCACTCGGCGAGGGTGCTGACGTGGCCGTAGCCGGGCTCGAACCCGGCCCGGGCCACCTCGGCCAGCAGGCCGGGCAGGTCGGGCAGCTCGCCGGGCTCGGCGCCGAGGCCGGCCAGCGCCGCCTCGCTCGGGCCGGCCTCCCAGAACCCGTCCCCGAAGAGCACGCGCCCGCCGGGACGCAGGTGGCGGCGCACGGCCTCCAGCGCCCCGGCGGTGCCGCCGAAGGCGTGCGCGGCGCCGACGCACAGCACGACGTCGGCCGGTTCACCCTCCCAGGTCGCGGCGTCGGCCTCGACGAACGCGACGCGGCCGACCAGGCCGGCCATTGCCGCCCCGTCGCGCGCGGCGTCCAGCGCGGGCGCGGAGGTGTCGACACCGACCCCCACCATCGCCGGGTGCGCGGCCAGCAGCGCCAGCAGCCACGAGCCCGGCCCGCAGCCGAGGTCGAGGGCGCGGCCGCCCCGGCCGGCCGGGGCCAGCCGGCCGACCAGGCGGGTCAGGGCCTCGTCGGAGACGGGGGCGGCGACGGGGTGCCAGCGGTGCGCGACGGCGCTGAGTCGGGCTCGGTCCACGCCGGGATCAGATCAGGCCGCGGGAGCGCAGGTCACGCAGCTCGGCGAAGACCCGGCGCCGGATGGTGTCCTCGCGCCGCTCGCCGAGCCCCACGAACCGCAGCGACAGCTCGGTGTGGTGGTCGTCGCGGGGGTGGCGGCGGATCACCTCGGCCTTGGCGGCCAGCCGGTCCCCGTCGAGGTCGACGACCACGGGGAGCACGGTGCCGACCTCGATCTCCGGCCGCTCGGCCCCGGGCTTGCCGGTGAGCAGGCAGTGCGTGCCGCCCTCGCTGAGGTCGATGGTCGTGCCGGCCAGCACGCGCTCCCCCACGGCCAGCTCGACGGGCACCGACATGGGGGCGCGGACGGCGTTGCGCCGCTGCCCCCGGGACGCCGGGCCGACGATCTTCAGCCGCCACGTCGGCGAGTCCCCGGTGACCACCTCGACGAGCTCCGCGGGCAGGGACCGCAGCTCCTCCGGTCCGCGCCAGATCAGCTCCAGGTGCTCACCGGTGTCCAGCCGCACGCGCCGCTTCTGCGCGTCCTCGCCCACGCTGACCACGAGCTCGGAGCCCGACACCCGCTCGACGAAGCTGGTCAGGACGTCGGCGCGGCTGCTGGCCTTGACGTCGAGCACCGCCTTCTCCTCGGGGTGGTCCACTCCCGGCGTCGTCATGCTCCGTCCTCCGTCTCCGGCGTTCCGGTCCTCGTCCCGCTCTGCGGTCCTGGGGACAGGCATCGGCACGGAGGGGCCGGAAGTGCAGCCGGGCGGTGCAGGAATCCGGTCTCAGCCGCCGACGTAGGCCGCCAGGTGCTCGCCGGTGACGGTGGAGCGGGCGGCGACGAGGTCGGCCGGGGTGCCCTCGAACACCACTCGGCCGCCGTCGTGGCCGGCGCCCGGACCGAGGTCGACGATCCAGTCCGCGTGCGCCATGACCGCCTGGTGGTGCTCGATGACGACGACCGACGTGCCCGAGTCGACGAGCCGGTCGAGCAGCGCGAGCAGGTTCTCCACGTCGGCCAGGTGTAGGCCGGTGGTCGGCTCGTCGAGGACGTAGACGCCGCCCTTCTCGCCCATGTGGGTGGCCAGCTTCAGCCGCTGCCGCTCCCCGCCGGACAGCGTCGTCAGCGGCTGGCCGATGGTGAGGTAGCCCAGGCCGACGTCGGCGAGCCGGCCGAGGACGGCGTGCGCGGCCGGCGTGCGCCCCTCGCCGGAGCCGAAGAACTCCTCGGCCTCGGCCACCGACATGGCCAGCACCTCGGCGATGTCCCGGCCGCCCAGCGTGTAGTCCAGCACCGCCGGCTGGAACCGCCGGCCCTCGCACGCCTCGCAGGTGGACTCGACGGTGGCCATGACACCCAGCTCGGTGTAGACGACGCCGGCGCCGTTGCAGGCCGGGCAGGCGCCCTCGGAGTTGGCGCTGAACAGCGCCGGCTTGACGCCGTTGGCCTTGGCGAAGGCCTTCCGGATCGGCTCGAGCAGGCCGGTGTAGGTGGCCGGGTTGCTGCGCCGGGAGCCGCGGATGGCGCCCTGGTCGATGGTCACCACGCCCTCCCGCCCGGCGATCGAGCCGGAGACGAGCGAGCTCTTGCCCGAGCCCGCCACCCCGGTGAGGACGACGAGCACGCCGAGGGGGATGTCGACGTCGACCCCCTGCAGGTTGTTCGTGCGGGCGCCGCGCACCTGCAGCGCGCCGGTGGGGGTGCGCACCGACGGCTTGACCGACGCGCGGTCGTCGAGGTGCCGCCCGGTGAGGGTGCCGCTGGCCCGCAGCTGCTCGACGGTGCCCTGGAACACGACCTCGCCGCCGCCCGCGCCGGCCCGGGGCCCGAGGTCGACGACGTGGTCGGCGATGGCGATGGCCTCGGGCTTGTGCTCGACGACGAGCACGGTGTTGCCCTTGTCCCGCAGCTGCAGCAGCAGCCGGTTCATCCGCTCGATGTCGTGCGGGTGCAGCCCGATCGTGGGCTCGTCGAAGACGTAGGTGACGTCGGTGAGCGAGGAGCCCAGGTGGCGGATCATCTTGGTGCGCTGCGCCTCGCCGCCGGACAGCGTGCCCGCGGGCCGGTCGAGGGAGAGGTACCCCAGGCCGATGGTGGCGAAGGAGTCGAGCAGGTGCTGCAGCCCGGCCAGCAGCGGGGCGACCGAGGGCTCGTCGAGCTCGCGCACCCAGTCGGCGAGGTCGGTGATCTGCAGGGCGCAGACGTCGGCGATGCTCTTCCCCCGGATCAGCGAGGACCGCGCCTCCGCGCTCAGCCGCGTGCCGCCGCAGTCGGGGCAGGTCGTGAAGGTCACCGCCCGCTCCACGAAGCGCCGGACGTGCGGCTGCATCGCCTCGACGTCCTTGGACAGCATCGACTTCTGGATCCGCGGGATCACGCCCTCGTAGGTGAGGTTGATGCCCTCGACCTTGATCTTGACCGGCTCCGCGTACAGGAGCGTGTCCAGCTCCTTCTTCGTGTAGTCGCGGATCGGCTTGTCCATGTCGAGGCCGGCGCCCTGGAAGAGGCGGCCGTACCAGCCGTCCATGCTGTAGCCGGGGATGGTCAGGGCGCCGTCGTTCAGGGACTTGGCGTCGTCGTAGAGGGCGGTGAGGTCGATGTCGTTGACCGAGCCCATGCCCTCGCACCGCGGGCACATGCCGCCCTGGTAGACGGCCTCGCGCACCACGTTCTTCTCGACCCGGCCGCCCTTCTCGGTGCTCATGACCCCGCTGGCCTTGCGGGTCGGCACGTTGAAGGCGAACGCGGTCGGCGGGCCGATGTGCGGCTGCCCGAGCCGGCTGAAGAGGATGCGCAGCATCGCGTTGGCGTCGGTGGCCGTGCCGACGGTGGAGCGCGGGTTGGCGCCCATCCGCTCCTGGTCGACGATGATCGCCGTCGTCAGCCCCTCCAGGAGGTCGACGTCGGGCCGCGACAGCGACGGCATGAAGCCCTGCAGGAAGGCGCTGTAGGTCTCGTTGATCAGCCGCTGGGACTCCGCGGCGATCGTGCTGAACACCAGGGAGCTCTTCCCCGAGCCGGAGACGCCGGTGAAGGCCGTGAGCCGGCGCTTGGGGATGTCGACGCTGACGTCCTTGAGGTTGTTCTCGCGGGCGCCGTGCACGCGGATGAGGTCGTGCACGTCGGCCGGGTGCCCGCCGGGCTCCCGCGTGCGGGTCCCCGTGCCGTCGCTGGTGGCGGTGCTCATCGTGTCTCCGTCCGGTGGGCGCCGCCGTCGTCGGCGCCCTCGTTGTCTACCTGCTGGGGGTGACGACCGGAACGGCGCGACGCCCGTCCGGCTGACGCGGGGCTCAGCCGGTCTGCTGGATGCGGACCAGGTTGCCGGCGGGGTCCCGGAAGGCGCAGTCGCGGATCCCGTAGGGCTGGTCGGTGGGCTCCTGGACGACCTCGGCGTCGCCGGCCTGCAGCCGGTCGAAGGTGCCGTCGAGGTCCTTCGTGGCCAGCAGGATCCAGCCGTAGGTGCCCTTGGCCATCATCTCGGCGACGGTGCGGCGCTCGTCGTCGGTGATGCCCGGGTCGACGGCCGGCGGGGCCAGGAGGACCGAGGTCCCTGGCTGGCCGGCGGGGCCGACGGTGATCCAGCGCATCGCGCCCCGGCCGACGTCGGTGCGCACCTCGAAGCCGAGGGTGTCGCGCCAGAAGGCCAGGGAGGCCTCGGGGTCGGTGTGCGGGAGGACGGTGGTGTGGATGGTGAGGTCCATGCCGGTCACGCTAGGGACGGCGCACCGGCCGGTGCTTCTCGATTCCTGACCGGTCGGGTGACCTGCTTGGCGACGCACGCCGGCAGGCCCTCGGTGCCCTCCGCGGCGAGGCGCCGGTAGGTGCTCGGCGGCATGCCGACCAGTTCGGTGAAGCGGGTGCTGAAGGTGCCCAGCGACGAGCAGCCGACGGCGAAGCAGGCGTCGGTGACGCTCACGTCGCCGCGGCGCAGCAGGGCCATGGCCCGCTCGATGCGCCGGGTCATCAGGTAGGAGTACGGGGACTCGCCGTAGGCCCGCCGGAAGGCGCGGCTGAGGTAGCCGGCGGAGACGTGCACGCCGCGGGCGAGGGCCTCGACGTCGAGCGGCTGGGCGTACTCCCGGTCGATCCGGTCGCGGACGCGGCGCAGCCGGGCGAGGTCGCGCAGGTGCTGCTCGGCGCTGCCGCTGGTCACGTCCCGGGATGCTGGCAGAAGGAGCCGACGATCCCCAGGGACGGGGGTGCGAGCCGCCTGTCGGAATCGAACCGACGACCTTCTCATTACGAGTGAGATGCTCTACCGACTGAGCTAAGGCGGCGGACGTGCGGTGCCCAGCGTACGGCACCGTCCTGCCGCGCCCGCGCCGGCCCGGCGGCTACGCGGGCAGGCGCAGCGCCACGGTGAGCGCCTCGACGGCGACCTGCGGCTTGACGTTCTGCTCCAGCGCCGTCCGGCAGGCGAGCACCGCGTCGATGCGCCGCAGCGCCCCCTCCGCGCCGATGCGCCGGGCCAGCTCCTCGGCGTCGGCGCGCCGGTCGGGGTGGTCCAGCGGCAGCGACTCACCGGGTGCGGCGGCGAGGACGAGGGCGTCGCGGTAGAGGCCGGCGAGGTCGACCAGCGCCCGGTCGAGGGAGTCGCGGCCGATGCGGGTGGCCCGGCTCTTCTGCCGCTTCTCCAGCTCCTTGAGCTGCCCGGCCCCCCGGCTGGCGGCGGCCACGCCCGGGCCCCGCGCGCCGACGCCCAGGCTGGCCTTGACCGCCTCGGTCTCGGCGCCGTCGAGGGCCGCGGTGGTCCGGTCGGACTCCTCCTTGGCCGCGCCGACGAGGTCGTCGGCGGCGGTCAGGCAGGCGGCCAGCGACACCAGTGACAGCGGGACGTCGAGGACGGCCTTGCGCACCAGCCGGGCGCTCTCGTCCTGCGCCAGGTGGCGTGCCCGCCCGACGTGCCCGCCGGCCGCGGCCGCGGCCCAGGCGGCCAGCGCCGGGTCGACGCCGTCGCGGCGCACCAGCACGTCGGCGACGGCGTCGGTCGGCGGCGTCCGCAGGCCCACGACGCGGCAGCGGGAGCGGATGGTGACCGGCACGTCCTCGGGGTGCAGGCTCGGCGCGCACAGCAGGAACACCGTCCGCGGCGGCGGCTCCTCGATCATCTTGAGGACGGCGTTGGCGGCCTGCTCGGTCATGCGGTCGGCGTCCTCCACGACGACGACCTGCCAGCGCCCCTGCGACGGCGCGCGGCCGGCCACCCGCACCAGCTCGCGCGCCTCCACGACGCCGATCGACAGGCCCTCGGGGACGACGGTCTGCACGTCGGCGTGGGTGCCAGCGAGCACCGTGCGGCAGGCGTGGCAGGTGCCGTCACCGCCGTCGGGGCACTGCAGCGCCGCGGCGAAGGCCCGCGCGGCGACCGAGCGGCCCGAGCCGGGCGGGCCGGTGAACAGCCAGGCGTGGGTCATGGCGGCGGGGTCGGCGACCGCGGCCTGCAGCTCGGCGACGACGGCCGGCTGGCCGACGACCTGCGCCCAGACCCCGCCCGGCGCGGCTGAGCCTCCTGGCGACCTCGCGAGCTCGGTCATGCGACCCGCCCGGGCAGCAGGGCGGCGACCCGCTCGCGCACGGCGCCGGCGAGCTCCTCGGCGGGCCGGCCGGCGTCGAGGACCAGGTAGCGGTGCGGCTCGGCGTCGGCCAGCGCGCGGAAGGTGGCGCGGACGCGCTCGTGGAAGTCGACCGACTCCGCCTCGAGCCGGTCGGCGGCGGCGCGGCCCAGGGCCCGCGCCAGGCCCGCCTCGGGGGGCAGGTCGAGCAGCACGGTGAGGTCGGGCACCAGCCCGCCGGTGGCCCACTGCGACAGCCGGCGCACCTCCTCCAGCGCCAGCGCCCGGCCGGCGCCCTGGTAGGCCAGCGAGCTGTCGACGTAGCGGTCGGTGACCACGACCTCGCCGGCCTCCAGCGCCGGGCGGACCACCGCGTGCACGTGGTGGGCGCGGTCGGCGGCGTAGAGCAGCGCCTCGGCGCGCGGCGCGAGGTCGCCGGTGGCCGGGTCGAGGAGCAGCGCGCGGATGCGCGCGCCGGGTGGGGTCCCGCCGGGCTCGGAGGTCAGCCGCGCGGGGATCTCGTGCCGCCCCAGCCAGTCGAGGAGCAGGCGGGCCTGGGTGGACTTGCCGGTGCCCTCCCCGCCCTCGAAGGCGACGAACAGCCCGCGGCCGGGCAGGCGCGGGTGGGCGGCGATCGGGAGCTCCCGGGGGTGGCTGGCGGGGTGGGTCACGGCCGGTCCACGGTACCGGCCGGGTCCGACGCCGCCGGGTTCCCGCAGCCCCTAGCGTCGCCGGCGTGGACGCCGCCTGGGACCCCGCGACCTACCTGCGCTTCGCCGGCGAGCGGGCGCGCCCGTTCGCCGACCTGCTGGCCCGCGTGGACGCGGCCGACCCGCGGGTCGTGGTCGACCTCGGCTGCGGCGAGGGTGCGCTGACCGCCTCGCTCGCGGCGCGCTGGCCCGGTGCGCGGGTGACCGGCGTCGACTCCTCCCCGGAGATGCTGGCCGCGGCGGCCGCGCACGCCGTCGACGGGCGGGTCGGCTTCGCCCTCGGCGACGTCCGTGAGTGGCGGCCCGACGGGCCGGTCGACGTCGTCGTCTGCAACGCCGTCCTGCACTGGGTGCCCGGCCACGCCGGGCTGCTGGCGCGCTGGGCCGGGCACCTCGCCCCGGGCGGGCGGCTGGCGGTCCAGGTGCCCGGCAACCACCGGGCGCCGACGCACCGGCTGCTGGCCGACCTGTGCACCTCGCCGCGGTGGTCGGCGCGGCTGGCGGCCGCCGCTCCCCCGCCGGACCCGGTGCTCGACCCGGCCGGCTACCTCGACGTGCTGGTGGGTGCGGGCCTGTCCGCCGACGTCTGGGAGACCACCTACCTGCACGTGCTGCGCGGGACGGACCCGGTGCTGGGCTGGGTGCGCAGCACCGTGCTGCGGCCGGTGCTGGCCCTGCTCGACGACGACGCCGCCGCCGAGCTGACCGCCGCCTACGCCGCGGCGCTGCGGGAGGCCTACCCGGCGCGGCCCGACGGGACCACCGTGCTGCCGTTCCGGCGGGTGTTCGCGGTGGGCTCCCGGCCGCTCAGCGGGGGGTGAGCCGGTAGGCGTCGGTGCGGTAGGGCAGCTCCAGGACGTCGCGTCCGGCGGTGTCGGGATGACTCGCGAGCAGGTCGCGCAGGCCGCCGAGGAAGGCCGCCCGGGCCCGCGGGGTCATGGTGGCCACGTAGCTGCGGGTGCCGATGCCGCCGACGACCTGCTCGGGGGGAACCCGCTGGACGACGCGGAACGGCGCGTGGGTGACGTCGGCCGGCAGCGCCCGGGCGAACCGGCCGACGACGCCCTGGTCGGCCTCGTGGCCGCGGGCCTCGGCGGCCAGCGCGGCGCCGAGCGCGGCGACCCACGGCACCCGCTCGTCGCGGACGTTCCACACGAGGCCGACCACGCCCCCGGGCCGCAGCACGCGGCGCAGCTCGGCGGCCGCCGGCTCCGGGTCGAACCAGTGCGCGGCCTGGCCGGCGACCACGGCGTCGACGCTGCGGTCGGGCAGCGGGACCGCCTCCGCGCCGCCGACGTGCACCGGCACGCCGGGGTGGCGGGCGTGCAGCTGGTCGAGCATCTGCGGTGCGGGGTCGACCGCGACCACCTCGTGCCCGGCGGCGAGCAGGACGCCGGTGAGCAGGCCGGTGCCGGCGCCCAGGTCGAGCACCCGCCGCGGCCGCCCGCCCAGGAGGAAGGCGACGGCGGCGGGCGGGTAGCCGGGTCGCAGGGCGGCGTAGTCGGCCGCGACCGACCCGAACGACGTCCGCCGCTGCTGCCAGTCGGCGGGGTCGAGCGGGTCGGTCACGGCCGCGGGTCAGCTCGCGGGGACGGCGTCGGTCGCCTTCGTCGCGGCCGTCTTCTTCGCCGTCGCCTTCTTGGCGGTGGTCTTCTTCGCCGTCGTCTTCTTGGCCGCCGTCTTGGCCGGTGCCTTCTTCGCCGCCTTCTTCTTCGTGGCGGCCGGCCGGCTGCGGCGGTCGGCGAGCAGCTCGGCGGCGCGGTCGAGGGAGATGGTCTCGACGTCGTCGCCCTTGCGCAGGCTGGCGTTGGTCTCGCCGTCGGTCACGTACGGGCCGAAGCGGCCCTCGCGGACGGTGATCTGGCCCTGGGTCACCGGGTCGGCGCCGAGCTCCTTGAGCGGCGCGGCCGCGGCCCGCCGTCCCCGCTGCTTGGGCTGGGCGAAGACCGCCAGCGCCTCGTCGAGGGTGACGGTGAACAGCCGCTGCTCGTTCTCCAGCGAGCGGGAGTCGCTGCCCTTCTTCAGGTAGGGCCCGTAGCGGCCGTTGAGGGCCTGGATCTCCTCGCCGTCGGGCGCGGTGCCCACGGTGCGCGGCAGCGTGAGCAGCTGCAGCGCGTCCTCGAGGGTCACCGTCTCCGGGGCCATCGAGGAGAACAGGCTCGCCGTCCGGGGGCTGTCCTTGCTGCCCTCGGGGACCACGGTGGTGACGTAGGGGCCGTAGCGGCCGGCCTTGACCACCACCGGGGAGCCGCTCGCGGGGTCGGTGCCCAGCTGCCGGTCACCGGAGGGCGCGGCGAGCAGCTCGGCGACCTTGCCGCTGGTGAGCTCGTCGGGCGCGAGGTCCTCGGGGAGGCTGACCCGCGGCCCGTCCTCGCCGCCGGCCTGCAGGTAGGGGCCGTAGCGGCCCACCCGGACGACGACCGGCTCGCCCTCCGGGCCGGTCGCCCGCAGCGGGATGGAGTTGACGCCGCGGGCGTCGATCTCCTCCAGCTGCTGGCCGATGACCTGCTTGAGGCCGCCGGACGCGGCGATGCCGCCGGCGTGCCGGCCCTCGCCGCCGAAGTAGAACTCGGTCAGCCAGTCGACCCGGCCCAGCTCCCCCGCGGCGATCTCGTCGAGCTCGTTCTCCAGCGACGCGGTGAAGTCGTAGTCGACGAGCTGACCGAAGTGCTGCTCGAGCAGGTTGACCACCGCGAAGGCGGTGAAGGTGGGCACCAGCGCGGCGCCCTTCTTCCACACGTACCCGCGGTCCTGGATGGTCTGCATGATCGACGCGTAGGTCGAGGGGCGGCCGATGCCGAGCTCCTCGAGCCGGGCGACCAGGCTCGGCTCGGTGTAGCGCGACGGCGGCGTCGTGGTGTGGCCCTTGGGCTCCAGCGAGCGGGTGTCGAGCTGCTGGCCGCGCTCGACGCGGGGCAGGCGCCGCTCGGCGTCGTCGCTGCCGGGCTCGTCGTCGCCGGCGCCGGCGCCCTCGTCGCGGGACTCGACGTAGGCGCGCAGGAAGCCGGGGAAGGTGATCGTGCGCCCCGACGCGGTGAACTCCACCCGCTCGTCGGTGGTGCTGCGCCCGGCCAGCCGGATGCTGACCGTCTGGCCGACCGCGTCGGCCATCTGCGAGGCGACCGTGCGCTGCCAGATCAGCTCGTAGAGGCGGAACTCGTCACGGGCGAGCTGCCCGGCCAGCTGGCCGGGGGTGCGGAAGGAGTCACCGGCGGGCCGGATCGCCTCGTGCGCCTCCTGCGCGCCCTTGGCCTTCTTGCTGTAGCGGCGGGCCTCGGCGGGGACGTAGGCGTCGCCGTAGAGCTCGCGGGCCTGGGTGCGGGCGGCGTTGATCGCCTCGGTGGAGAGGTTGGTCGAGTCGGTCCGCATGTAGGTGATGTGGCCGTTCTCGTACAGCCGCTGGGCCACCCGCATGACCTGCGCGGAGGACCAGCCGAGCTTGCGGCCGGCCTCCATCTGCAGCGTGGAGGTGGTGAACGGCGCGTAGGGACGACGCCGGTAGGGCTTCTCGTCGACCCGGCTGACGCCGACCTGCCGGCCCTCGAGGCGGGCGGCCAGCCCGCGGGCGCCGGCCTCGTCGAGGTGCACGACGTCGCCGGTGACCCGGCCGGTGGCGGGGTCGAAGTCGCGGCCGGTGGCCACGCGGCTGTCGTCGACGCTGACCAGGCGGGCGCGCAGCGTCGTCGGCTCGCCGGCGTCGGCACCGGACCTGCCGGGGACGGCGAAGACGCCGTCGAGGGACCAGTAGTCGGCGGCGGTGAACGCCATCCGCTCCCGTTCCCGCTCGACGACGATGCGGGTGGCCACCGACTGCACGCGGCCGGCCGAGAGCCGTGGCAGGACCTTCTTCCACAGCACGGGGCTGACCTCGTAGCCGTAGAGGCGGTCGAGGATGCGGCGGGTCTCCTGCGCGTCGACCAGGGCGGTGTCGAGCTCGCGGGGGTTGGCCACGGCGCGGGCGATGGCCTCCGGGGTGATCTCGTGGAAGACCATGCGGCGGACCGGGACCCGCGGCTTGAGGGTGTCGACCAGGTGCCAGGCGATGGCCTCGCCCTCGCGGTCCTCGTCGGTGGCGAGGTAGACCTCGCTGGCGTCCTTGACCAGCTGCTTGAGCCGGCTGACCTGCTGCTTGCGGTCGGGGCTGATGACGTAGAGCGGCTCGAAGGCGTTGTCGACGTCGACGCCTAGGCGGGCCCAGGGAGCGCCCTTGTGCTCGGCCGGGACGTCGGCGGCGTTGCGGGGCAGGTCGCGGATGTGCCCGACGCTGGCCTCGACGACGTAGCCGTTGCCGAGATAGCCGGCGATCTTCCCGGCCTTGGTTGGTGACTCCACGATGACCAGCGGGCGACCGCCCCCGGTGGCGGCGGTCCGGCGGCGGGCGGGCGTGCTGGTGCCGCCGGCCGTGCGGCCGGCGCTCTCGCCGTTCTTCGCGGTCTTCGTGGGCACGGTGCTCCTGTCGGTGGTGCTCGCTGGGCGGCGGTGCGGGTGCGGTGTCGGCACCCGGCGCGCCCCTCGGCGGGCCACGGTAGGCCACGACCGCGGAACGCGACCGGCTGGCGACCCCGGGTGGGCGCGCCGTCACCGCGTCCAACGGTGCAGCACCGCGGCTGTTCCCGGGCCTCATCCGGTGGGTCGGTCCGGCTCGCGGGCGCCGGCGACCACCTCCCCGACGGCGGCCAGGGTCGGCCGGTCGCGCTCGAGGTACCAGCCGTGCCAGGTGTCCGGGTCGGTCGGCAGCGGGGTCGCGCCGAAGTCCGGGTTGTCGGTCTCCGTGCCGTGCACGTCCACCAGCCAGGTGACCGGGTCGAGCGGCGCGGAGGCCTCGTGGACCTCCGCCACCTCCAGGTCCGACGCCGGGCCGTCCATCCCGGGGCTCCCGAGGAGGACCAGGGCATCGGCGGCCAGCTCGCCCCGCTCCTCCACGGCGCGGTCGACCACGACGGTCCCGTAGCTGTGGGCCACGACCGTCACCCGCGGCGGGGTGCCGCTGCTCCCCGGGTCCCCGGCGCGCGCCGCGGCCAGGCCCGCGAGGTCGCCCGCGAGGGCGCCGCCACCGGCGGCAGCCCGTCCCTCGAACCAGGCGCGGGGGGAGGCGACGGTGCCGGGAGGGCGGTAGCCGAGCCAGGCGACCGTGGCCACGGCGGCGGCCGGCGCCGCGGCCCGGGCGGCGTCGGCCACGGCCTGCGCGTCGTCGCCCATGTCGCCGAGGTCGTCGACGTCGTTGCCGACACCGGGGACGAGGAACGCGACGTCGTCGGCGGTGTCGAGGTCGCCGTAGGCGAGGGCCACCAGGTGGTCGTCGGCGTCGAAGGACCACAACTGCACCGTGCGCCCGGCCGCCTCCTCGGCCGCGATCTCGTCAGAGACAGCCCGCGCCGTCGCGTACCCCTCGGCGGACGGGTCGGCAAGCGCGCGGTGGAGCAGGACGCGGTTGGCCTGGTCCCGCGCCCAGGCGGGGAGCCCGTCGAGGCTCCCGACCAGCGCCGGATCGGCCGTGGTCACCGCGTCGCGGGTGGGCGACGACAGGCCGGCCCACCAGGCCGCCACCGCCTCCGGCGAGGTCCCGGCCACCGGCAGGCAGGACCGGATCCAGGCGCCGTCGACCTGGGCGACCGCCGCGAGGTCGGGGAATCCGGCGGGACGGGCGGCGCCGAGCCCGCCGAGGAGGGCGAGAGGGCCGGAGGAGTCCGCGGCGGCGGCCGCGGCCCGGGCAGCGGCGTGCAACGCCTCGGCGGCGGTCGCGGCGACCCGTTCCGCGGCGGCCGCCTGCTCGGCGAGCCGGTCGTGGTGGGCGGCGAGGACGTCCGGCGAGGCGCCGGCGGGCACCGCGACCGGTGCGGGTGCGACGACGCCGCCCGCCTCGTCCAGCACCACCCCGGACGCGGCGGCCGCGGTCAGCGCCTGGGCCGCCGTCTCCTGGGCGGCGCGCGCCTGGCGGGCCGCCTCGTGCAGCGGGGACAGGGAGGCGGACAGGGCACCGGTGACCTCCGTCGCCACGGCCGAGACCTGGTCGAGCGCGGTCGCGGCGGCCGTCCCCGCCTGCCCCGACCAGTACTCGGCACCGGCGAGGGCGCGCGCCACCGCCTCCACCCGGGCGCGCCACGGGGGCAGCCGCTCGGTCACCGCCTCGAGCGTGTACACCGCGCCGTCGAGCAGCGGGGTGTCCCAGCCGGCGACGGCGGTCAGGCCGGGCGCGCTCACGCGGCCGCCTCCTCTGCGATCGCCGCCCGGGCGGCCAGCAGCCGGTCGGAGACGGCGGCGTCGGCGAGGCGGTAGCTGCGGACCGCGGCCAGCAGCGTCCGCGCGGCGGCGTCGGCGCCCTCGACGAGGTCGGCCACCAGCGCCGCCCACGCCCGGCCGGTCCCGCCGGCGTGCTCGGAGACCTCCCCCGGCGCGGCCGCCGCGAGAGACACCGCGGTGGAGGCGCACAGGTCGGCGTCGGCCGACAGCTCGGTGGCGAGCGCGGCCAGCTCCTCACCCAGCGCCTGGACGGCGTCGAGCTGGATGGCGATCGGTACGGACACGGCCCCTCCTGGCGTCGGTGCCGGCCCGGGGTCGGGACGGCGCCGCGGACGCTAGGGCCGCACCGGGACCGACCTGCGGGAGCCGTCCACAGCCGGGTCGGCCGTCCACAGGGCGCGCCGCGAGCCCCCACCCGGTCGGTGTCCGGGCGGAGGCTCGCGGCGTGGGGTCAGGGAGCGGTGGTCGTCGGTGCGGTCGTCGGAGCGGTCGTGCCCGCCCGGGGCGTGACGGCCTGGGCCGGCGTCGGGCGCCCGGCGCCGGGGAGCGACCCGGAGGGCCCGTCGTCGGTGCCGCCGACGACGACCGAGCGCCGCTTGGACACCACCACGGCGCCGATGACGACCAGCGCCGCCACGCCCGCGATGAGCAGCCGCACGGCGGTGTTGGCGTCCTCGCCGACCGACAGGCTGACCACCGCGGGGGCGATCAGCAGCGCCACCAGGTTCATCACCTTGATGAGCGGGTTGATCGCCGGGCCCGCGGTGTCCTTGAACGGGTCGCCCACGGTGTCCCCGATGACCGTCGCCGCGTGCGCCTCGCTGCCCTTCCCGCCGAACGCGCCGTCCTCCACCATCTTCTTGGCGTTGTCCCAGGCGCCGCCGGAGTTGGCGAGGAACACCGCCATGAGCGTGCCGGTGGCGATGGCGCCGACGAGGTAGGCCGCGAGCGGGCCGAAGCCGAGCCCGAAGCCGACCGCCACCGGGGCGAGGACGGCGAGCAGGCCGGGCGTCGCCAGCTCCCGCAGCGAGTCCTTGGTGCAGATGTCCACGACGGCGGAGTAGTCGGGCCGCTCGGAGTAGTCCATGATCCCGGGCCGGGTGCGGAACTGCTCGCGGACCTCGAACACGACCCGCCCGGCGGCGCGGGAGACCGCGTTGATCGCCAGGCCGGAGAAGAGGAACACGACCGCGGCACCGATCACCGCGCCGACGACGTTGTCCGGCTCGACGAGGCTGAACGACTCCGCCAGGTCGACGTCGCCGAGCGCGGTCCGCACCTGCTCGTTGTAGGACCCGAACAGCGCCGTCGCCGCGAGGACGGCGGTCGCGATCGCGATGCCCTTGGTGATGGCCTTGGTGGTGTTGCCGACGGCGTCGAGGTCGGTCAGCACCCGGGCGCCCTGCTCGTCGATGTCCCCGGACATCTCGGCGATGCCCTGGGCGTTGTCGCTGACCGGGCCGAAGGTGTCCATCGAGACGATGACGCCGGCCGTGGTGAGCAGCCCGCAGCCGGCGAGCGCGACGGCGTAGAGCGCCGCGCCGCCGCCGATGAGGAAGGCGCCGTAGACCGCGCCGCCGATGAGCAGAGCGGCGTAGACGGCCGACTCCAGGCCGAGGGAGATGCCGGACAGGACGACGGTGGCCGGCCCAGTGAGCGAGCTGCGGCCGACGTCGCGGACCGGCTTGCGGGAGGTCTCGGTGAAGTAGCCGGTGAGCTGCTGGATGGCGGCGGCCAGGACGATCCCGACGAGGACCGAGAGGAAGCCGAGCACCTGCGGGTTGACCACCGAGTCGGGGACGTCGGCGACGCTGGGCAGCACGGTGAACGCGGCGACGGCGACGAGCACGAGGGAGACCACCGCGGAGGTGAAGAAGCCGCGGTTGATCGGCGCGAGGCCGCTGGAGTCGCTCTTGCCGGGGTTGCTGGCGAGGATGCCGACGACGGAGGCGAGCACGCCGATCGCCGCGACGACGAGCGGGAAGACCATGCCGTCCGCGCCGAAGAAGACCTGCCCGAGGATGAGGGCGGCGACCAGGGTGACGGCGTAGGACTCGAAGAGGTCGGCGGCCATGCCGGCGCAGTCGCCGACGTTGTCGCCGACGTTGTCGGCGATGGTCGCGGCGTTGCGGGGGTCGTCCTCGGGGATGCCGGCCTCGACCTTGCCGACGAGGTCGGCGCCGACGTCGGCGGCCTTGGTGAAGATCCCGCCGCCGACGCGCATGAACATCGCCAGCAGCGCGCCGCCGAACCCGAAGCCCTCGAGGACCACCGGGGCGGTCTCGTCGAAGAGCAGCAGCGCCAGCGCGGCGCCGAACAGGCCGAGGCCGACGGTGATCATCCCGCAGACCCCGCCGGTGCGGTACGCGATGCGGAAGGCCGGCCGGTAGCCGCCGGCCTGGGCGGCGGCGGCGACCCGGACGTTGCCGCGGGTGGCCAGCGTCATGCCGATGAAGCCGACGGTGGCGGAGAACAGGGCGCCGACGAGGAAGAAGACCGCCCGGCCGATCCGGGTGCCCCAGCCGCCGTCGGCGACGGGCAGGACGAGCAGCAGGAGGAAGACGATCACGGCGAAGACGCCGAGGGTCCTGAACTGGCGCCGCAGGTAGGCGCCGGCTCCCTCCTGCACCGCGCGCGCGATCTCCCGCATGCGCGTCGTGCCCTGGTCGGCGGCCAGGACGGCACGGACCAGCGACGCGGCGAAGACCAGCGCGGCGAGCGATACGACGAGGGCTGCCGTCACGAGGACGACGTCCCCGCCGGAGAGAGAACTGTCCGGCATCTATACCTCCCAGCGGTGAGCTGCCACCGGGCGGCCCCGCGTCCCCGGTCGGCGGAGAGCACCCGTGGACGGCGGGCCGCCCACGGATGCCGCGCCACTGTAATCGAGATCACACTCTGCGGTAGGTCGTCTTTCGTGGTGGTTCGGTCGCGGACAGCGACCACGGGCGAAGGAGGGTTGCCCCCGGGTGTGACAGTGGAGGGGTGACCGCGCTCCACCCGGTCCGGCCGGCTGCTCCCCCACCCGGCCGTGAGGGCACCGCAGGGGGCGACGAGCGCCCGGGTGCCGCGCCCGGTGCCGCGGACGTGCACGGCTCGGCCGAGGGACACGGCAGCGGGCACCGGCCCGGCGAGGGACCCGGCCACCGGCCCGGCGAGGAGCCCGGGAGCCGGCCCGGCGGCCCCCTGCCCGGCTCCGAGCTGCTCGAGGAGCTGCTCGCGGACACCCCGGAGGAGGAGCACCCGGTCACCCACGTGCACCACCTGCCGGTGCGCGGGTCCCGGACGCTGCCCTGGCCGGCCTGGGTCGACCCGGGGCTGCGCGCGCGGCTGCAGGAGCAGGGCGTGACCGCGCCCTGGCGGCACCAGGTCGAGGCCGCCCAGCTCGCCCACGACGGCACCTCGGTGGTGGTCGCCACCGGCACGGCGTCCGGCAAGTCGCTGGCCTACCAGCTGCCCGCGCTGACCCGCCTGGCCGAGGACCCGCGCGCCTGCGTGCTGTACCTGGCGCCCACCAAGGCCCTGGCCCGTGACCAGCTGGCCTCGGTGGCGGCGCTCGCCGACCCGTCGGTGCGCCCGGCCGCCTACGACGGCGACACCCCGGGCGAGGAGCGGGACTGGGTGCGCCGCCACTCGCGGTGGATCGTCACCAACCCGGACATGCTCCACCGCGGCGTGCTGCCCGCCCACCAGCGCTGGTCGTCGACGCTGCGCCGGCTGGCCTACGTCGTCGTCGACGAGTGCCACGCCTACCGCGGGGTGTTCGGCTCGCACGTCGGGCACGTGCTGCGCCGGCTGCGGCGCATCTGCCGCCGCTACGGCGCCGACCCGGTGTTCGTGCTGGCGTCGGCGACGGTGGCCGAGCCGGCCGCAGCCGCGACCCGGCTGGTGGGCGCGCCCGTCGTCGCGGTGACCGAGGACGGGTCGCCGCGCCCGGGTGCGACCTTCGCGCTGTGGGAGCCCCCGCTGACCGAGCGGACCGGTGAGCACGGCGCCCCGCTGCGCCGGTCGGCGGCGGCGGACGCGGCGGGGCTGCTGGCCGACCTGGTCGAGCGGGGCGCCCGGACGCTGGCGTTCGTGCGGTCGCGGCGCAGCGCCGAGTCGGTCGCCGAGCAGGCCCGCCGACTGCTGCAGGAGCGGGGCCGCGGTGACCTGGTCCGGCGGGTGGACTCCTACCGCGGCGGCTACCTCCCCGAGGAGCGCCGGGAGCTGGAGCGGGCCCTGTCGTGCGGCGAGCTGCTCGGCGTGGCCACCACCAACGCCCTCGAGCTGGGCATCGACATCGCCGGCCTCGACGCCGTGGTGCTGGCCGGGTACCCCGGGACGCTGGCGTCGCTGTGGCAGCAGGCGGGCCGGGCCGGACGCGCCCAGCGCGAGTCGCTGGTCGTCTTCGTCGCCCGCGACGACCCGCTGGACCACTACCTGGCCCACCACCCGCGGGCGGTGTTCGGCCGTCCGGTCGAGGCCACCGTCACCGATCCGGCCAACCCCTACGTCCTCGGCCCCCAGCTGTGCTGCGCGGCGGCCGAGCTGCCCCTGACGCCCGCCGACCTGCCCGACTTCGGCGGCCCGGTCGCCGAGGCCCAGCTCGACGAGCTCGTCGCGGCCGGCCGGCTGCGGCGGCGCCCGGCCGGCTGGTACTGGGCCGGGCGCGGGCGGCCCGACGTCGACATCCGCGGCAGCGGCGGCGAGCCGGTGGCGATCATCGAGGACGGGACCGGGCGGCTGCTCGGGACCGTCGACGGCGGCGCCGCGCACGCCACGGTGCACACCGGCGCGCTCTACGTGCACCGCGGCGACACGTTCGTCGTCGACGAGCTCGACCTCGACGACGCCTGCGCCGTCGTGCACGCCGAGAGCCCGGACTGGACCACCGTCGCCCGCGACGTCACCGACCTCGGCGTCGTCCGCACCGACCGGGTCCGGCGGCTGGGCACCGTCACCGCGCACACCGGCGTCGTCGACGTGACCAACCAGGTCGTGGCCTACCAGCGGCGGCGGGCCGGCACCGGTGAGGTGCTCGCCGAGTTCCCGCTCGACCTGCCCGCCCGCCAGCTGCGCACCCGCGCGGTGTGGCTGACACTCGACGCGGACGCCGTCGCGCGCGCCGCGCTCGACGACCTGTCGCTGCCCGGCTCGCTGCACGCCGCCGAGCACGCCGCGATCGGCATCCTGCCGCTGCTGGCCACCTGCGACCGCTGGGACCTCGGCGGCCTGTCCACGGCCCTGCACCCCGACACGGGCACCGCCACGGTGTTCGTCTACGACGGGCACCCCGGCGGCGCCGGCTTCGCCGAGCGGGGGTTCGCCGCCCTGCGGCGCTGGCTGCTGGCCACCCGGGCCACCGTGGCCAGCTGCGAGTGCGAGAGCGGGTGCCCCTCGTGCGTGCAGTCGCCCAAGTGCGGCAACGGCAACGACCCGCTGGACAAGGCCGGCGCGGTGCGGGTGCTCGACGTCGTGCTGGACGAGCTGGCCGCCGCCGACGAGGCGGGCACGGGGGTGGTGGAGGTGGTTCCCGGAGGTCTCACCGCCTCCGACGGCCCCGCCGTGCCGGTCGAGGAGAGCGACGGGACCGCCGACGAGGCCGGCGACGACGCCGCCGGGGACGGCGGGCGCGGTGCCCGGCCCGTCGAGGACGACCTCGTCTTCTGACCCCGTGGGGGCGTCCGGCGGGACGGGTCCGGCGCGGGCGGTGGCCCGCGCGTACCGGGTGCCCAGCGGACCCAGGCGGACGCCGACCTCGGCGGTCACCTCGACGACCGTCCCCTCCCCGACCGCGCAGCCGACCAGTGCGGCGCCGTTGCCGCGGGTGACGCCGGCGGCCACGGTGCAGGCGGCGGGGTCGCCGGTCACCGCCGCGCCGGCCGCCGCCAGCGCGGCGAGGTCGGCCGCCGTGCCGGCCCGGTGGCGGGCGACGGCCGCGGCACCGACCAGCACGGCGGCCATCCCCACGGCGGCGAGCACGCCGGCCAGCGCGACCGTCCAGACCGTCGCCGACCCCCGCTCCCCCGCCGTCACCCGGCGATCCCGGGCTCGAGCCGGGCGACCGCGCTGGCGCCGATCCCGACCCCCAGCTGCACCGGCCCCAGCGGCGCGACCTCCGCGGTGACGGTCACCCGCACCTCACCGCCACCGACGTCGACCTCCGTCCGCGCCCCGTCGGGCGCCACCCGTGCCACGAGGGCGCGCACGACGGCCTCGTCCTCACCGCGCGCGGCGGCCCGCGCGCCCTCCCGGGCGGCGTCCACGCAGCGCACCTGCGCGCCGACCACCACGACGGCGGCGACGACCGCCGCCAGGACGAGCAGGAGCACGGGCAGCACCACGGCCGTCTCGGCGGTGACCATGCCCGCCTCGCCGTCCGCTCCGCCGTCGCCTCGCCGCGCCCGGCGGGTCAGGACAGCACCTGCAGCGCGGAGGAGACCAGGTCGCCGAGGGCGGTGACGACCGAGCCGCCGGTGACCACCCGGTAGAGGACGGCGGCGAAGGCGCAGGCGGCGACCGTGCCGACGGCGTACTCGGCGGTGCTCATGCCGGCCTCGGCGTCGGCGCGCAGCCGGGCCCAGCGCCGGGCCAGGCCGCGCGACCGCGGGAGGGCGCCGGGCGGGGCGGGGACGGTCGCGGCGGGGGCGGTCTCGGGCGTGGTGTCGGTCATCGCGGGCTCTCCTCGGGTCGGCGGCCCCGGCACGGGGCGCGGCCCGACCCTCGCCGCGGACACCGGGTCCGGCCGGGCCCCGGCCGCACCTGTGGACGGCGCGGCGGCCTGTGGACGGCGCGGGCGGCGGTGTCGCCGGGGTCGCTTCCACTTCAGGACGGCAGGGCGACTGCCGATCCAGCCATGAGGTGGCGCTACCGCACCGCCGGGCACGATCCGGGAGGAGGATCCGTGGCGCACGGCACCGACCGTCCCGAGGGGCGCCCGCTCGTCCTCCTCGGCTACGCCCTCGCCCTGGCCGCCGCGGTCGCCCTCTTCGGACTCGACCCGACCCTCGGTGTGATCGCCGGCGCGCTCAACGTGGTCTTCGGCGTCTACTTCTGCCGGCACCTGGGCTTCGCCGTCGCCGCGGCGCGGTGGGCCGAGCGCGACCTGCTGGCCGCCGACGTCGGCCTGGACAGCTACACGCCGCCGGCCGCCGTCCTCGTCGGGTGCAAGGACGAGGAGCTCGTCGTCGACGGCATGGTGGCCGCGCTGCTGACCCTCGACTACCCGGCCGACCGGCTCACCCTCGTCGTCGTCGACGACGGCTCGTCCGACGCGACCGGCGCGAAGCTCGACGCGTGGGCCGCCCGCGAGCCGCGGCTGCGCCTGCTGCACCGGCCTCCGGGGGCCGGCGGCGGGAAGTCCGGCGCGCTCAACGACGCGCTGGCCCTCGTCGACGCCGAAATCGTGCTCGTCTTCGACGCCGACCACGAGCCCGAGCCGACGGCGCTGCGCCGCCTGGTGCGGCACTTCCGCGACCCCGCCGTCGGCGCGGTCATGGGCCGGTGCGTCATCCGCAACGGCCAGGACTCCTCGATGGCCACCACCGTCTTCGTCGACTACCTCTCGGGCTACCTGGTCAACGAGTACGGCCGGCAGGCGCTGTTCGAGCTGCCCGCCTACGGCGGCGCCAACTGCGCCGTCCGGGCTTCCACGCTGCGGACGCTGGGCGGCTGGAACCCCGAGACGGTCACCGAGGACACCGACCTGACCCTGCGCATCCTGCGGATGGGGCAGCGGGTCCGCTACGACGTCTCGGCCATCGACTTCGAGGAGGCGGTGGTCAGCGCCCAGCGCTTCTGGAAGCAGCGCTACCGCTGGGCCCGCGGCCACCAGAAGTGCCTGCGCGACCACTGGCGCCCGCTGATGCGCTCGCCGCACCTGTCGCCCCTGGAGAAGGTCGAGACGACGCTGTTCCTCGGCGTCTACCACGTGCCGGTCCTGGCCGGGCTGGGCCTGCTGCTCACCGTGCTGCGCGCCGCGGGCATCGGCGACCTGCCCGTCGTCGGGCTGCTGCCGCTGTCGATGCTGCTGTTCATCGGCCCGCTGGCCGAGCTCTGCGTCGGACTCCTGGTCGGCCGCGTGGAACGCCGCTCGGCGTGGCGGCTGCTGGGCTTCCTCCCCGCCTTCGCGCTGTCGATCTGGATCACCACGCGCGCCTACCTCGACGGCATGCTCGGCCGGCCCTACAGCTGGGTGAAGACCTCCCGCTCGGGCGCCACCTCCACGGTCCCGCGCGCGGCCGCCGCCCCCACCCCCGCTCCCGCCGCGGCCGCGGTCCCCGCCCGCCCGCGGTCGTTCGCACTGCTCCCGGAGGACCGGTGACCACCGCACCCGCGCTCGGCAGGCGCCGGCTCTCCCGCGGGACGACGCAGCGGTTGCTGCCCGTCCTGCTCGACCTGGCGCTGGCCGGGGTCATCTGCGTCGCCGGCTTCGCCACCCTGTCCGGGCCGCTGCAGGTGCTCGAGGCCCGCGCGGTCGCCCTGGTGCTCGGGTGGCTGGACCCCACGTGGTCCTCCGGCGTGCTGCCCGGCCACGTCCTGCTCTTCCGCGGGGACGGGGAGATCATCGACGCGGTCGTCACCGCGTCCTGCTCGTCGGTCCTGTCGGTCCTCGGGCTGGTGGCCCTGACCGCGGTCGTCCTGCGCGGCCGCCGGCTGCACGCGCTGGGCGGGCTGGTCGTCGCGGTCCTCGCCGTCGTCGTCCTCAACCACGGCCGGCTGCTGCTGTCGGCCCTGGCCGGGCTGCAGTGGGGCGACGGCGCCCTGGTCCTGTTCCACGACTGGGTCGGCACGGTGTGGAACCTGGTGGCCACCCTGGGCGGCTTCCTCGTCATGGTGTGGGTGACGCTGCCGGCCGCCGAGCGCGCCGAGCAGGACGTCGGGGGACGGCACACCGCCCGGCGTCCCGACAGCTGGGCCCGCCCGGGCCTGGGCTACCGCGCCGTCGAGGCCGAGCAGGCCCCGGCCCGCGGCCGCCGGACGACACTGACCGGGCTGCTGCACCGTCACGTCCTCCCCCGTCGGCTCTCCGCCTGGCTGGCCGCGCGCCGCGAGGCCGCCCGCGTCGACTACCGGCTCGGGCACCTCCCGGCCTCCCAGCGGGTCGAGCGCGTGCGCGAGCTGGCCGCCGACGGCCTCGGGGCGCACAGCGCCACGCTCGTGGCGGTGGCCACCTACGAGGTCGACCCGCTCGTCCTCGACGCCCTCGCCGACGCGGTCGCCGCGCGGCAGTGGGAACCGGTGACCGACCACCGGGTGGCCGCGCTCCGGCTGTGGGCCCGCGGCTGGCTGCTGGCCCGGCCGGTCAGCACCTCCCCGGTCCCGGAGGACCCTCCCGGGGACGACGGCGCCGTGGTCGCGGTCGCCCGGATCCCGGTGCCGCCGCCCGCTCCGTCCCGCGCGACCGCGCCGTCCCCCGACCGCCCCTCGCACGCCGCCGGGCCGCCGGGCCCGCCCAGCTTCGCCCGCCCGTCCGCCCCGCACCCTCCGGAGACCGCCCGGTGACCGCCACCCTGCCCAGCCGCCCGACCACCACCGTCCCCCCGGTGCCCGACGGGCCCGACGGCCGGCCCGGTGCGGCCGCGGTGCTGGTCACCGGCGCCGGGGGCCCCGCCGGGGTCGCCGTCGTCCGCCGGCTGACCGCGCTGGGGCACCGCGTGGTCGGCGTGGACGCCGACGCGACCGCCGCCGGTGCGGCGCTGGCCACCGTCGGCGCGGTCGTCCCGCGGGCCGACCACGTCCGCTTCGTCGACGCCCTGGTGGCACTGGCCACCGCGCACGGCGCCGACGCGCTCGTGGGCACCGTCGCCGAGGAGCTGCCCGCCCTGGCCGCGGGCGCCGGGCGGCTCGCGGCGGCCGGGGTGGCCACCTGGCTGCCCGACGTGGCCGCCGTCGAGGTGTGCTGCGACAAGGCCGCGTTCGCCCGGGCGATGCGCGCGGCCGGCGTGCCCCACCCCGCGACCACCGACACCACCGCCGGCCTGGTCACCGTCCCCGGCCCCTGGGTGGCCAAGCCCCGCGCCGGCCGCGGCAGCCGCGGCGTGCGGCTGCTCGACGCGCGCTCCGACGTCGTGACGGCGATGCGCGAGGACCCCTCGCTCATCGCCCAGACCCGGCTGACGGGCCGCGAGTTCACCGCCGACGCGCTGGTGGGCCGCGACGGCTCGCTGGTCACCGTGGTGCCGCGGTGGCGCGACGACACCCGCGCCGGCATCTCGGTGAAGGGCACGACCTTCGACTCCGCCGAGGTGACCGCGGTGGTGGCCGCGGCGCTGGAGGCGGTGGCGCTCACCGGGCCGGCCAACGTGCAGGGCTTCGTGGCCGACGACGGGCGGGCGACCGTGGTGGAGGTCAACCCGCGCTTCTCCGGCGGGCTGCCACTGACCCTGGCCGCCGGGGCCGACGTCGTCAGCGCCTACCTGACCGGCATCCGCGACCCGCGCGCCGTGCTGCCGCACCTGTGGTTCACCCCCGGCGTCCGGATGAGCCGCTACTTCGCCGAGACGTACGCCACCGACGACGGCAGCCCGGTGGCCGACCCGTGCGCGGCGACGGCGGTGCGGGCGTGACCCGCGCCCGGCACGTCCTCGTGCCCTTCGGGACCCGGCCCGAGGTGGTCAAGCTGGCGCCGGTCGTGCGGGCCCTGACCGCGGCGGGGCACCGGGTCGACGTCGTCGACACCGGCCAGCACACCGACCCGGACCTCGCCGGCCGGCTGCAGGAGTCCCTCGGGCTGGCGCCCACGTGCCGGTTCGCGCTGCCCGCCGGCGACCCGGCCGCGCGCTCCGGGGCGCTGCACGCCGACGCGGCGCGCGCGGTCGCCCGGTTCCGCCCCGACCTCGTGCTCGCCCTCGGCGACACGAACACCGTCCCCGCCTACGCCCTGGCCGCGCGCGGCGCCGGGGTGCCCTTCGCCCACCTGGAGGCCGGGCTGCGCAGCCTCAACCCGCGCAGCGTGGAGGAGGTCAACCGGCGGGTGGCCGCGGCGGTCGCCGCGCTGCACCTGGCGCCCACCCGGCGCGCGGCGGCCTTCCTGGCCGCCGAGGGCGTGCCCGCCGAGCGGGTGTTCGTGGTCGGCAACCCGGTGGTCGACACGCTGGTGGCGCGGGGCGTGCGGCCGGTCCCCGTGGGGCAGCGCCGCGGGGTGCTGGTCACCGCGCACCGCCCCACCAACGTCGACGACCCGGTGCGCCTGAAGCGCCTGGTGGGCGTCGTGCGGGCGCTGGCCGACGACGTGGGTCCGGTGACCTTCCCGGTGCACCCGCGCACCGCGGCGCGGCTGGCCGACTCCGGATTGGACGCCGACCTGGAGCACCCGGCGATCACCCGCACCGGCCCGGTCGGGTACGACGCGCTGCTGGCCGCGCTCGCCTCGGCGCGGCTGGCGGTCACCGACTCCGGCGGCATCCAGGAGGAGGCGGCCTTCCTCGGCGTCCCCGTCGTCGTCCTGCGCGGCTCGACCCCGCGCTGGGAGGGCGTGGAGGCCGGCACGACGACCCTGGCCGGGCTGGCCGACGACTCGGCCGCCGACGCCGTCCTCGCCGCGGCCGCCGCGCACACCAGCCCACGGGGCCAGGCGCACGCGGCCGCGCTCCCCTGCCCGTACGGCGACGGCACGACGGGCGCGCAGGTGGCCGCGCTGCTGGCCGACGAGGCGACCGACACCCTGCTCGCCCTCGACGAGCCCGACTTCACCGACGGCTCGCTGCCGTGGTGACCGCGGCACCGGGATGGGACGGCCCGCCGCCGCTGGCGGTGGTGGTCGACCTCGACGACACGCTGTACCCCCAGGCGGCCCACCTCGCCGGCGCGGCGGCCGACGTGGCCGCCGCCGCCGCGGCCGCGGGGCTCGACGGCGCCCGGGTGCACGCCGCACTGCTGCGGGAGCTGGCCGCCGGGTCCGACCGCGGCGGGACGATCGACCGCGCGCTGCTCGCCGTGGGCGTGCCCGCCGGCGACGTGCCCGGGCTGGTCGCGCCGCTGGTGGCGGCCTTCACCGCGCACGCACCCGCCTCGCTGACCCCCTACCCGGGCGTGGCGCGGGCCCTGGCCGACCTCGGCGCGGCGGTGCCGGTGGGCTGCCTGACCGACGGCAACCCGGCCGTCCAGGCGGCCAAGCTCGCCGCGACAGGCCTGCTGCCGCTGCTGCCGGAGGTGCTGGTCACCGACACGCTCGGCGGCCGGGCCGCCCGCAAGCCGGCGCCCGAGGGGCTGCGGGTGCTGGCCGGCCGGCTCGGGGTCCCCGCCGATCGCGTGCTCGTCATCGGGGACCGCCCGGGCAAGGACGTCGCCGTCGCGGCCGCGGTCGGCGCCCGCGCCGTCCGGGTGCGGCAGGGCGAGTACGCCGCCGCCCCCGACGAGCCGCGCGCGTGGGCCGTCACAGGTGACTTCCCGACGGCCGCCGCCCTGGCGCTGGCCGCCGTGACCGCCCCGGCCGCGGTCGCCGGCTGACCCGTCCGGTCCCCGCCCCGCCGACGCGGCGATCCGTCGTGCACGACCGGTTCTCCCCCTGACGGGGGAGGAGCCGGCCCGCCGGATGCAGGCGCCCGACGCGGCCGCCGATGCACGGAGGGACAACGGGCGGGTGACCGCCCCGGACGGACGGGACGGCGGCCATGGACGGCGCAGGCAGGCGGGGCACGGGACGCAGCGTCCTGGCCATCGGGTCGCACCCCGACGACGTCGAGCTCGGCTGCGGCGGTGCCCTGCTGGCGCACGTCGCGGCCGGCGACACGGTGACGATGCTGGTCATGACCGGCGGCGAGAACGGCCCCGGCGACGACAGCCAGGTCGCCGGCCGACGCGCCGAGCAGGAGCGGGCCGCCCGCACCATCGGCGCCACGCTGCTCTGGGGCGGCCTGCGCGACTGCGAGGTCGTCGCCGACTCCGCCGCGGTCCGCCGCATCGAGCAGGTTTTGGACGCCACCGCCGCCGACCTCGTCTACGTGCACGCCCCCGACGACAGCCACCAGGACCACCGCGCCGTCGCCGCGGCCACCCTGGGCGCCGCCCGCCGCCTGCCGCGGGTGCTGCACTACCAGAGCCCCTCGACGCTGACGTTCACGCCGACCGTGTTCGTCGACGTCACCGCCCACCTCACCGGCAAGCTGGCCGCGCTGGCCGCGCACGCCTCGCAGGTGGAGCGCTCGGCGATGGTCGAGCCGGACGCGATCGTCGCCTCCGCCCGCCACTGGGGCGCGCAGGCGCGGATCGGCTACGCCGAGGCCTTCCAGCCCACCCGGATGGTGCTCGACCTCGGCCCGGTGGGCGGCGGGGTGCCGCGGGCGGTCCCGGCCGCGTGGTCGCTGGCGCCCTCGTTCGTCCCGCACAGCGCGTCGTCGTTCGCCGCCGGCCAGCGCTGACCCCGCCCGGGACCGCGCGTCCCGGGTCACCCGAACACCTGCCCGGCGATGCCGATGACCATCGGCGCGATGCCGAGGCAGACGAAGGCCGGCAGGAAGCAGGCGCCGAGCGGCGCGAGCACCCACACGCCGGCCCGGCGCACCGCGGCCTCGGCGTCGCTGCGGGCGGCCGACCGTGCCTCGGCCGCCAGCACGTGCAGCGCGGGGACCGCCGCGGCGCCGGACTCCCCCGCCCGCACCAGCACCCGGCCCAGCCCCGCCACACCGGCCGGCGCGCCGGTCCAGGCGGCGTGCGGCGCGGCGCCCAGCCGCAGCCGCCCGGCGACCGCGCCGAGCGCGTCCCCGGAAGGTCCGGGCAGCGCCGTGGCGACCGCGCCCAGCGCACCGGCGACCGGCATCCCGGCCGCCAGGCAGACCGCCAGCAGGTCGCAGGCCACCGGCAGTTCGACTGCGCCCGCGTCGTCCGCGGATGCCGCGCGCCCGCCGCGGCGCAGGAGCCGGTCGGCCAGCACCCCGGCCAGCACGCCCAGCACCGCACCCGGCGGCCCGCCCACCAGCAGCGCCACCGCTCCCCCGACCGCCCCCGGGAGCAGGACGCGGCGCACGGCACTCCTCCGCGGCGCCGCAGCCGGAGGAGCGGGGCGGGGGCCGGTCACCGCCCGCACCCGCGCGGCCATCCGCAGCGCCGGGGAGGGCCACAGCAGCAGCGCCGCCGACAGCAGGGCCAGGGCGGCGCTCACGCCGGCGCGCTCCCCGCCGCCCGGCGGACCAGCCGCCCCGACCAGGCCAGCCCGGCGGCCTCCAGGGCGACACCGGCGACGAGCAGCACCTGCCCGGCCGGGGTGGTGGTCAGCACCGCCCACGGGTCGGCGCCGATGCCGCTGCCCATCGCCAGCGCGAGCAGCGGCAGCCCGGCGAGCAGCGCCGCGCTCGCCCGGGGACCCGCCGTGGCCGACCGCAGCTCGAGCCGCTGCCGCCGACGGGCGCGCAGGTCGTCCTCGACCGCGGCGACCACGGCGGCCAGCGAGCAGCCGGTGCGCTCGCTGAGCAGCACGGCCGCGGCCACCCGCGCCAGGGCCCGGTCGAGGTCGGTGCCGGGCCCCGCCGGGACCGCCGCGGGCGCCCGCAGCGCCCGTGCGAGACCGGTCGCAAGGGTCTCGTCCCCGCAGCCGGCCAGGACCGACGCGGTGGCCGCCGCGAGCGGCCGGCCGGCGCGCAGCTCCGCGGCCACGGCGCCGAGCGCGTCGGTGAGCGCCTCGACCCGTGCCTCCTCCGCGCGGCGCGCCCGGGCCCGCGCGAGACCCCGGGCCCCGGCCGCCGCACCCGTGCCGGCGAGGACCGCGACGAGCGGCGTGCCGACCGCCGCGCCGAGCAGCGCGCCGAGCACCGCGGCGGGCAGCGGCCAGACCGCGGGTGGTGCCGCGGTGATCCGGGCCAGGAGCGCCGGGCGCCGCCGCACCAGCCGGCGCACCCGCCGGCGGCGCTGCGCGGCCGGGCCGGGCCACAGCAGGAGCGCCGCCGCGACCAGCGCCAGTGTCGCGGTCATCCCGCGCTCCCGCCGTCGAGGAGCGCCGTCAGCCGTCCCGCGCCGGGGCAGGGACCGCCGTCGGCGCGCCAGCCCGGCTCGACCACCACCCGGTCGCCGTCGCGGCGCACCGCCCCGATCTCCTCGACCCGCCGCCCTCCCGGTCCGCGGCGGAGGTGGACCACGACGGCCAGCGCGGCGGCCGCCTGGCTGTGCACCGCCTGCCGGTCGAGGCCCGCCGCGACCCCGAGCGCCTCCAGCCGGGCGGGCACCTCGCCGGGGCGGTTGGCGTGCAGGGTGCCGCAGCCGCCGTCGTGACCGGTGTTGAGGGCGGCGAGCAGGTCGGTGACCTCGGCGCCCCGGACCTCGCCGACCACCAGCCGGTCGGGCCGCATCCGCAGCGCCTGGCGCACCAGGTCGCGCAGGGTCACCCGCCCGGCGCCCTCCACGTTCGCCGGTCGGGTGAGCAGCCGGACGACGTGCGGGTGGGCCGGCGCCAGCTCCGGGGCGTCCTCGCACAGCACCAGCCGCTCCCCCGGCGGCAGCTCCCCGAGCAGCGCCGCGAGCAGCGTCGTCTTGCCCGACCCGGTGCCGCCGGTGACGAGGAAGGCCAGCCGGGCCCGCAGCACCGCGCGCAGCAGGCCGGCCGACGCCCCGGGCAGCGTCCCCCGGTCGGCGAGGTCGTCGAGGCCGAGGCGCGCCCGGCGCAGCACCCGCAGCGACAGGCAGGTGCCGCCGCCCGACACCGGCGGGAGCACCGCGTGCAGCCGGGTGCCGTCGGGCAGGCCGGCGTCCACCCACGGCGCGGCGTCGTCGAGGCGGCGCCCGGCGCTCGCCGCGAGCCGCACGGCCAGCCGCCGGACGGCGTCCTCGTCGGGGAAGCGCACCGGGGCGGGCTCGAGCCCGGCGCCGCGGTCGACGTAGACCGATGCCGGGCCGTTGACCAGGACGTCGGTGACGCCCGGCTCGCGCAGCAGCGGCTCGAGCGGTCCTGCGCCGGCGAGCTCGGCCACCGCGTCGCGCACCGCGTCGAGGACCTCGGCGTCGCCGACCAGCCCGGCCTCGTCGCGGACGAGCGCGGCGACCGCGGCCCGGCTGGGCGGTCCGGGCTCCAGCGCCAGCCGGGCCCGGACCCGCTCGACCAGCGGCAGCCCGCTCACGCCGCGCGCTCCGCGCGCACGAGCTCGCCGAGCAGCGCGCGGGTGACCGACCCGAGCGGGCTGCGGGGTGTCACCAACGGCGGCTCGCCGCGCTCGCCCCGGGCCACCGCGCCGCGGTCGTGCGCCAGCGCGGCCAGCACGGGACGGCCGGTCACCGCGGTCACCTCCGCCGTCGACAGGCCGCCGGGGACCTCGCGGACCACCAGCCGGGCCGCGCCCCACGGTGCCGGCTCCCCCGGAGCGCCGGTGAGGAGCAGCCGCGCCGCCGACGCCGGGCGCAGCCGGGCCGGCACGAGCAGCACCGCCAGGTCGGCCTCGGCGAGCACCGCGGCCGCCGTCGCGTCGTCGGGGCCGGCCGGCCGGGGCAGGTCGACCACCACCGGCCGGCCGCACCCGCGGGCCGCCTCCACGACCGCCGTCACCGCCGCGGGCGGCACCGGCGCCGGGTCGTCCCGGGCGGCGGCAAGCACGGTGACGCCGGCGACCTCCGGCAGCGCGGCGAGGAGCGCCTCCCCGGCGATGCGGCCGCGGACGCCGGAGAGCGCCGGCCAGCGCAGGCCGTCGGCGTCCTCGGCGCCGAGCAGCAGGTCCAGTCCCCCGCCGCAGGCGTCGGCGTCGACGAGCAGCACGCCGCCGGCGGTGTCCGCGGCGGTCAGCGCGAGCGCGGTGGCCAGGGTGCTCGTGCCGGCCCCGCCGCAGCTGCCGCCGACCACGGCCAGCCAGCCGCGCTCGACCGGCGAGCGGACGGCGTCGGCGGCCCGGGCGGCCAGCCACGCCTCGTCGTCGGGCAGGACCGCGACCCGCTCGGCGCCGAGCTCGACCGCCGCCGCCCAGTCCTGCGGGCCGGGCACCGCCCCGGCGACGACCACCACCCCGGGACGGCGCGGCAGCGCCCGCACCGCGGGGGCGTCGAGCGCGTCGGCGCCGAGCAGGACCAGCCCCGCGTCGCGGTGGGCGCGGCGCAGCGCGGGGCCGCCGGTGGCGACCTCGGGTTCGGTGCCGGCGGCGGCGAGCACGCGCAGGACGTCGTCGAGCAGGTCCTCGTCGGCGCTCACGACGAGCGGACGGGGCGGGGACAGGAGGGCGGGACGTCGGGCCACGCGCCGGAGCCCACCGCGCCGGGCGGCCCGGGTCACCCCCGACGAGGGACCTGTGGACGACCCGGAGGGGTGTGGACGGCGCGCGGGGAGCCGTCACCGGCCTCCGCTCCCCTTACCCTCGTGAACCGTGACCCGCGCTGCGGCGTTCTTCGACCTGGACAAGACGGTCATCGCCAAGTCCAGCACCCTGGCCTTCGGCCGGCCGTTCTTCGCCGGCGGGCTGATCAACCGCCGTGCCGTGCTCAAGGGCGCCTACGCCCAGCTGGTCTTCTCCCTCGCCGGCGCCGACGCCCAGCAGATGGAGCGGATGCGCGCCCAGATCACCCGCATGGCCACCGGCTGGGACGTCGCCACCGTGCACGAGATCGTCAGCGAGACGCTGCACGAGGTCGTCGACCCGCTGGTCTACGCCGAGGCCGCCGACCTGATCGAGTCCCACCGGGCGGCCGGCCGGGAGATCGTCATCGTCTCCAGCAGCGGTGCGGAGATGGTGGAGCCGATCGGCGAGATGCTCGGCGCCGACCGCGTGGTGGCCACCCGCATGGTGCGCGCCGACGGGCACTACACCGGCGAGATCGAGTTCTACGCCTACGGCGAGAACAAGGCCGAGGCGATGCGGCAGGTGGCCGCCGAGAGCGGCTACGACCTGGCCGACTGCCACGCCTACAGCGACTCGGTCACCGACCTGCCGATGCTGACCGCGGTCGGGCACCCGACGGCGGTCAACCCCGACCGGGCGCTGCGACGGGTCGCCGCCGAGCGCGGCTGGCCGGTCCTGGAGTTCACCCGGCCGGTGTCGATGCGCCGCCGCTTCGCCGCGCCGCCGGTCCCGGTGGTCACCGGCGCCGCGATGGGCGTCGGCGCGGCCGTGGGCCTGGCCTGGTACGCGCGGCGGCGGGCGCTGCGCGTCGTCTCCGCCGCGGCCGCGGTGGCCCCGGCGGTGGCGAACGGCGGCCGCCGGCACCGCCACGGCGCCTAGGTCCGGGCGCCCAGCCGCTCCCGGACGCCGTCGGCGAGCGTGCGCACCGCCGACACCGGGGTGAACGCCCGCGCCGCCGCGGTCAGCGCCGCCACCTCGTCGGCACGCAGCTCCAGCTCGCCCGCCGCCGCGTTGGCCTCCACCTGCTCCACGCTCGAGGCGCCGGGGATGACCACGACCTGCGGCAGCGAGACCAGCCACGCCAGCGCCACCGTCCCGGGCCGCACCCCGTGGGCGTCGGCGACCTGGCGCAGCGCGTCGAGCAGCGGCTGCGCGCGGCGCAGGTTCTCGGTGCCGAACAGCGGGTTGGCCGCACGCACCCCGCCCGGGCGGTGGTCGGGTCCGTACCGGCCGCCGAGCAGGCCCTGCGCCAGCGGGCTGTAGGCGATGACCAGCCGCCCCTCGCGCTCGGCGAAGGGCACCAGGTCCTCCAGCGGGGCGGGGCGGGCGAGGGAGAAGTGCACCTGGTTGCTGATGACCGGCCGGCCCAGCGCCGCGTCGGCGGACCGCCAGCGCCGCAGCGAGTAGTTGGAGACGCCGACGGCGCCGATGCGGCCCTCGTCGAGGAGGGTGCGCAGGGCGGGCATCGGCACGCTGTCGGGGACCACCGGGTTGGGCTGGTGCACCTGGTAGAGCGGCACCCGGTGCAGGCCGAGCCGGCGGGCGCTGCCCTCGAGCCGGTGGCGCACCACCGGCGGGAACGGCGCCACGGGGAGCAGCTTGGTGGCGACGACGACGTCGGAGCGCTGGTCGCCCAGGGCCTCGCCGAGGATCCGCTCGCTGCGGCCGAAGCCGTAGACCTCGGCGGTGTCGAAGAGGGTCACGCCCAGCTCGAGCGCGCGGCGCACGATCCGGCGGGCCGCACCGGCGGCGTAGCCCTCGCCGTAGCCCCACTCCCGGGAGCCGAACTGCCAGGTGCCCAGCCCGATCCGGCTGACGCGGCCGAGCCCGTCGACGTCCAGGGAGCGCATGGCGCCACTGTCCCCCGGGCGGCGGCGGGGCGCAGGAGGAGCCGGGAGCGCCGGGAGGGCTCAGCCGCGCACGATCGCCTCGGCGATGGCCAGGCCCTCGCGGGCACCGAGCTCGGTGGCCCGGCAGCAGTGCACCAGCCAGGCGGCCACGCCCTCGGGGGTGCCCGCGGCGTAGCCGGTCAGCCGGTCGCGGTAGGCCTCGGTGCCGAGCTCGAGGAAGCCGACCTCGGGCACCGACACCGCCTTGGGGTCCAGGCCCCGGCCGATGGTGGTGAGCCGGCCGGCGGCGCGGGCGACGACGCCGTCGGCGGTGCCGAAGGGCGCCAGGGCGGCGAGCTCGCCGTGGACCAGCCCGGCGACCAGCACCGCCGGCACGGCCGAGGTGCCGGTGACCAGCTGGAACAGCCCGCCCAGGCGCGGGCCGGCGTGCGGTGCGGGGCGGCCGAGGTCGGCGCGGTCGGCGAGGTCGGCTGCGGCCAGCACGTGCAGCCGGGCGAGCACCTGCCCGGGCGCCCGCGACCAGGTGTCGACCATGGCGCCCAGCCCGACCGAGACGCGCAGCGAGCCCTGCACGACCGGGTCGGCCACCGAGCCCGCGCGCAGGTCGGCCAGGGCGACCTCGACCCCGTCGAGCGCGGCCGAGGCGCGGGCGCCCCGGAGCGCGGACTCGCTGCTGACCTCCGCCGACCGGTTGCGCATGAGCCGGTGCGCCAGCAGCCGGTCGATGCCGCCGCGGGCGGCGTCGGCGGCCTCGCGGACGCCGGGCAGGTCGAGCAGCGGCGCGAGCGGGTCGGGGCCGGCAGGCCGGGCGGCTGCGCGGGCGGCACCGGGACGGACGGGGATGGTCACGTCCCGACGGTACGAGCACCGGCGCGGGGGTCCTCGGTCGCCTGTCCTACGCTCGGCGACCACCATGGCCCGCCCGCTCACCCTCCTCCTCGTCCGCCACGGCCAGAGCGAGTGGAACGCCGCCGGGCTTCTGCAGGGACAGACCGCGCACGTGCCGCTGACCGCCCTCGGGCACGAGCAGGCCGCCGGCGCCGCCCGCGAGCTGGCCGCACTGCGGCCCGAGGCGATGCTGTCGAGCGACCTTCGCCGCGCGGTGCAGACCGCCGAGCACTGCGCCCGCGCCACCGGGCTGCCGTTCAGCACCACCCCGGCGCTGCGCGAGCAGGCCTACGGCGTCCTGGAGGGGCGGCCGTCGCGGGAGCTGTGGGACGTCGTCGACTGGACCGATCCGCACTGGTCGGCCGAGGGCGGCGAGAGCCTGGCGCAGCTGCACGCCCGGGTCGCGGCCCTCCTGGCCGGGCTGACCGCACGCCCACCGGCCGACGTCGTCGCGCTGGTCACCCACGGGGACACCATCCGGGCGGCACAGGCCGTCGTCGCCGGACGGGGCCCCGACGGGATGCCGGCGGTGACCCCGCACAACGGCACGGTCACCCGGCTGGAGCTCACGACGGCGGCCGCCTGATGGCGCGGGTGCTGGTGCTGGGAGGGTCGCGGTCGGGCAAGTCGGCGCACGCGGAGTCGCTGGTGACCGGCCGTCCCGACGTCGTCTACCTCGCCACCTCTGTGCCGGTCGCCGACGACGTGGAGTGGGCCGCCCGGGTGGCCGCGCACCGCGCGCGGCGGCCGGCCGGCTGGACGACGCTGGAGACCACGGCGCCCAGCGACCTGCTGCGCGGCGGGACGGTGCTGGTCGACAGCGTGACCACCTGGGTGGCCGCGTTGATGGACGAGACGGGCGTGTGGGCCGAGGAGGCGGGCGCGCTCGACCGGCTGGCCGGGCGGGTCGACGCCCTGGTCAACGCCTGGGCGATGACGCCGGCGCACGTGGTGGCCGTCAGCGACGAGGTCGGACTCGGGGTGGTGCCGGAGTCCCGCGCGGGCCGGCTGTTCCGCGACACCCTCGGCGAGGTGAACCAGCGGCTGGCCGGCACCGCCGACGAGGTGTGGTTCGTGGTCGCCGGGCTGCCGCAGCGGCTGCGGTGAACGGGCGGGGGGCAGACGGGCGGCGCGCCCGGTGGGCCGGTCCGCTGGAGTCGGCCGCGCTCCTCACCGCGCTGCGCGTGCCCGCCGCCGGGACGACGTCGACCCGCGGCGTGCTGCCGTGGGCGCCGCTGGTCGGGCTCGTGCTGGGCGGGGTGGCGGCCGGGGTGGGCGTCGCCGGCACGCGCCTGGTGTCCGCGCTCGCCGGGGCGGTGCTGGCGCTGGCGGTGCTGGCCTGGCTCACCCGGGCGCTGCACCTCGACGGGCTGGCCGACACCGCGGACGGGCTGGGCCCGCTGCGCGGGCGGGAGCGGGCGCTGCAGGTCATGCACCAGGGCGACGTCGGCCCGTTCGGCGTGGTGACCCTGGTGCTGACGCTGCTGCTGCAGGCCGCCGCGGCCGCGGCGCTGCTCGGCTGCCGGGGCGGCTGGGTGGCGCTCTGGACGGCGGTCGTGGTGGCGCGGCTGGCGATGGCGCGCACCGGGCTCCCGCGGGTCCCCGTCGCCGGCGGCTCGGCGCTGGGCCGGGCGGTGGCCGGCACCGTCTCGCTGCCGTGGCTGGCCGGGTGGACGGTGCTGGTCCTCGGCGGTGCCGCGGCGGCGGGCTGGGCCGTGGCGGGCGCGGCGGCCGGGGCGGCGCTCGCGGGTGCGGCGGCGACCGGGCTGCTGGCGGCCGAGGTCGTCCGCCTCCGCGCGACGGCGCGCCTCGGCGGCGTCACCGGGGACGTGATGGGGGCGATGGGCGAGGCGGCGGCGACCGTCGTGCTGCTGGTCGCCGCCGCCTCGGTGTCCTAGCGGTGTGGTGCCCGCCCGCCGGCCGGCGGCGGCCGGGCGGTGGTCAGCGCCGGCCGGTGAGCGAGCCGAGCAGGCGACCCAGCCCGCCGGAGGCCGCGGTGGTCGGTGCGCCCCGGCCGAAGCGGCGGGTCGGGGTGCCGGTCGCCATGCGGGTGCGGCCCATGCCGCGGCCGGTCGACACGCCCCGGCCGGCAGCCGTGCCCCGGCCGCCCATCCCGCGTCCGGTGGTGCGGCCCGCGGCGGCGCGGCCGCCGGCGGCCCCGCGACGAGCCGTGGTCTCAGCAGTTCCCAGGAGTCGGTTCAGGATGCCCATGCCGCAGGCGTACCCCGTGATCCGGAACGCGAACCGGCAGTTCGGCCCGCCTCAGGCCGGTGCGCCGGACTGCGCCGGGGTCTCCCCGCCCTCGAGGTCGCCCTCGGTGTCGAGGTAGGCCTGCCGCAGCTCGGCCAGCAGCGCGGGGTCCGGCTCGGCCCACATGCCGCGGTCGACCGCCTCGAGCAGCCGCTCGGCGATGCCGTGCAGCGCCCACGGGTTGGACCGCTCCATGAACGCGCGGTTCTCCGGGTCGAGCACGTAGGTCTCGGTGAGCTTCTCGTACATCCAGTCGGCGACCACGCCGGTCGTGGCGTCGTAGCCGAACAGGTAGTCGACCGTGGCGGCCAGCTCGAAGGCGCCCTTGTAGCCGTGCCGGCGCATCGCCGACAGCCACTTCGGGTTGACCACCCGCGCCCGGAACACCCGCGAGGTCTCCTCGGTCAGCGACCGGGTGCGCACCTGCTCGGGCCGGGTGGAGTCGCCGATGTACGCCCGCGGCGCGGAGCCGGTCAGCGCTCGGACGGTCGCCACCATCCCGCCGTGGTACTGGAAGTAGTCGTCGGAGTCGGCGATGTCGTGCTCGCGGGTGTCGACGTTCTTCGCCGCCACCGCGATCCGCCGGTAGGCCGCCTCCATGTCCGGGCGGGCCTGCACGCCGTCGAGGTCGCGGCCGTAGGCGTAGCCGCCCCAGACCGCGTACACCTCGGCGAGGTCGGCGTCGCCGCGCCAGTCCCGCGAGTCGATCAGCGACAGCAGCCCCGCCCCGTAGGCGCCCGGCTTGGAGCCGAACACCCGGGTGGTGGCCCGCCGCCGGTCGCCGTGCCCGGCGACGTCGGCCTCGACGTGGGCGCGCACGAAGTTGTCCTCCGGGGACTCCGCGTCCAGCCCCGCCACCAGGGTCACCGCGTCGTCGAGCATGGTCACCACGTGCGGGAAGGCGTCCCGGAAGAAGCCGGAGATGCGCACCGTGACGTCGACCCGCGGCCGGCCGAGCTCCTCCAGCGGCACCGCCTCCAGCGAGGTCACCCGCCGCGAGGCGTCGTCCCACACCGGGCGGACGCCGAGCAGCGCGAGCACCTCGGCGACGTCGTCGCCGGAGGTCCGCATCGCCGAGGTGCCCCACACCGACAGGCCCACCGACCGCGGCCACTCCCCCGTGTCGGCCCGGTAGCGCTCCAGCAGCGAGTCGGCCATCGCCTGCCCGGTCTCCCACGCCAGCCGCGACGGGACCGCCCGCGGGTCGACGGAGTAGAAGTTGCGCCCGGTCGGCAGCACGTTGACCAGCCCGCGCAGCGGCGAGCCCGAGGGCCCGGCCGGCACGTAGCCGCCGTCGAGGGCGTGCAGGGTGGCGTCGAGCTCGTCGGTGGTGCGCTCCAGCCGGGGCACGACCTCGTCGACGGCGAACCGCAGCACCTCGGCGACCCGGGAGTCCTCGCGCCCGAGCACCTCCCGGACGACGTCGTCGACGGCGGTGGCCGCCCAGCCGGCGTCCTCCATGCCCGACACCAGCGCGGCCGCCTGCGCCTCGACGGCGTCGGTGGCGCGCAGCCCCGCCGACCCGTCCTCGGCCAGGCCCAGCGCCTCCCGCAGCCCGGGCAGCGCCACCGAGCCGCCCCAGATCTGCCGGGCCCGCAGCACCGCCAGCACCAGGTCGACCCGGTCCTGCCCCGACGGCGGGACGCCGAGGACGTGCAGGCCGTCGCGGATCTGGGAGTCCTTGATCTCGCAGAGCCAGCCGTCGACGTGCAGGATCATCTCGTCGAAGTGCTCGTCGGCCGGGCGCTCGTTCAACCCCAGGTCGGAGTCGAGCTTGGCGGCCTGCAGCAGCGTCCAGATCTGCGCCCGCACCGCCGGCAGCTTCGCCGGGTCCATCGCCGCGACGTTGGCGTGCTCGTCGAGCAGCTGCTCCAGCCGCGCGATGTCGCCGTAGGAGTCCGCGCGCGCCATGGGCGGCACCATGTGGTCGACCAGCGTGGCGTGGGCCCGCCGCTTGGCCTGCGAGCCCTCGCCGGGGTCGTTGACCAGGAACGGGTAGACCAGCGGCAGGTCGCCGATCGCGGCGTCGGGCCCGCACGAGGCCGACAGCCCCACGGTCTTGCCCGGCAGCCACTCCAGGTTGCCGTGCTTGCCCACGTGCACCAGCGCGTGCGCGCCGAACTCCGACCGCAGCCACCGGTAGGCGGCCAGGTAGTGGTGCGAGGGCGGCAGGTCGGGGTCGTGGTAGATCGCGATCGGGTTCTCGCCGAAGCCGCGCGGCGGCTGCACCATCACGACGACGTTGCCGGCCCGCAGCGCGGCGAACACGATGTCGCCCCCGTCCACGAACAGCGACCCCGGCGGCTCGCCCCAGTGCGCCACCATCGCCTCGCGCAGATCCGCGGGCAGGGTGTCGAAGAAGCGCCGGTACTCCGCGGCCGGGATGCGCACCGGGTTGCCCGACAGCTGCTCCTCGGTCAGCCAGTCCGCGTCCTGCCCGCCGGCGGCGACGAGCGCGTGGATCAGCGCGTCGCCGTCGAGGTCGGCCACGCCGGGCAGCGCGTCAGGGCCGTCGAACGGGCCGACGTCGTAGCCCTGCCCGTGCATGGCGGCCAGCAGCCGCACCACCGAGGCCGGGGTGTCCAGGCCGACGGCGTTGCCGATCCGCGCGTGCTTGGTCGGGTAGGCGCTGAGCATCACCACGATGCGGCGGTCCCGGGGCGCCACCGACCGCAGCCGGGCGTGCGCCACCGCCGTCCCCGCCACCCGGGCCGCCCGCTCGGGGTCGGCGACGTAGCGGGTCAGGCCGTCGTCGTCGGTCTCCTTGAAGGAGAACGGCACGCTGATCAGCCGCCCGTCGAACTCCGGGATCGCGACCTGGTTGCCCACGTCGAGCGGGGACAGGCCGTCGTCGTCGGCCAGCCAGTCCGCGCGCGAGCGGGTCAGGCACAGCCCCTGCACGACCGGCACGTCGAGCGCGGCGAGCCGGCCGACGTCCCACGCGCCGTCGTCCTCGCCGGCCGACGCGGTGGCCGGCCGCGAGCCGCCGGCGGCGAGCACCGTGACGACGAGCGCGTCGGCGGTGCGCAGCACGTCGAGCAGGTCGTCGGGGACGCTGCGCAGCGAGCTCACGAACACCGGCAGCGCCTGCCCGCCGGCGTCCTCGACGGCGCGGCAGAGGTCCTCGACGAACGCGGTGTTCCCGGCCAGGTGGTGGGCCCGGTAGTAGAGGACGGCGACCCGCGGGCCGGCCGAGGTCCGGGCGGCGCGCTCCAGCACCCCCCAGTCGGGGGCGACCGACGGCGGGGCGAAGCCCTCGCCGGTGAGCAGCACCGTGTCCGAGAGGAACCGGTGCAGCTGCACGAGGTTGTCCGGCCCGCCCTGCGCGAGGTAGCCGTGGGCCTCGGTGGCCACGCCCATCGGGACGGTGGACAGCTCCATCAGCTCGGCGTCGGGCACCTGCTCCCCGCCGAGGACGACGACCGGTGCGGGACCGGCCAGCAGGGGGCGGAGCATCTCCTCGTACTGCCGGCGGACGCCGAGGATGCGGACGACGACGAGGTCGGCGCCCTCGGTCAGCGCCGCGATGCCGTCGGTCCCCAGCCGGACCGGGTTGCCCGGGCGCCAGTCGGCACCGCTGGCGCGGGCGGAGAGCAGGTCGGTGTCGCTCGTGGAGAGCAGGACGAACACGCGGTCAGACGCTACCCGGGCGCCTGCGCCCGCTCGCCGAGCGCGCGGAGCACCGCCGCGCGCAGCCGCAGGTACTGCTCGCGGTTGCGGCGGGGCGGCCCGGGCGGGCGGACGACGACCCGCGGCGCCTGCACCACCTCGTGCGGTGCGAACTGCTCGCGGGTGAGGTCGGCCTCGGTGCCGTCGGGCAGCCGGTTCCACCAGTGCACGCCCTGGCGCGCCCCGTCGGGCAGGAGCACCTCGGCCAGCAGCAGGTCCCCGCCGAGGAGGTCGTGCAGCACCAGCGCCGTGGCGCCGCACTGGCCGCGGGCGGGGTTCGCCGGCGACCAGTCGGCGAGGTCGCTGTCGTCGCAGGTCCCGCGGCACCAGGCAGCGCGCACGGCGGCGGTGAGCTGCTCGGGGACGGGCACGCCCGGCACCCTGCCCGACGGGGGTGACGTCAGCGCAGCAGCAGGCGGTCGAGGGTGTCGGCCACCCAGTCGGCGAAGCGGGCGGCCGGCCAGCCGCACCCCACCATGAGCCGGGACTGCGTCGAGGGCGAGAAGACCGACCAGGCGACGTCGGTCGCCGTGTCGAGGTCGAGGTCCTCGCGCAGGTCGGGCGCGAAGGCGCCGAGGAGGGCGGTGGTGTCGGCGCGCCGCCGGCGCTCGTACTCCTCGTAGGCGGGCCGCACGTCCGGGTCGGCCGCCGCGGCCGCCGCGAAGACGTCCTGCATCGCCCGGGACCCGGGGGCGGCCTCGAGCACCAGCTCCCGCAGCGCCGCGAGCCGGCCGGCGCGGTCCGGCGCGGCGAGCAGCTGCGCGAACGGGCCGAGCTCCCGCACCGCCCGGTCCTCGTCGGAGCCGACCAGCGCGCGGTCCACGCAGGCGAGCAGCAGCGCCGCCTTGCCGCCCTGCGCGAACACCGTCGGCACCGACACCCCGGCGGCGGCCGCGACGTCGCGCATCGTCGTCGCGGCGTAGCCCTGCTCGACGAAGCAGCGGGTCGCGGCGTCGAGCACCTGCACGCGGGTGCGCCGGGCCTGCTCCTGCCGCAACTCGGAGCGGTACACCCTCTTGCCCTCGGACACGGTTCCACCCTACCGTGCCTCTATTCGTTTGAGCGTTACTCAGCCGAAAGAGGTCACCGTGACCACCGCTCCTCCCCACCCCGTCCAGCTCCTGCTGCCCGGCCAGGCCGCCGCACCCGACGGCCCGGTCGACGTGGCGGCGATGTACGTCATGCACCGGGCGTTCCGGCGCGACCTCGACGCCTTCGCCGCCGTCGTCCCCACCGTGGACGTGAGCGACCGGGCCCGCTGGCAGGCCCTCGCCCGGCGCTTCGAGCTGTTCGCGCGGTTCCTGCACAAGCACCACGCCGGCGAGGACGCCCACCTGTGGCCCCTGCTGCGGGAGCGCGGCGCCGACCCGGAGGTCCTCGACCGGCTCGAGGCCGAGCACGCCGGCATCGACCCGCTGCTGGCCTCCTGCGCGGCCGGGCTGGCAGACCTGGCCGCCGGTCGGGGCGGCACGGACACCCGGCAGCGGCTGACCGACACCCTCGCCCGGACCTGCGACGCCCTCGGCGCCCACCTGGCGCACGAGGAGCGCGACGGGATGGCGCTCGTCCAACGGCACCTCACTCCCGAGGACTGGGCCCGCCAGGACGCCGCGTTCGCGCGGGAGTACGGCCCCCGCGACACCGTGGTCGCGCTCGGCTGGGTGGTCTCGGCGATCCCGCCGGAGGCCGCGGCCCGGATCCTCGGCGGGCAGCCGGTCCTGTCGGCGCTCGGCCGGCTGCTCGGCCGGCGCGCCGCCCGGACCGACGCGCGCCTGTTCGGGACCGCCCGGTGACCGCCGCCCTGTCCCGCGGCGACCGGGTCCTCACGGCCGTGTCGCGGCGGCTGGCCGCCGGGCACACCGCCCTGCTGCGCCGCTCCGGAGGTCGCCTCGGCAACCGCTTCCGCGGCGGGGACGTCGTCCTGCTCACCCACCGCGGCCGCCGGTCGGGGCGCACGCTGACCACGCCGCTGCTGCACGTCCGCGACGGCGACGACCTGGTCGTGGCCGCCTCGAACGGCGGGGTGGACGCCGAGCCGCAGTGGTGGCTGAACCTGCAGGCCGACCCGCGCGGCGAGGTCGAGGTGCGCGGACGGCGGTGGCCGGTGGTGGCGACGGCGGCCGACGACGCCGACCGCGGCCGGCTGTGGCAGGCGCTGATGGACCGCTGCCCGACCTACGACGACTACCAGGCGAAGGTGAGCCGGCGGATCGCGCTGGTCCGCCTGTCCCCCGCCCGGTAGGGCCGGCGTCCGGCCCGGTCCTCAGGCGGCCACCGGCTGCCCGGACGAGGTGCGGTACAGCTCGGCGTAGCGCCCACCGAGGGCCAGCAGCTCCTCGTGCCGGCCGCGCTCGACCACCCGCCCGCCCTCGAGGACGAGGATGCAGTCGGCCGCGCGCACGGTCGAGAGCCGGTGGGCGATGACGATCGCCGTCCGGCCCTCGAGCGCCTCGTCCAGGGCCTCCTGCACCGCCGCCTCCGACGTCGCGTCCAGGTGCGCGGTGGCCTCGTCGAGCAGCACCACCCGCGGCCGGGCGAGCAGCAGCCGGGCGATGGTCAGCCGCTGCCGCTCGCCGCCGGAGAAGCGGTAGCCGCGCTCGCCGACGACGGTGTCCAGGCCGTCGGGCAGCGCGCGCACCAGGTCGGCCAGCCGCGCGCGGGTGAGCACGTCCCACAGCTGCGCGTCGGTGGCGCCGGGGTCGGCGAGCAGCAGGTTGTCCCGCAGCGACTCGTGGAACAGGTGGCCGTCCTGCGTGACCAGCCCGACGGTGCGGCGGATCGAGGCGGCGGTCAGGTCGCGCACGTCGACGCCGCCGAGCCGGACGGCGCCGGCGTCGACATCGTAGAGGCGCGGCAGCAGCGCGGCGATGGTGGACTTGCCCGCACCCGAGGACCCGACGACGGCCAGCACCTCGCCGGGCCGCACGGTGAACGAGACGTCGTGCAGGACGTCGCCGCCGCCGCGGCCGTCGAGCCGGGCGACGTCCTCGAGCGAGGCCAGCGAGACCCGGTCGGCCGAGGGGTAGGCGAACGTGACCCCGTCCAGCTCGACCGACACCGGGCCGTCGGGGACCTCGCGGGCACCGGGCCGCTCGCGGACCAGCGGCACGAGGTCGAGCACCTCGAACACCCGCTCGAAGCTGACCAGGGCCGAGGCGACGTCGACCCGGGCACCGGCCAGCGCGGTCAGCGGCGCGTACAGCCGGGTGAGCAGCAGGGCGAGCGCGACGACGGCCCCGGGTTCCAGCGCGCCGGCCAGCGCGTGCGTGCCGCCCAGCCCGTAGACCAGCGCGAGCGCCAGCGCGGACACGAGGGTGAGCGCGCTGACGAACGTCCACTGCACCATCGCCGTCCGCACCCCGACGTCGCGGACCGCCCGCGCCCGGGCGGCGAAGCGCGCGGACTCCGCGTCGGGACGGCCGTAGAGCTTGACCAGCGTGGCGCCGGGCGCGGAGAAGCGCTCCGTCGTCTGCCCGGTCATCGCGGCGTTGGACTCCGCGGCCAACCGGCGCAGGCCGGCCAGCTGGCGGCCGATCCGGCGGGCGGGCAGCAGGAACACCGGCAGCAGGAGCAGCGCCAGCAGCGTCACCTGCCACGACAGCGTGAGCATCGCGGCGAGCGCGAGCAGCAGCGTGACGGTGTTGGTGACGATCCCCGACAGGGTGTCGCTGAAGGCGCGCTGGGCCCCGAGGACGTCGTTGTCGAGCCGGGACACCAGCGCGCCGGTGCGCGTGCGGGTGAAGAAGGCCACCGGCATCCGCTGCACGTGGTCGAACACGGCGGTGCGCAGGTCGAGGATGAGCCCCTCGCCGAGGGTGGCCGACAGCCACCGGCCGAGCAGGCCGAGCGCGGTCCCGGCGAGGGCCACCGCGGCGATGACGACAGCGAGGCCGACGACGGTGCCGGCGCTGCCGCCGCCGACGATCTCGTCCACCACCCGGCCGGCCAGCAGCGGCGTGGCGACGGCGAGCACCGCCTCGACGACGCCCACTGCGACGAAGGCGCCGATGCGGGCCCGGTGCGGCCGGGCGTGGGTCAGCACCCGCCGCAGGGTCGCGCGGGAGATCGCCCGCCGGTCGGTGCGGGCGTGCGTGGCCCGCGACAGCGCCGACCACGCCGTCATCTCCATGCTCACGGCGGGGACGCTAGGACCTCGAGCCGACTCGAGGTCAACGCCCGTGCCGGAACCGCAAGAACGGTCGGCGGGCTACTCCGCGCAGGGAGCGGTCACTCGGCGCCGAGCGCGTCGGCCATGCGGTGGTGCGGCACGGCCTCCTCGCCCCGGCTCTGCCGCTCCAGGGTGCGGGCCAGGGCGCGGCGGGCCCACCCGTTGGCGGGGGCCAGCTCGACCAGCCGGCGCAGCGCGTCCTCGGCGCGCTGCAGCTGGGCCGAGCCGAAGTAGCTGCGCGCCAGGAGCTCCAGCGCGGCCTCGTTGCCCGGCTCGGCCGCCACGAGCGGCTCCAGGACGCGCGCGGCCTCGACCGGCTGCCCCATGGAGAAGAACAGGTCGGCACGCAGGTAGTCGGAGTGCAGGTCGGACTCGAAGGGCTGGTTCACGCCGACGGAACGACGGCGGGGGGTCCGCTCTTCCCGGCCCGCGACACGCCCGGTGCGTGCGCGGCACGAGGAAGTCCGGAACGAGGTGCATCCGCACGCCATCGAGTTGGGAACAACCGATGCCAGCAGTCCTCCGGCTCGAGGAGCACACCATGGCCCTGTCGCTGCACCGCCACCGGACGGCCGACCGCTCGCCGGCCCCGCCCCGTCAGCAGCCCGACGCGCCGCCCGCGGCGGACCGCAACCGCGTCTACACCGTGCAGCGCATCGGCGCCTTCGTCGTCGCCGGCGTCATCGCCGTCTTCGGTGTGCTCGGGTTCGCCAACGGGCTCGACTACTTCTCCACCGACGGCGAGCGCGTCCTCGGCCTGTCGTCGAACGGCCTGCTGTCGACCATCTCGATCGTGACGGCGGTCGTGCTGGTGTTCTCCGCGCTGCGCAGCCCGCGGACCGCCTCGACGGTCATGATCGTCATCGGCGTGCTGTTCCTGGTGTCGGCGCTGGCCAACCTGGCAGTGCTCAACACCGACCTGAACGTCCTGGCGTTCGGCATCAGCAACGTCGTCTTCTCCGTGGTCGCCGGCCTGGTGCTGCTGCTGCTCGGCGCCTACGGCCGGGTGAGCGGCAACCTGCCGCCCGACAGCCCCTACGCCCGGGAGCGCGACGACGAGGTGTCCCCGGTCTCGCCCGACGAGTACCCGTCGACGCCGGCCGAGTTCGCCGCCGAGCGGGCCATGCGCGACGCCGAGGTCGCCGTCGTCCAGCACGTCGCCTCCTTCGAGCAGCGCCGCCGCGTCGCCGCGATGGCGCAGGTGACCACCCGCAAGGAGCGCCGCGAGGTCTGGATGTCGTTCGACCGGGCCCGCCGGGACGCCTGACGACGGCCGGTCGTGGGGGGGGGGGGGGGGGGGGGGGGGGGGGGGGGGGGGGGGGGGGGGGGGGGGGGGGGGGGGGGGGGGGGGGGGGGGGGGCGGGGGGGCGGGGGGGCCG
>NZ_JBJGYP010000021.1:0-88697 GCF_054050055.1 Geodermatophilus sp. SYSU D00814
CCCACCCGCGCCCCCCCGCCCGCGCCGGGCCCCCCCCCCCCCCCCCCCCGCCGGGGGGGGGGGGGCCCCCCCCCCCCGGCGCCCCCCCCCCCCGCCCCCCCCGCGGCCGGAGCGCGCAGGACGTCGACGCTGAGGACGGCGCCGGCCACCGCGGCGAGCCCGGCGAGGAGGAACGGGACGAGGAAGGCGCCGGTCGCCTCGGCGAGGGCGCCACCGAGCGGGGGCCCGCACAGCTGGGCCAGGCCGAAGGCGAGCGTGCAGCGGCCGAAGGCGCCGGCGAACTCCCGGGGGGTCAGGAAGTCCGACAGGCGGGCGGCGATGACCGCCGGCAGCCCGGACATCGTCAGCCCGAACACCAGGGCCGACGCCGAGGCCAGGGGCTCGCGGCCCAGCGGGACGAGCAGGATGGCGCCGGCCATCGCCAGGTAGCCGCCGACGAGCGTGGCGCCGCGCCCCCAGCGGTCCGACAGCGGCCCGAGCACCACCCCGCCGGCGACCAGCCCGACGCCGACCAGGGTGTAGACCGCCGACGCGTGGCCGGCCGAGAAGCCGGCGTCGTCCTCCAGCGCGGTCACCAGGTAGCTGGTGTAGACGGAGTAGGCCAGGCCGTAGGCGGCGTAGCCGCCGGTCAGCCCGATCCAGCCGGGGACCCGCCGCAGCGGGGCGGTGCGGACCGGGGCGTCGTCGTCGCGGTGCTGGGCCGGGCGGAGCAGCAGCAGGCACAGGACGAGCGCGACCACCGCGATCGCCGTCTCCACCAGGTAGACCGTCCGCCACGAGGCGTCGCCGCCGCGGGACTGCAGCACCCAGGTCAGGGCGCTGGCGAAGACGATCCCGCCGCCGATGCCCGACCCGGCGACGCCGATGGCCGCGCCGCGGCGCGACGGGCGGACCACCGAGCCCGCGAGCCCGGGGGCCGGCACCCAGATGAACGCGCCGCCCACGCCGGTCAGCGTCAGCCCGGCGGCCAGCCCCCCGACGCCGCCGGCCCGGGTGAGCAGCGCCAGGCCGACGGCGCTGCAGGCCAGCCCGGCCTGGATCATCGCGGCCGGCCGCGCCCGGCGGGACAGCGCGCTGACGGCCACCGTCCCCAGGAGGTAGGCGGTGACGTTGGCCGTTGCGACCAGCCCCGCCACCGCGTAGGAGCCCAGCAGGTCGCGGTTGATCGCCGGCAGCAGCAGCGCGTAGGAGAACCGGCCGAAGGCCTGGGCGACGGCGGAGGCGAGCGCCACGAGCAGGACGAGCCCGCGCGGCCGCACCTGCACGACGGCCGCCCTCAGCCGTCGGCCACGGCGGTGGCCCGGACCAGCAGCAGGTGCTCGGGGTGCACCGGCGGGACCTGCAGCCCGGCGCGGGCGAGGACGCGGCCGGGGAGGACGACGCCGTCCTCGCCGGCGCACCAGGGGGGCAGGCCGGGCCAGGCGCCGCCGGTGTCGACGCCCGGGGGCTGCAGGCGCACGCGGTAGCGGCGGTCGGGGTCCAGGCCGGGCAGCCGGGCCGGGCCCGGCGGCCAGGTGACCGAGCGGCCGACGGCGACCAGCGCGTACAGGGCGTCGCCGCGGTCGGGCGCGACGACGCCGTGCACCTGCACCTGCGGGTCGGGGTGGTCGCCGGTGACGACGGTGCCGCGGTGCAGCAGCGGGCGCAGCCGCTTGTGCAGCGCGATCCAGGCGGCCAGCTCCTCCAGCTCGCCGTCTGGGACGCCCGCGAGGTCCCACTCGACGCCCATGTGCCCCCACAGCGCGGTGCCGGCGCGGAAGGACAGGTCGTGGGTGCGGCCGGTGGTGTGCGAGCGCGGCGGCCCCACGTGCGTGCCGACCAGTTCCGGGGGCAGCAGGAGCTGGGTGTACCGCTGGATGCCCTGGCGCTCGAGCGCGTCGTTGGTGTCCGAGGCCCACACCCGGTCGGTGCGCTGCAGGATGCCCAGGTCGACCCGGCCCCCGCCGGAGGCGCAGGACTCGATCTCCAGGCCCGGGTTGGCCGCCCGCAGCTCGTCGAGCAGCCGGTAGGTCGCCAGCGTCTGGGCGTGCACCCCCGGCTCCCCGCCCGGCGTGTGCCCGGCGTCGACCAGATAGCGGTTGTGGTCCCACTTCAGGTAGACGATGTCGTACTCGTCGAGCAGCGCCTGCAGGTGGCTGCGCACGTGCTCGTAGGCGCCCGCGTGGGCCAGGTCGAGCACGTGCTGGTTGCGGGAGGGGTCGCCGACGCGCCCGCCGGCGCTGAACAGCCACTCCGGGTGCGCGCGGGCCAGCTCGGAGTCGAGGTTGACCATCTCCGGCTCCACCCACAGCCCGAACTCCATGCCGAGCTCGTGCACGCGGTCGACCAGGGGGTGCAGGCCGTCGGGCCAGACGTCGGCCGACACCCGCCAGTCCCCGAGGCCGGAGGTGTCGTCGCGGCGGGAGCCGAACCAGCCGTCGTCGAGGACGAAGCGCTCGATGCCGAGCCGGGCGGCGGTCTCGGCCAGCCCGGTGAGCCGGCCGAGGTCGTGGTCGAAGTACACCGCCTCCCAGGTGTTCAGCGTCACCGGCCGCGGGCGGGCCGGGTGCGTGGGGCGGGCGCGCAGCCAGGTGTGGAACCGGCCGGCGACGGCGTCGAGGCCCCGGCCGTGGGAGGCGAACAGCCACGGGGAGTCGTAGGAGGCCCCGGGCGCCAGCTCCACCTCCCCGGACAGCAGCAGTTCCCCGGCGCCGAGCACGCGCGCCCCGTTGTGCAGCTTCTCCGCGTAGTGCACCTGGTTGCCCGACCAGCCCAGGTGCACCGCCCAGACCTCGCCCTCGGCGGAGGAGAAGCCGGGGGTGCCGGCGCAGAGCAGGTGCACCGCGTCCAGCCCGGTGCGGCCGGTGCGCACCTCCCGGGAGTGCAGCCCGGCGGCGAACGGCGTGCGCTGCGGCACCCGCTCCATCGTGTGCCGGCCGGTGAGGTCCAGCAGCTCGACGGCCTGCGGCGGCACCGGCAGCACCAGGCGCAGCGCGTCGAGCCGGTAGGGCTCCGCGGCGGTGTTCGTCAGCCGCGCCCGGGCCCGCAGCAGGCCCGAGGGGGTGAGCTCGAGCTCGAGGGACACCTCCAGCCCGGCGACCGGGTCGTCGGCGGTGGCCACGAGCCGGGCGGTCCCCGCACCGGGGTCGGTGAGCTCCTGGGACCGCAGCCGCAGGACCGGGGACCAGTCGCGGCCGGCCCGCGACCCCTCCAGCCCCGGCCGGCCGACCCAGCCGCGGGCGTGCTCGGGCAGCGGGGTCAGCCGGACCACCACGTCGGTCGGGTGGTCCCCCACCGACGTCGTCGCGGCCACGTCCAGGGCGGCCAGGTCCTCCTCCCCCAGCTCACCGAGGTCCTCGCCCCAGTGGACGATCGAGGGCAGCAGCCCGCCCACCGTGCCGGTGGCCAGCACCACGCTGACCCCGGCGGCCCGCCAGTGGACCAGCCGGACCTCACCGGCGGACCCGGCCGGCACCGGGTCGGTGGTCCGGCGCTCGGTCGCCGCCTCGGAGGCGGTGGGCGGCGTCGGCGGGGGTGGGGTGCGGGAGGTGTCGGTCAGGGTGTGCTCCGGAGTCCGGGAGGGGCGGCGTGGCCGGTCAGCTGACGGCTCTGCGGGTCACGCCGAGGTGACCCATCGCGATCGCGCCGGAGATCCTGGCAGACTCCCCGGCCGTGATGGACGCGGGCCCTCCATCGGCCGACCTCCTCCGCCGGGCCCGGGGGCTGGACGCGCTCTTCGCCGGGGACGCCGTCGGCATGGCCTCGGGGACCGGCGACCTCATCGAGCAGGCGAACGACGAGCTGCTGCGCATCCTGGGCCTGGAGCGCGCCGCGCTCGACGGCGGGATCGCCTGGCCGGCGATCACCCCGCCCGACCAGGCCGAGCGTGACGCCGGGGCGGTCGACGCGGTGCGCCGCACCGGGTCGACGTTCTTCCAGAAGGAGTTCCGGCGCCCGGACGGCAGCCGCGTGCCCGTGCTCGCGGCGCTGGCCGCGCTGAGCTGGGACCCCTACGAGTGGGTCGCGGTGGTCATCGACCTGAGCCGGGAGGAGCGGCTGCGCCACCTGGCGCAGTCGGAGGCCGCGATCGTCTCCACCCTGCTCCACGACGCCCCGATCGGCTTCGCGCTGATCGACCCCGGGATGCGCTTCCTGCGGATCAACGAGGAGCTGGCCGCGATGAACGGCCCGTCCGTCGCCGAGCACGAGGGCCGGCCGGTGTTCGACGTCGTGCCCGAGCTGCGCGCCGCGGCCGAACCCCTGCTGCGGCGGGTCCTCGACACCGGCGAGCCGCTGCGGGACGTGGAGATCACCGGCAGCACGCCGGCCGACCCGAGCACGACGCGCACCTGGATCGAGTCGTTCTTCCCGGTCCGCACGCCCGGCGGCCCGATCGTCGGGGTGGCGGCCATCGCCCGCGACGTCACCGAGGTCCGCCGTCTGGAGCAGGAGCTGCAGGCCACCCTGGGCCGGCAGCGCCAGGTGCTGCAGGACCTGCAGCGCAGCCTGCTTCCCCCGCTGCCGACCGTCCCGGGCCTGGACCTCGCCGCCCGCTACCTCGGCGCCTCGCAGGAGGTCCGCCTGGGCGGCGACTGGTTCGACGTGTTCCCCGCGCCCGACGGCCGGCTCGTCCTGGCGATCGGCGACGTCGTGGGGCACGGCCCTCCCGCCGTCGGGCTCATGGCCCGCCTGAGCGGGGCCATGCGCGCCCACGTCGGCGACGGCCGCGGCCCCGGCCAGGTGCTCGCGTGCCTCAACGCGCTGCTCATCGGCTCGCTGGCCCCGGCGATGGCGACGGCGTCGGTGCTGCTCCTCGACCTGGCCACCGGCGCGGTGGAGTACGCCGCAGCGGGCCACCCGTACGGGCTGCTGCAGACGCCGGCCGGCTCGGTGACGCTCCTCGACGGCGCCCGGGGACGCGCGCTCGGCGTCACCGCCGACGCGGCCTACCCCGTGGGCAGGACCACCCTCGAGGTCGGCGGGACCCTGCTCCTCTACACCGACGGGCTGGTGGAGCGCCGCGACGCGGACCTCGACCAGGGCGTCGACCGCCTCGTGTCCGTCGTCGCCCGCAGCCGCACGGGCAGCGCGGCCCGGCTCGTGCGCGACGTCATCGAGGGCAGCCACACCGCCGTCGAGCGCGACGACGACGTGTGCGTCCTCGCCGCCGTCCGCACCGGCGTGCCCGCAGGGGCGGGGCCGAACGGCCCTGGCCCCGCGCGTCCGGGAGCGGTGCAGTGAACCCCTGAGCGGTTCCTCGACCTCCCCCGCCGACCCGAGGGGGCTCCCGATGGCCATCGCCCTCCCGGCCTTCCCGCCGCTGGAAGACAGCCTGTACCTGACGCTGTGCTGCCGGGCGCTCGACAACCGCTCGCCGCGCCCGGTCCTCGGCGACGCCGTGGCCGACGAGGTGGTCCGCGCGCTGGACTACGACTACGGGCCGCTGCACATCGACGCCAACCTGGTCAACACCTGCGCGCTGCGCGCCAAGCGGCTCGACGAGGTGGCGTCGGGCTTCCTGGCCCGCCACCCGGAGGCCGTCGGGCTCGACCTCGGCGCCGGGCTGGACAGCCGGGCGTCCCGCATCCGCCCGCCGCCGACCGCCGACTGGTACGACGTCGACCTCCCCGCGGTGGCGGACGCCCGGGAGCGCGTCCTGCCGGACTCCGCGAACCCGCACGGCACCGCCGCGGACGTCAGGGACGAGGCCTGGCTCGACGCCCTCCCCACCGACCGGCCGGCCGTGGTCGTCGCCGACGGCCTGATGGGGTTCCTCAGCCGGGAGGAGATGGCCTCCCTGCTCGACCGGCTGGTCGCCCACTTCCCCACGGGGGAGATCGCCTTCAACAGCTACTCCCGCTTCGCGATCTGGGCGACCAAGCACGTCCCCGGCACGAAGGGCGTCGCGGACCTGCTCAGGAACCCCGGCTTCGACGACCCCCGGGAACCCGAGCGCTGGAACCCCCGCCTGCACCTGGTCCGGGAGATCCTGCTCAGCCGCGAGCCCGAGATCGCGCAGTTCCCGCCGTTCTGGCGGCTGTACTACCGGCTGTCGGCGCTGAGCACGTCGTGGTCGCGGAAGGGGACGATCGTCCTGCACTACGCCTTCTAGCCGTACTGCTCGCACGACGTGCTCGCGAGGGTCGGGGCGGCGATGACTCCCGCCCGCCGCGGGGGTCTGCGTACTCGACGCACCGCCCCCGCCCCTCCCGAGAGGACCCCGTCATGACCGAGCCCGAGCGCGCCGAGCAGACCGGCGGACCCCGCGCCCCCGAGCCGCACCCGAGGCTGCGCGACCTCGACGTGCTGGCCGGCACGTGGCGCCTCGAGGGCAGCGACCTCGACGGCGGCGCGCCCTTCACCGGCACGGTGACCCGGCGCTGGCTCGAGGGCGGCCACTTCCTCGTGCAGCAGGTGCGGATCGACGGGGACGAGCGCGACGGCGCCGAGTACATCGGCTACGACCACGCCCAGCAGACGCTGCGCTCGATGTTCTTCAGCAACGAGGGCCCCGGCCCGTACTGCTCCTTCGCGCTCGAGTACGTCTGGGAGGTCGACGGCGACGAGCTCACCGTCTGGCACGGCGCGAAGGACTCCCCCGCGCGCTTCCACGGCACGATCGACCGCGCCGCCGGCACCGTCGACGGCCGGTGGGAGTGGCCCGGCGGCGGCTACCGGGCCACCGAGACCCGCGTCGACGACGGCGGCTGAGCGCGCCCCGGGACGGCGGCCCGCCGCGCGGCGGGCCGTTGTCCGGCACCCGGCGAGGGAGGACCCTCGGGAGAGCGGCGATGCCGCAGGGGCGTCGCCGCCGTCCGAAGGGAGGGTGGCATGTACGCCCGATCCACCACCATCCGCGGCACCCCCGGCTCGATGGACGACGCCATCGCCTACGTTCGGGACGAGGTCTGGCCGGCCGTGCGGGACATGACCGGCTGCGTGGGCCTGTCGATGGTCTGCGACCGCGAGACCGGCCGGTGCATCGCGACGTCGGCCTGGGCCGACCGGCAGGCCATGGAGGCCAGCGCCGAGCGCGTCGCCCCGATGCGCCGGGAACTGATGGACCGCTTCGGGGCGGGCGACGACCTCGAGGTGCGCGAGTGGGAGATCGCCGTCCTCCACCGCGAGCACACCAGCGGGGACGGCGCGTGCGCACGGCTGACCTGGATCCACGGCGACGCCGGCCGGGTGGACGACCTGCTCGACGCCTACCGCACCCGCCTGGCGCCGCGGATCCAGGAGATGCCCGGCTTCTGCAGCCTGAGCATGCTCGTCGACCGGGAGACCGGTGACGCCGTCGGCACGGTGGTCTTCGACGGCCGGGCCGCCCTCGAGCAGTCGCGGGAGCAGGCCCGCACGCTGCGCGAGGAGGGCGTCCGGACCATGGGGGTCGACGTCCTCGACGTGGCCGAGATGGACCTCGTCCTCGCCCACCTCCGGGTACCCGAGACCGTCTGACACCCGGAGCGTCCAGGGGCCGCTCCGGACCGCTCCGGGACGGCCCCGCCGCGGGGCACCGTGCGGGTGGATGATGACGCGGTGCTGGTCACCGAGGAGCACGGCGACGTCGCCGTCCTGCGCATCGAGCACGGCCGGGTCGGCGCCCTCGACGTGGAGCTGCTCGACGCCCTCACCGGGGCGGTCACCGCGTCCGACCGCGCGCTGGTGCTCACCGGCACCGGCTCGTCGTTCTCCGCCGGGGTGGACCTGCGCCGGATCCTCGACGGCGGCCGGCCCTACACCGAGGCGCTGCTGACGGCGCTGTCGCGCACGTTCCGCGCCGTGTTCGACCACCCCCGGCCCACGGTCGCCGCGGTCAACGGGCACGCCGTCGCCGGCGGCTGCGTGCTGGCCCTGACCTGCGACCTGCGGCTGATGTCGGGCGGGCGGATCGGGCTGACCGAGCTGGCCGTCGGCGTCCCCTTCCCGACCGCCGCCCTGGAGATCGCCCGGCACGCGCTCGGCCCCCGCGCCGGCCGGGTGCTGCTCGGGGCGCAGACCGCCGACCGCGAGCGGGCGCTGGCCCTGGGGGTGGTCGACGAGCTCGCCGAGCCCGGCGAGCTGCTGCCGCGGGCGGTCGGGCTGGCCGCCGAACTGGCCGGCCGCTCACCGCGGTCCTACCGGCTGACCAAGGCCGCCCTGCACCGCCCCGCCGACGCGGCGATCGAGGCGACCTCCGGCGACGACGCGGCCGTCGTCGCCGGGTGGACCTCCGACGACACGCGGCAGCGGATCGAGGCCGCCCTGGCGGCCCTGGCGCGGAGGTAGCACCTGGCGACCGCGAGGACCCACCACGAGGAGCGCACGTGCAGCGCCTGAAGCCCGTTCCGCTCGGCGAGCACGAGGCGGCGGACGCCCCGATCGTCTTCCGCCTCCCCTGGGACCCCGACGACCGGCGGAACCTCCGCAACGTCGCCGCCGCCACGCTGACCGCCCACCTCCCGGCCCCGGGCAGGCGCACCGGGACCGGCGTGGTGGTCGCCCCCGGTGGCGGCCTGCACTTCCTCTCCGTCGACAACGAGGGGGCGTGGGTGGCCGAGCGGCTCGCCGAGCGGGGCATCGCCGCCTTCGTGCTCCACTACCGGGTCGTGCCCACCCCGGTCGCCGAGCCGGAGTTCGGGGCCGTGCTGGAGCGGGTGTTCGGCGAGCCGGCGTACGTCGCCGGCGTCTCGCGGGCGCAGCGGGCACCGGCCCTGGCCGACGGCGCTGCGGCGGTGCGCCACGTGCGGGACCACGCCGCCGGCTGGGGCCTGGACCCCGACCGGATCGGCATGCTCGGGTTCTCCGCCGGCGCGTTCGTGTCGCTGGTGACCACCCTCGACGGGACCGCCGCCGAGCGGCCGTCGTTCGTCGCGCCGGTCTACCCGGCGTGGTGGGACGGGATCCCGGTGCCCGAGCCGGCGCCGCCGATGTTCCTCGCCTGGGCCACCGACGACGCGCTCGGCGACACGATCGTCGACAGCTCGCTCCGCCTCTACGACGCCTGGCGGCGCGCCGGCGCCCCGGTCGAGGCCCACGCCTACGCCCGGGGCGGGCACGGCTTCGGCATCACGCCGCAGGGGGCTCCCTCGGACGCCTGGTTCCCCGCGTTCCTGGACTGGCTGACCGCGTCCGGGTTCTGACCGGTCCCGTCCCCTCCGCGTTCGGCCGGCCCCGCGGGTCAGGAGAGGGAGACCGCCGTCCAGGAGACCGGCGGCAGGGTCACGCGGAGCGTGCCCCCGGCCACCTCGGCCCGGGGGGTGGGCCGGAGCCCGACCCGGTCCTGCCGGTCGGTGGTGTTCGCCGCGTACGGGTCCGGGTCGGACAGCGTGAGTGCCTCCGCGACGGTGTCCACGCCCAGCGGCGCGAGGTCGACGGTCACCTCCGCCTCCTCCGTCCGCAAGCGGTTCACGAGGAAGAGCGCGGCGCCTCCGTCGTCGGCCGTGGCGGCGGCGTCGACGACGGGCACCTCCCCGTACGCGGCGGTGTCGTAGGAGGGGCAGTCGACGCCCACCCGGAGAGAGACGCCGCGCGCCAGGCGGGAGGTCGTCGCGAACGGGAAGAACGTCGACTTGCGCCACGCCGGCCCCTGGGGCTCGGCCGCGATCGGGGCGATCACGTTGACGAGCTGCGCCATCGCGGCGCTCGTCACCCGGTCGGCGTGCCGGAGCAGCGACATCAGCAGGCTGCCCACGACGACGCCGTCGGCCACGGTGTAGGGCTCCTCGCTGATCGGCGGCGCGACGGGCCAGTCGTCGATCCGCCTCGCGAGGCCGGCCGGGACCCTCGACAGGTACCAGACGTTCCACTCGTCGAAGGAGACGTCGATCGTCTTCGTGCTCTTGCGGACGGCCTTCACGTGGTCGGCGGTGGCGACGACCGTCTCGATGAAGCGGTCCATGTCCGTCGCCGAGGCGAGGAAGGAGCCGAGGTCGCCGTCCTTCTCCTCGTAGTACGCGTGGCAGGAGATGTGGTCGACGTCGTCGTAGGCGTGGGTGAGGACGACCCGCTCCCACTCGCCGAAGGTCGGCATGCCGGCGCCCGAGGAGCCGCAGGCGACCAGCTCGAGGTCCGGGTCGAACTGCCGCATGGCCTTGGCGGTCCGGGCGGCGAGCTCGCCGTAGTCCGCCGCGGACCGCTGGCCGAGCTGCCAGGGGCCGTCCATCTCGTTGCCGAGGCACCACATCCGCACGTCGAACGGCTGCCGGCGCCCGTTGCGGATCCGCTGCTCGGCGAGCGTCGTCCCGGACGGCAGGTTCGCGTACTCGAGCAGGTCCAGCGCCTCCTGGATCCCGCGGGTGCCGAGGTTGAGGGCGAGCACGAGCTCGGCGCCGACCGACTCCAGCCACGCGGCGAACTCGTGCAGCCCGACCTCGTTGGTCTCGGTGCTGTGCCAGGCCAGGTCCAGGCGGACGGGGCGCTGCTCGCGCGGGCCGACGCCGTCCTCCCACCGGTAGCCGGAGACGAAGTTCCCGCCGGGGTAGCGGACCGCCGTCACCCCCATCTCCCTGACGAGGTCGATGACGTCCCGGCGGAACCCGTCCTCGTCCGCCGTCGGGTGCCCCGGCTCGTGGATGCCGCCGTAGACGCCGCGCCCCATGTGCTCGACGAAGGCGCCGAAGAGCCGGCGGGACACCGGACCCACCGGGCGGGCCCGGTCGACGGTGAGGCGGGCGCGCAGCATCAGACCCCCTCTCCCCCGAGCCGGCGGCGCAACCAGGAGAGCTGGGCACGCTGCTGGTGCGCCTCCCCGCCCTCGTGGTCGTTGAACGGGTAGACCTCGATCTCCTTGGGGCCGCCGTAGGCGTTGTACGCCGCGAACACCGTCGACGGCGGGCAGACCTCGTCCATGAGGGCGACGGAGAACAGGGCCGGCGCCGACGACCGGCGGCCGAGGACCGCGCCGTCGAAGTAGGCGAGCGTCGCGAAGACGCGGTCGACGCGGTCGCGGTGCGCCCCGAGGTACCGCACGATCTCGGCGTACGGGTCGCCGGCGGCGGTGCGCGCGGCCCGCGGGAAGTCGCAGAGGAACGGCACGTCGGGCAGGACCGCCCGCACCCCGCCGGCGAGCGCCGAGACGGCCAGCGCGATGCCGCCGCCCTGGCTGATGCCGGTCACCGAGACCCGGTCGCCGTCGACCTCCGGGTGGCCGCGCAGCACCTCGACCGCCCGGACGGCGTCGGTGTAGACGCGCCGGTAGTAGTAGTCCTGCGGGGACAGCACGCCCCGGGTCAGGAACCCGGGCTGGGCGGCCGCGGAGCCGACCGGGTCGCCGGTGTCCCCCCCGGTCCAGCCGCTCCCCTGCCCGCGGGTGTCGACGACGAGCTGCGCGAACCCCGCCGACGCCCAGAGGACGTGCTCGTAGGGCAGGCCCCGCCCGCCGTTGTAGCCCTGGAACTGGACGACCCCGGGAAGGGGAGCGTCCCCGCGCAGGGCGCGCGCGGGCAGGTGCAGCCAGGCCCGCACCTCGGACCCGCCGGCGCCGGCGAAGGACACGTCCCGGGTCTCGACGGTCACCAGGCCGGTGTCGACCGGGGTGCACGACGCGTCCAGCGGGATCTCGGCCGCCTCCTCCAGGGTGGCGTCCCAGAACTCCCACAGGTCGTCCGGCGCCGGGAGCCGCGGGTCGTAGCGCCGGAGCTCCTCCAGCGGGAGGTCGGTCTGCGGCATCAGTCCCCGCTCCGCGAGACGGCGCTCTCGGGGTGCAGCACCCGCTCGAACCCGACCGTGCGGCGGTCGCCGGTCAGCGTGAAGGGCAGCACCTCGCGCACGTCGGCGCTGGAGGCGCCCACCCGCAGCTCCACCTCGCCGGGGTCGACGACCCGGGTGCCGTCGCGCCCGGTGAACGAGGTGAGGTCGGCGTGCAGGGTGAACCGCACGGTGGCCGCGGACCCCGGCGCGAGGTCGACCCGCCGGGCGGCGACGAGGGCCTGCACCGGCCGGACCACCTCGGCGACGGGGTCGTGCAGGTACACCTGGACCACCTCGGTGACCTCGCGCTCGGTGTCGTTGCGGAGGTCGACCTCCAGCTCGGCGGTGCCGTCGGTGTCCCACTCCGGTCCGCCGACCGCGCGGACGCCGGCCCAGGTCGCCGAGCCGTACCCCAGCCCGTGCCCGAAGGGGAACAGCGGGGTCGGGTCGACGGTGCTCACGTCGGTGCGCCGGCCCAGGGGCGCCGCGAGGTAGGTCGCCGGCTGACTGCTCCCCGCGCGCGGGAAGCTCACCGGCAGCCGGCCCGACGGGGACACCCGGCCGCTGAGGACGTCGGCGACCGCCGGCCCGCCCTCCTCGCCGGGGAAGAACCCGCAGACGACCGCGGCGAGCCGGTCGACCTGGCGCGACAGCTCGTAGGGGCGCCCGACGAGCAGGACCAGCACGACCGGCTTCCCCGTCGCCAGCAGCGCCTCGAGCAGCTCCTCCTGGCGGCCGGGCAGCCGGAGGTCCACGGCGTCGCAGCCCTCCCCCGACGTGCCGTTGCCGAACAGGCCGGCCTGATCGCCGAGGACGGCGACGCACACGTCGGCCTCGGCCGCGGTGCGGGCGGCGGCCGCGATGCCCTCGTCGTCGCCGCCCAGCACCGGGCAGCCCTCGGCGACGACGACGTCGTACGCCGCCGGGTCCGCCCGCAGCGCGTCGGCGAGCGTCGGGATGTCGACGCCCACGGGCACCTCGGGGTGGTGCACGCCGACGTGCATCGGGAACGAGTAGCAGCCGAGCACCGCCTGCGCGGTGTCGGCGCGGGGGCCCACCACGGCCAGGCGCAGCCCGGGCCGCAGCGGCAGCGTCCCGTCGTTGGCGAGCAGGACCACCGAGCGGCGGGCGAGCTCCCCCGCGACGGCGCGCGACTCCGCGGAGTCGAGGTCGACCGCGCCGTCGACGACGGCCGGCGAGTCCGGCGACCAGTCGGGGTCGAGCAGGCCCAGCTCGCACTTCTGCAGCAGCACGCGGTGCAGCGCCCGGTCCACCAGGCCCTCGTCCACGGCCCCGGCGCGCACCGCCTCGACCAGCGGCTCGCCGTAGCAGGCCACGGTGGGCAGCTCCACGTCGATGCCCGCCTCGAGGGCACGCGCGGCTGCCTCCCCCGGCGACCCGGCGACGCCGTGCAGGGTCTGCAGGAAGGCGATCGAGAAGTAGTCGGCGACCACGGTGCCGGTGAACCCGTAGGTCTCCCGCAGCAGGGACGTGAGCAGCGCCGGGTCGGCCGCCGAGGGCACGCCGTCGAGGTCGGTGTAGGAGTTCATCACCGACCGGGCACCCGCCCGCAGGGCCATCTCGAACGGCGGGAGCAGCACGTCGGCGATCTCCCGCGGGCCGGCGGAGACCGGCGCGAGGTTGCGCCCGGCCCGGGAGGCGGAGTAGCCGACGAAGTGCTTGAGCGTGGCCACGACGCCGCTGGACTCCAGGCCGCGGACGTAGGCGCTGCCGATGGTGCCCACCAGGTGCGGGTCCTCGCCCATGGTCTCCTCGACCCGTCCCCACCGCAGGTCGCGGGCGACGTCGAGGACGGGGGCGAGCCCCTGGTGGACACCGAGCCGGCGCATGCTCTGCCCGATGAGCGCGCCCATGCGCTCCACGAGGTCCGGGTCGAAGCCGGCCGCCCAGCACAGCGGCGAGGGGAAGGCGGTCGCGGTCCAGGCGGCGAGCCCGGTGAGGCACTCCTCGTGCACCAGCGCCGGGATGCCGTGGCGGCCGGCGGCCACGATCTGCCGCTGGCTCTCCGCGAGGCCCTTGGCCCCCACGAGCGGGTCGACCGGCGCCGTCCCGAACGGCCGGGTCAGCTGCCCGAGCCCGCTGCGGATCAGCTCCTCCCAGTCCACCGGCGCGGCGGCCATCTCGTGCTGGTGCGGGGCGACCTCGCCCGCGGTCGCGTCGATGCCCACCCAGACGCCGTACAGCTGGGCGACCTTCTCCTCCAGCGTCATGCGCCGGACGAGGTCGGCCACCCTGTCCTGGGCGGGGAGGGCGGGGTCGCGCCAGGGCGCCTGCTCGGTGTCGCTGCCGGTGTCGCTGCCGGTGTCGATGTCGGTGGCCATGCTGTTCGGGAGTCCGTCCTGTCTCGTGCGGTGCCGGTGCGGTGGGGAGGTGGGGCGGTCAGGCCAGGGTGACCTCCGCCGGCGGGGCGTCCGGTCGCAGCTGCCACGACGCGCAGCGGTCCCCCGCCGAGACCGAGTAGGTCCCGGCCCACCCGCGCACCGTCACGCGGCCCTCGCCGTCGGTCCGCAGCCGGGTCGGCGGCAGCCACCACTCCCCCTTGACCAGGCCCCGGAGGGCGTCGTAGGCCGGCTTGGGGGTGCCGTCGGCGCGCACCAGTCCCGCGGGGGCACCGAGCCAGGCGCCGCGGTCGGTGATCCCCCAGTAGGTCACGGCCTCGACCGCCGGGTGGGACAGCAGCGTCGAGTAGTGGCGGACGATCTCGTCGGCCTGCCGCTCCTCGCCCTCGGGCGTGGAGGGCCACTCCTCGACCCGGTGGTCGTTGAGGTCCTCGATCTCCGGGGGCATCAGGTCCCCGGACACCAGCGTCGTCTCGGTCCAGTGCAGCGGCAGGCCGTAGCGGGCGAACCGCTCCAGCACCTCCTGCGTCCGCTCCTCGCCCCAGTAGCCCTGGTGCATGTGGCTCTGCAGGCCGATCGCGTCGACCTGCACGCCGGCCTCGAGCACGCCCTCGACCAGGCACTCGTACGCCGTCGACAGGTTGAAGTCGTTGAGGACCAGGGTGGCTGCCGGGTTCGCCGCGCGGGCCTCCTCGAAGGCCAGGCGGATGGTCGGGATGCGCCCGATGCGCCGGCACAGCCGGGTGATCGCGTTCTGCCGGTCCTCGTTCGCGAAGACGGGCATGATCACGACCTCGTTGATGGCGTCCCAGGTGTCCACCAGCCCCGCGAAGGACGTGACCTCGCGCCGGACCCGCGCCCGCACGGTCTCCTCGACGTCGGGGTCGGAGAGCTCCCGCAGCCAGTCCGGGGCGAGCGTGTGCCAGACCAGCGGGTGGCCCTTGACGGACACGCCCCGGTCGCGGAACCACGCGGCCGCGGCCTGCAGACGGCGGGTGTCGGGCCGTCCCTGCACCGGCTCGAAGCCGGCCCAGTAGAACGGCAGGGTCGCGGTGTCGAACAGGTCCAGCCAGAGGTGCTCGAGCCGCTCGGCCGCCTCCGGGTCGGCGCCACCGAAGACGTTCTCGCGCGCCCCGCCGTGCTCGTCGTTGGCCAGCCCCACGAAGTCGAAGCCGATGTTGCCGAAGGCGACGTCGTGGCGGGTCTGCTCGACCACCACGTCGGTGTGCGCACGGGGCGAGCCGTCGGCGGAGCGCACCACCACGGTGCCCTCGGTGCGGCGGACGGCGTCGGGAGATGTGGAGCAGGTCACTAGGAAATCGTTATCGACAACGATTGACAGCGCAAGGGCTGGCTGCGACCTTCGGTGGTGTGTTCCACGCCACCACGGCGTGCGGAAGGACGAAGGGGTTCAGACATGCGGCGTTCGGGGCGAACGGCTCTCTCGGTGCTGTGCAGCAGCGCGGTACTGCTCACGGCCACTGCCTGCGGCGGTGGTGGTGACAGCGCCTCGGGAGGCGACGACAACACGATCACCTGGTGGCACAACTCGAACAACGAGCCCGGCAAGGGCTACTACGAGCAGGTGGCCGCCGACTTCGAGGAGGCCCACCCGGGCGTCGAGGTCGAGGTCGTGGCCATGGCCCACGAGGACATGGTCGACAAGCTCGAGGCGGCGTTCCAGAGCGGTGACGTGCCGGACGTCTACATGGAGCGCGGCGGCGGCGAGCTCGCCGACCACGTGGAGGCCGGCATGGTCCGCGACCTGTCCGAGGACGCGGCCGAGGAGATCGAGAAGATCGGCGGCCAGGTCTCCGGGTGGCAGGTCGAGGACCAGACCTACGCGCTGCCGTTCTCCGTCGGCGTCGTGGGCTTCTGGTACAACACCGAGCTCTTCGCGCAGGCGGGCATCACGGCACCGCCGACCACGATGGAGGAGCTGGCCTCCACCATCGAGACCCTGAAGGGCGCCGGCATCACGCCGGCCTCGCTCGGTGGGGGCGACAAGTGGCCGGCCGCCCACTACTGGTACTACACGGCGGTCCGCTCCTGCTCCGAGGACGTGCTGACCGACGCGGTCACCAGCCTCGACTTCTCCGACCCGTGCTTCGTGCAGGCCGGCGAGGAGCTCCAGACGCTGATCGACACCGAGCCCTTCAACCCCGGCTTCCTGACGACGCCGGCGCAGGAGGGTGCCACGTCGGCCTCCGGCCTGCTCGCCACGGGGCAGGTCGCGATGGAGCTGACCGGCCACTGGGAGCCCGGCGTCATGCAGGGCCTCACCGAGGACGGCCAGGGTCTCGGCGACAAGACCGGCTGGTTCCCGTTCCCGGCGGTCGAGGGCGGCGAGGGTGACCCCGAGGCCCAGCTCGGTGGCGGTGACGCGTGGGCCGTCTCGCAGGAGGCTCCCGACGAGGCGGTCGACCTCGTGAAGTACCTGCTCTCCGACGAGGTGCAGACGGGCTTCGCCGAGAACGACATGGGTCTGCCGACGAACCCCGCCGCGGCGGGCGCCGTCTCCGACCCGGCGCTGGCCCAGCTGCTCGAGGTCCGCGACGCGGCGCCGTACGTGCAGCTCTACTTCGACACCGCCTTCGGGGCGTCGGTCGGCGGTGCGATGAACGACGCGATCGCGCTGATGTTCGCCGGCGAGGCGACGCCGCAGGACATCGTGGACCAGACCCAGCAGGCCGCCGACCAGGAGCAGTGATCCGACCATGACCTCCCAGGGCGCCGTCACGGCGGCGGACCCGGGGGCAGCGGTCACCCGGCGCGCGGACGCGCGCCGGGTGACCGGCCGGACCCCCGGTGGGACCGGCCGCCCCCGTCGCGACAGGGGCCGCAAGCGCCTGGAGATCCTCTTCTTCGTGGCGCCGGCCCTGGCACTGATGGCCGTCTTCGTCGTCTACCCGGTCTTCTCCGCGGCCCGGATGTCGTTCTACCGCTGGAAGGGCTTCGGCCCGATGGTGGACTTCGTCGGCCTGCAGAACTACGCCCGGGTGCTCGCCGACGACGTCTTCACCGACGCGGTGGTGCACAACTTCGTCATCGTCTTCGCGTCGATCCTCGTGCAGCTGCCGCTGGGGCTGGCCCTGGCGCTGCTGCTCAACCGCCGCATCCGCGGGCGGGGGCTGCTGCGGACGATCATCTTCGTCCCCTACGTCCTCGCCGAGGTCATCGCCGGCGTCGTGTGGTTCCAACTGCTGCAGCCGCGGTCGGGACTGCTCGAGTCGATGCTGTCGTCGGTCGGGATCCCGGTCCCCGAGCAGGGCTTCCTCGGCACCCCCGACCTGGCGCTGGCCACCGTGTTCGTCGTCCTCACGTGGAAGTACCTGGGCCTGGCCGTGCTGCTCTTCCTGGCCGGGCTCCAGGGGGTCCCCGACGAGCTCTCCGAGGCCGCCCAGCTCGACGGCGCCTCGTGGTGGCAGACCCAGCGCCGCATCGCGATCCCGCTGCTCGCCCCGACCATCCGGACCTGGGTCTTCCTGTCCATGATCGGCTCGCTGCAGCTGTTCGACATGGTCTGGATCCTGACCGGCGGCGGGCCGGCGAACGCGACGACCACCATGGCGACCTACCTCGTCAGCCAGGGCACGCAGCGCAGCAACTTCGGCATCGCCGGAGCCGCCTCGGTCGTGCTGTTCCTCATCGGGTTCGCGCTGGCCGTCGCCTACCAGTTCCTGGTGCTGCGCCGCGACACCAAGGCGGACGCGTGAACCTGCCCGAGACACACGAGAGGAGGGCCCGGTGATGGCACGACGGGCGACGACGTACGGGCGGGGTGGCCCGCTGGTCTACCTGGTGGCGGCCGGCGTCGTGGCGGTCACGCTCGGGCCGGTGCTCTACGGCGCGCTCGGCGGCTTCCGCAGCAACGAGCAGCTGGCGCGCGACCCGGCTGGGCTCCCCGACCCGTGGGTGCTGGACAACTACCGGGGCGTCGTCACCAACCCCGACTTCTGGCGCTACGCGCTGAACTCGACGGCGGTCGCCCTCATCACCACGGTGGTGGCGGTGCTCGCGGGCGTGATGGCCGCCTACCCGCTGGCGCGCTACCAGTTCCGGTTCCGCGAGCCGCTGTTCCTGGTGTTCGTCCTGGGGCTGCTCTTCCCCGCGGCCGTGGCGATCGTCCCGCTGTTCATCCTCGTGACCCGCGACCTGCAGCTGGGCAACACCTGGTGGGGCATCGCCCTGCCGCAGGCGGCGTTCGCGCTGCCGACGACGGTGGTGATCCTGCGGCCCTTCCTGATGGCGCTGCCGAAGGAGGTCGAGGAGGCGGCCATGCTCGACGGCGCCTCCCGGGTCGGCATCTTCTGGCGGATCGCGCTGCCGCTGTCGATGCCCGGCCTGGTCACGGTCGGCGTCCTGGCCTTCGTCGCCTCCTGGAACGCCTACCTGCTCCCGCTGCTGCTCCTCCAGGGGGACATGCGCACCCTCCCGCTGGGCGTGGCCGACTACTCGACCGAGCACTCGGCCGACACCGCGGGGGTGCTGGCGTTCACGACCATCGCGATGATCCCCGCGCTGATGCTGTTCCTCGCCATGCAGCGGCGCATCGTCAGCGGGCTCCAGGGCGCGGTGAAGGGCTGAGCCGGGCACGCCCACCCGGAGCCGCCGCAGGGACCGGCTCCGGGTGGGCGAGGCCTCCCGCGCCGGTGTCCTGGACAGCGCAGCCCCCTCCTCTGGCAGTGTGACCAGCGGACCGAGAAGAGGACCCATGGATCTCGACGCACCGACCGACGACCGCACCGGCCCGGGCCTCGGAGTGGGGTCGGCCGACGGCACCCCGACCGGGCAGGTCCCCCTGCCGGCCCTCCGCGGCCGGGTGACGATGCAGCAGGTGGCCGCGGAGGCCGGCGTCTCGATCTCCACCGTCTCGAAGGTCATCAACGGCCGGTACGGCATCTCGGCCGACACCGTCGACCACGTGACCCGGGTCATCGACCGGCTCGGCTACGAGGCGAGCCTCGTCGCGCGCAGCCTGCGCAACCGCCGCACCAACGTCGTCGGCGTGCTGGTCATGGACTTCGAGCCGTTCAGCACCGAGGTGCTCAAGGGAGTCGCCGACGCCATCCACGGCTCCGGCTACGAGCTGATCGCCTACTCCGCCGGCGGGCACGTCGAGGCCCCGGTGGGGTGGGAGCGCCGGTCGCTGAGCCGGCTGATGGGGAGCCTCGTCGACGGCGCCGTCCTCGTCACGCCGACCGTGACCGAGGTGCAGGCCGACGGGCCGGTGGTGGCGGTGGACCCGCACACCGGTCCGTCGGGACTGCCCTCGGTCACCGCCGACAACCTGCAGGGCGCGCGGCTCGGCGTGGAGCACCTGATCGGGCTCGGGCACACCCGCATCGGCATGATCACCGGCCGCGCGGACCTGCTGTCCGCCCAGCAGCGGGAGCAGGGCTACCGCGAGGCGCTCGTCGCCGCGGGGCTGCCGGTGGACGAGGCGCTGGTGCGGTCCGGCGGCTTCGAGCCGGAGATCGCGCGCGAGGCGGCCCGCGAGCTGCTCTCCCTCCCGTCGCCGCCGACCGCGGTCTTCGCGGCGAACGACCTCTCGGCGCTGGTGACGCTGGAGGTGGCGGCGGAGCTCGGGCTCGAGGTGCCGGGCCGGCTCTCGGTGGTCGGCTTCGACGACATCCCCGAGTCCGCCCTCGCCGCACCCCCGCTGACCACGGTGCAGCAGCCGATCCGGCGGATGGGCGAGGAGGCCGCCGCCATGCTCCTGGCCCTCATCGCCGGCGAGGACGTGGCCGACCGGCACCGCACCCAGGCCACCTCGCTCGTGGTCCGGTCCTCCACCGCCCCTCCCGGACAGCTCTCCTGACGGGGCACGCACCCGGCCGCACGGTCGTCAGGAGTCGAGGGCCCCGGTCTGCGACAACTGCTCGGCGACCTCGGTGAGCTTCCGGTTGGTGTCCTGGCTGGTCTTCGCCAGCAGCGCGAACGCCACGTCCGCGGTGATCTTGTACCGCTCCATCAGGATGCCCTTGGCCTGACCGATGACGTCGCGGCTGGCCAGGGCGACGGTGATGTTGGTGAGGTCCTGCGCATCGGCCACCGCGATCGCCGCGTGGCTGGCGAACAGCAGCCCCACGCGCTCGGACTCGTCGGTGAACGCCCCGGGGCGGCTCGACAGCAGGTTCAGCGCCCCGAGGTCGCTCTCGTGCACGAACAGCTGGAAGCACAGGATGCTGGCCACGCCCAGCTCCGACGGGGCCCGGCGGCCCAGCTCCGGCCAGCGCGGGTCGGTGGCCAGGTCGTCGACGCGGACGGTGACCTGCTCGTACATGGAGTCCAGGCACGGGCCCTGCCCGACCTGCTGCTGCAGGTCGTCGAAGCGCCGCGCCCGCTCGCCGGTGGCCGCGGCCGACACCACCCGGCGGCGGCCCTGCACCAGGCTGATCGTGGCCTCGTCGGCGCCGGGGATCGTCCCCCTGACCGCGGAGACGATGGTCTCCATGACCGCCGTGGGGTCGGTCTGGTGCTGCATGTCCCGCGCCAGGTCGGCGAGCCGCTGGGACAGGTCCTGGCGGACCGCCTCGCCGGTCGCGTGCGCCGAGGGCCGTCCCCGGCGCTCGGCCGGCGCGACGGGACCCTCGGTCGGCGAGCGCTCGCCGGCCGGTCCAGGACTCCTGCGGTCCATGACGGAACTCTGTCACGGCGCGCGGTCGAGTGGAACGACCGTCGAGTGGCATGACCGTCGCCCGTTCCCCGGGTCACGGGCGCGACAACGGGGGGGGTGGCACGGGAGGATGGAGCGGAGGACCCGACCGCAGGGAGGGAGCCCGGGATGGAGTCCGAGGACGCCGGATCGCGGGCGGCGGAGCGCGCGGAGGCGGCCGGCCGCCGCACGCAGGAGCTGTCCGACCGGCTCGCCCGGGCGGCGGCGGGGGAGGCGCCCGACGACGAGACCGTCCGCGAGGCCCGGGCGCGGGCGGAGACGGCAGCCGAGCGGGCGCGCGAGTCGCTGGAGCGGGCCCGCGACGGGCACCGGCGGGCGGCCCGGGCGCACGAGCGCAGCGCCGAGCTCCACGAGGCCGTGGCCCGCGCGGGCGTCGGCGACGTCGAGGCGCACCGCGCCCGCGCCGCCGAGCACCGCGTCGCGGCTGCCGAGGACGACCGGGGAGCCGCCGCCGACGACCGCACCGCCGCAGCGGTTCGGCGGGAGGGGCACCCCGATGACGATCGGTGAGAGCAGCTCCCCCGGCCGGCCGCCGTCGGTGGACGAGGTGATGGCCCAGCTGGCGTCCCTCGACGTCCGCTCCGAGGAGCTGGAGGTGGTCTCCGAGGAGCTGCGCGTGCAGCAGGAGCAGGTGACCGCCCTGCTCGGCCGGCACGAGGCCGAGGTCCGCTGGCGCAGCCAGCTCGCCGCCGTGGTCCCCCTCGGCCTGGCGCTCACCGACGGCAACGGCAAGCTGCTGGAGGCCAACCCGGCGCTCGTCGGCGCGGTCGGGGTCGGCCCCGGTCGGCTGCTGGGCAAGCCGCTGTCGGTCTTCCTCTCCCCGGAGGACGTCCTGGCGTTCCGCAACGCGCTGCGCGCGCTGTCGCGCCCTGCCGGGGCCGAGCAGCGCCTGGACGTGACCCTCCGGCCGCGGAGCGGACCGCAGCGCCGGTCGGAGCTGTTCGGCTTCACCGAGACCCCGGGTCCGCCGGCGTCCGCCCGGGTGCAGTGGGTGCTGGCTCCCCGGGACGGCGGAGCGCAGGAGCAGCGGACGGCCGCGGTGCCCGACGACCTCCCACCGGACACCGGCGCGGGCGAGGTCACCGACGTCCTGGGGCTGGCGGCGGCGTTCGCCCAGCTGTCGGCCCTGCCGGTCGACGAGCCCGACCGGCAGCGGATGCTCGGCCGGATGGCCACCCTCGTCCGGAGCGCCGTGGCCGGCGCCGACTGGGTGAGCATCACGCTCGGCTCCCCGCTCGAGCCCCAGCGGCTGGGCAGCGAGTCCCCCGAGGCCCAGGACCTCGACGGCCGGCAGCTGCGCGTCCAGGAGGGTCCGTGCTGGGACGCCTACCGCACCGGCCGGGCGGTCAGCTCCCCCGACGTGCGCGCCGACGACCGCTGGTCCCGGCTGCGTGCGCTCGCGGCGGACGCGGCGGTGCGCGCCGTGCTGGCCGTCCCGGTGCGCGAGGACGGCGAGACCACCGGCGTCATCAACCTCTACTCCGCCCGGCCGGAGACGTTCGGCACGGCGAACCGCCGGATCGGCGAGCTCGCCGCGGCCGCGGTCGCGGGCGTGCTGCAGAACGTGGCCGAGCGCGAGGCACTCACCTCGCTGGCGGGCAACCTGGAGCGGGCGCTGACCTCCCGGGCCGTCATCGACCAGGCCAAGGGCGTGCTCGTGGCCCGGCTCGGGGTGGGCCCCGACGAGGCGTTCGCCCGGCTGGTGGCGCTCAGCAACCGCCTCAACGTCAAGGTGCGCGACCTCGCCCGGCTGGTCGTCGAGGGCGACACCGACCTGGTGATGGCCGCCGGCGACTGACCGCCCGGCTCAGAGCCCGCTCGGGTCCATCAGGATGACCGCGCCGCCACGCTGCTCGGGGCCGTGGGCGAAGGAGCTGACGGTCACCCGCACCTGCACCGGCCGGCCGCGCCGGTTGACCGCGGCGAGGTCGACGGTCTCGTGCGGCGGGCCGTCGCCGGCGACCTGCCGGCGCAGCAGCGGGTGCAGGTCCGACAGCGGCAGCCCGACGTCGAGGTTGAGCAGGTGCTGGCCGGAGACCTCGTCCTGCCGGAGGCCCCACAGGTCCTCGGCGGCGGCGTTCCACACGAGCACCCGCAGGTCTGGGTCGACCACGGCCACCCCGGCCTTGAAGCTGCCGAGCACGCCGGTCATGAACCGGTTGAGGGCACCGACCTCGTCGGTGCTGCGGCGCAGCTCCTCGTTGGTGGAGTGCAGCTCGTCGTTCATCGACTGCAGCTCCTCGTTCATGGTCTCGAGCTCCTCGTTGGTCGACTGGAGCTCCTCGTTGGTGGTCTCCAGCTCCTCGACCGTGCTCTGCAGCTCCTCGTTGGTGGTCTCCAGCTCCTCGTTGGTCGACTGCAGCTCCTCGTAGGCGGTCTCCAGCTGCCGGTTGGCGTACTCGAGCTCGGTCTGCAGCCGCCGGTACTGCGTCACGTCGTCGAAGACGATGGTGGTGCCGAGCAGGGTGCTGTCCTCGCGGTAGAGCGGCCGCACCTGCACGTCGAACACGGTCGGCTCCTGGCCCGGCCGGCGGCGCTCGACGCCGCGCAGCCAGATCGGCCGGCGCTCGGCCGCGGCCTCGGCGATGGCCCCCCGCAGCTCGACCGGGCGGTAGGAGATCTCCAGGTCGTGGAACGGCCGGCCGACGTCCCGGTCGTCGACACCGAGCAGCTGCTCGGCCTGCCGGTTGACCATCGCCACCCGGCCGTCGGCGTCGACGGCGAGCTGGGCAGCCGGCGCGGACAGCATCGCCTCGCGCCGCAGCCGGGAGAGCTCCAGTTCGCTGACCGGCGGCGAGACGGGGAGCGGCGCGGCCAGGACCGGGCGCTCGACCACCGGGCGCCCGCCGCGCTTGCGGAAGAAGCGGCGGGTCAGGTCGACCGGGGTGAACAGCTGGCTGTGGGACAGCAGCATCTCGGCCTTGCCGAGGAACAGCACACCCGAGGGGTTGAGCGCGAAGTGCAGGCGGCCGAGGATGCGGCTCTGGGTCTCGGCGGTGAAGTACATGAGGGTGTTGCGGCACAGCAGCAGGTCGACGTGCGAGATCGGCGCGTCCTGCACCAGGTCGTTGCGGCCGAAGATCACCGACCGGCGCAGGTCCTTGCGGAAGACGTACCGGGCGCCCTCGGGCGAGAAGTACTCCTCGACCTGGTCCGGGGTGAGGCCGGCCAGCTCCCGCTCGGTGTAGGAGGCCTGCCGCGCCTGGGCGAGCGCCTCCTCGTCGACGTCGGTGGCGTAGATCTTCACCCGCTGCCGGAACTGCTCGGCGCCCAGCGCGTCGGCCAGCAGGATCGCCAGGCTGTAGGCCTCCTGGCCGGACGCGCACCCGGCGCTCCACACCCGGATCGTCGGGCCGGCCCCGGCCAGCATGTCGGGCAGCAGCTCGTCGCGGAGGTGGTCCCACGCCTTCCGGTCGCGGAAGAAGCTGGTGACGTTGATGAGCACCGTGTTGAACAGCGGCGTGAACTCGTCGGGGTGCACCTCCAGGTGGTCCTGGTACTCCGCCACCGAGTCGATGCCGACCTCGGCCATCCGCCGGCGGACGCGGCGGGCCAGGCTGGGGCGCTTGTACCCGGTGAAGTCGAAGCCGCGCTGCTCGCGCAGGTAGACCAGCAGCGCCTCGAGGTCGGGGTCGGGCTCGAGTGCACCTCCGACCGCGCCGTCGTCCTGCGCGTCGGTCTCGTCGGCGGGCAGGTCGTCCTCGTCCCCGCCCGGCTCCGGTCGTCGCTCGGTCACCGGCTCACGGCCCCCCCACCTCGTCGGGCAGCGCCCCGCCGTCGAGCTGCTCGCGCTGCAGCAGCCGCCGGATCAGCAGCGCCGCCGCCTGCGCCTCGTCGTGGCGGGTGCGGAAGGTCCGGGCGGTGTGCGTGTGGCCCCGCTGCTGTGCCCTCTCCCCCATCCGCAGGCTGAGCGCCGCCCGCTCCTCCAGGCCGCGCAGCGCCATCCACAACGCGCCCTCCAGCGCCTCGGACTGCTCGGCGGCCAGCGCCTCCGGCGACCAGGCGTGACCCACCCGGCAGCGGTAGCGCTCCATGCCGCCCTCGGTGATCGTGAACAGCGCGCCGTGGCAGGACGGGCAACCGAACCCCGAGGGCGTGCCGGGCCGCACGTCGTCGTTCAGCGCGGCGACGTCGAACTCCGCCACGGCCGTCTCCTTGTCCATCAGGTCGCTGGCCGCCGGAGCGCCGTCGGCGACCTCCTCGGCCACGAGATCGGTGAGCAGGGCCCCCATCTTCGCCACCGGGACGGCGTGGTCGGCGGAGGCCACCTCGACCGCGTGCGCCGGCATGCTGGGGTACAGCGCGTCCTCCGGGTCCTGCGCCACGCCCACGCCGCCCCGCTCGCGGACGGCGATCATCCCCGCCGTCCCGTCGTCGAGCGCCCCGGACAGGACGACGGCCACCACGCGCGGCCCGGCGCTGCGGGCGGCGGTCCGGAAGAGGACGTCGACCGCCGGGCGGTGCCCGTTCTCGCGGGGACCGCGGGAGAGCAGCAGGTGGTCCCCCACCACGAGCAGGTGGTGGTCGGGGACGGCGACGGTCACCGTGCCGGGCCGGAGAGGGGCGCCGCTCTCCGCCCGCCGCACGGGCAGGGGGCAGGCGCGGTCGAGGATCTCCGTCAGGGCGCTGCGGCCGGTCGACGGCACGTGCATGACCACGAGCAGGGCGGCCGGGAAGTCCGGCGGCAGGCTGCCGAGGAGGACGCGCAGCGCCTCGACGCCGCCCGCCGAGGCACCGACCACTACCAGGTCACGTCGCGCCACGGCGGTTCTCCGTTCTCCCGTGCGCAGCCGCGCAGGGTCCTCCCTGCACCGTAGCGCCGAGGCGGGGTCGGGTCGCTCAGCGCCCACCGCGCGCGGGCAGGACCTCCGCGTCGCGGGCCAGCCGGAACGCCTGGGCGCGCTCGCGGGCCCCGCGCGCGTCCTCGCGTGCACGGGCACACCGCTCGAACAGCGCGGTCAGCCTGCTGCCGTGGGCCCGGGTCTCGAGCACCGCCCTCGTGGTCCGGCACAGCGCGACCCCGCCGTCGTTGCCCGTGGGCCGGCCGAGCAGCGGATCCTGGGCACCGGCGGGCGGGGCCAGGCTCGGCAGGCCCCGTTCCCGCAGGGCCTCGTCGGCGACGACGGCCAGGTAGCGGTCCTCCCGCTCCGGCCAGGCCACGCCGCCGAGGCGGGCCTCCAGCTCCGGCCGCGACCGGCTGCCGCCCATCTCGAGGTAGGCCAGCCACAGGTCCCCGAGGGGCAGCCCGCTCAGCCGGCAGGCCAGCGCCAGTTCGTCAGGTTCCACGGCCGCGCCCTCCCCGGTCGTCCGGCCGGTCGCTCGGGTGCGCCCAGCCTACGTCGCTCCGCAACCGGCGACCCGCCGGAACACGTGGTGCTGTGTCAGGTGCCTGACACAGGGGTAGCCTCGCGGAGGTGGCGGCGCTCCCCTACCCCGACGCCCGCGGCGGCTTCCGGGTGGTGGTGCTGGCCGCCAGCACCGGCGGGGTGCGGGCCCTGTCGGCCGTGCTGGGCGGCCTCCCGGCGGACTTCCCGGTGCCCGTGCTCGTGGTCCAGCACCGTGGTCCCGGCACGCCGGAGATGCTGGGCGACATCCTCCGTGCCCGCAGCCTGCTCCCGGTGCGCACGGCAGCCTCCGGGCCGCTGCTCCCGGGCGTGACCGTGCTGCCGGGCCGGACCACCGCGGACGTCGACGACGACGGGCTCGTGCTGCGCTGCGCGCCGACGCTCGGCGGCGCCGACCACCTCCTCACCAGTGCCGCCGCCGCGTACGGGACCGGGGTGCTGGCCGTGGTCCTGACCGGGCGGCTGGCCGACGGCGCCGAGGGCGTGCGCGCGGTCCGGCGGGCCGGTGGCCGGGTGCTGGTCCAGCAGCCGGACGACGCCGAGGCCCCCGGCATGCCGAGCGCGGCCCTGGCCACCGGCTGCGTGGAGCACGCCCTGCCGCTGGCGCTCGTCGCCCCGGCCCTGGTGGCGTACACGATGGCGCCGGGGGGCGCGGACCTGCTCGCCGTCCCCGTACCGCCGTGGGCGCGGCTGGGCCCACGGCCCGTGCCGGCCTGACCCCCGTCCTCCGGGAGTACCGTGGCCGCTCCCGGAGACGACGGGAGCACCGTCCGACCGGGAGGCGGCCCGTGCCGAACGACAGCACCGCACCGGACCTGCACCGCAACCTCCTGCTCGGCCTCCTCCCCGCCGAGGAGTTCCGTCGCCTGGAGCCGCTGCTCGAGGTCGTCCCGCTGGAGGTCCGCGACGAGCTGTACGAGGCCGGGAAGACCATCGAGCACGTCTGGTTCCCCGTCGACGCCGTCCTGTCGGTGGTCGCCACCGTCGAGGGCGAGGCGGCGGTCGAGGTCGCCACCGTCGGGCGCGAGGGGATGTCGGGACTGCCCGCGTTCCTGGGGACCGCCGAGAGCCCCCACGACTGCTTCTGCCAGGTCGCCGGGACCGCCGCGCGCCTGGTGACGGGCGACCTGCGCCGGTTCCTCGCCGCCGACGGCGCGCTGCACGACCTGCTGCACCGCTTCACGCAGGCGACGATGGTGCAGCTGTCGCAGAACGTCGCCTGCAACCGCCTGCACACCACCGAGGAGCGCTGCGCCCGGTGGCTGCTGCAGACCCGCGACCGGGTGGGCGCCGACGAGTTCACCCTCACCCAGGAGTTCCTCGCGCAGATGCTGGGCGTGCGCCGCGGCACCGTGTCGCTCACCGCCGGGGTGCTGCAGCAGGCGGGGATCATCCGCTACACGCGCGGGCGGATCACCGTCGTCGACGCCGCCGCGCTGCACGAGGCGGCGTGCGAGTGCTACGACGTCGTGCAGGCCGAGTACCGGCGCCTCACGGCCGCTCCCGAGGCGTGACCGATCCGGCGCCGCCCGGCGCGGCGGGACGCCCGTCCGCACGGGCTCCGCGGGACGTCCGCCGGAGCACACTGGACGGCGTGACCGATCCCACCGGGCGGGGCCAGGAGGCGTTCCACCGCGCGGTGCGGCGGGAGCGGGCCGCGATCGCGCTGCACGAGCGTGCCGCCGCCCTGCACGACGCGACGGCCGGCCGGCTGGACGAGGCCGTGCTGGTGGAGGTCGACCTCCCCCGGGCCGAGGCGCTCAGGGCGCGCGCCGCGACCGAGCGCCACCTCGCCGGGGTCGCCCGGGCCCGTGCCGCGACCGTCCGGGCACGGCTCACCGCCGAGGGCGTCGAGGACGTGGGCTGACGCCGGGCGGCCGGGAGCCGCCGCCGCCGCCCTGCCGCGAAGACCTACGGAGGGGGAACTCGCCGGTGTGCACCAGGTGGTCGGCGACGTCGCGCAGCTTCCGGTCGGCGTCGTTCGACGCCCGCGCCAGCAGCTGGGAGGCCTGGTCCGGAGTGAGCCGGTATCGCTCGACCAGCACGCCCTCGGCCTGGTCGATCACCCCGCGGGACTCCAGCGCGACCTGCAGGTCGTCGGCCAGGTCCCGCGCGCTGCGGTAGGCGTACAGGTTGCCGGCGGCGACCGCGGCGTAGGCGCCGCAGCGGCCGGCGACTGCTCGGCCGTCCTCGTCGAACGCGCCGGCGGACCCGGCGGCAGGCACCAGCGACACCGGGGCACCGGCCGCAGCACGGCCTCGTGCCCGCGCGGGACCCGTGTGGCCGGCCCTCGCCGCCGGTGGTCGCCGACGCCGACGAGGGCTACCGTGAGGGAAGGGGTCGAAACGCCCGGCCCGATCCGTGCGCGCTCGCCCGGGGGGAGCCCGGGACCGGGATGGATCCGTCGTCGCGCGCACCCGAGCCCGGGACGTGCCATGTCACAGGCGACGACTTCTCTCCACTCGGCGGACCCGGCCGTGGCCGAGCTGCTGGTGACCCTCGACCTCCCGGCCGGGCGGATCCTGCTCAGCGGTGAGCTGGACAGGGCGACCTGCGGGCACCTGGACGCCGCCTGCGCGGTGCTGGGCCGTGCCGCTGTCCCGGCGTGGGTGCTGGACCTGGCCGGACTGAGCTTCTGCGACGTGCCGGGGCTGCGGGCGCTGGCGGCGGTCCGACGGGCGGCGCAGGCAGCCGGCGCGGCCGTGATCGTGGTCGGGGCGCGGCCCTACCTGCGACGACTGCTGCCGCTGGTCGGCGTCGACGATGCGCTGCCACCGGTGGCACGGTCGATCGCCGGGCCGGTCGCGGGCCACTCCGGCGGCGCTCCCGCGGTCCGGCACGCGACGGCGGGACCGACGCCGGCCGGGCCACCGTGGCGGGGCGCCGGTACACCGGTGAGGGAGACGCGGGATGCCGCCGGTCGATCCTGACGCGGCCGCGGGGCCGGACGGGCCGGCCGGCGCCCAGGGGCCCGATCGGCTGGCGGCCACGCTGGTGCAGATGGCCGGGCTGGTGCTGTCGCAGGAGACGGTCCGCTCGGCGGTGGAGCTGGTCACCGCGCTGGCGTCGGCGACGGCGCCGGACACCGACGGAGCCGCGGTGACCGTCGTCGACGAGCGCGGCACCCGCACGATGGCCGCGACCAGCGAGCTGGCCGCACGGGCCGACGCGCTGCAGTACGACCTGGACGAGGGACCGTGCCTCAGCGCGTGGCGCACCGGGCTGCTGGTGCGCATCGACGACACCACCGGCGACCGGCGCTGGCCGACGTGGAGCGAGCAGGCCGCCCGGCTGGGCATCCGGTCGGTGCTGAGCGCACCGCTGGTCACCGACGGGAGGTCGATCGGCGCGATCAAGCTGTACGGGGTGCAGCCCGGCCGGTTCGACCGGCACGACGAGCAGGTGATGACGCTGTTCGCCCGGCAGGCAGCCATCCTGCTGGCCGCCACCCAGAACCTGGCCGGCGCCCGGGAGCTCAGCCGCCGGCTCATCGACGCCCTGGCAGGCCGGGACGTGGTCAGCCAGGCGATCGGTGTGCTGCTGGCCCGCGGCGCTCCCGACCGGGAGACCGCCTTCGCCTCGCTGGCCACCGCCGCCGAGCGCACCCGCCGCCCGGTGCGCGACGTCGCGCAGGACCTGCTCGCCACGCTCGCCGGTGACGTCGCCGACCCGCCGACGTCCTGAGTCGACGGCGGCCGAGGTGACGGACCAGGACCGGCACGAGCGGGTGGAGGCCGCGCGCCGGCGCGCGGAGATGACCGTCCACGAGCTGTGGCTGCGCTACATCGCGCTCGGCGGCAACGGTGACCTGTTCGATCTCGACGCCTACCTCAACGGGCTGCTGCCGCTCCGGAGCTTCGACCAGAACGTCCTCGCCGTCGCCGTGAACGAGGGGCTCGAGGAGCTCTACCGCGCCGCCCGGGTCCCGCTGACCCCGCCACCCACCGGCCCGCCCCGAGGCTCGGCGCCCACCGAGGGCCGCGCCGTCGCCGAGGCGCTGCTGAGCCCCGACGGCTCAGCCGCCGTTCCGCGCCCGCAGGGGGAGGACGCGCCACCGGCTCCGCCTCCGTCGTCGACAGGCCACGCGGAACCGGGCGGCAGCGCGGGAACGGCTCACGGCGCCACGACCTGAGCGGACCACGCGGTCAGCGCCGGCGGGCCCTCCGACGGAGGGCCGGCCGCTCCCTGTCCGGTCGACCGGACCGAGCACCGGGCCGGCGGTCTCCCCCGGTGGGGGCCGGGAGCGCGGGAGGCTGGTCCGGCGCGCCTGCTCGGCGTCCCTGTGCGCGCACTCGGCGACGACGCGGAAGACGTCGGCACGCTCGTGCCTGCCTTCGACGGCGGCGTCCGTCGCCGTGCGTTGCAGCGTCGCCGCGATCCGGACCTCGGTGGCGGCCAGGTACGTGGACAGGTCACGAGCCCGCTCGGTGGCTGCCCGGATCCGCTGTGGTGGTGGCGCCGGCGAGGGCGGCCGGTGGGCGATGTAGGCCCACACGGTCTTCCGGTCCCCGTCGACGGCCCAGCCGTGCGCGTGGCTGAGCCGGGCCACCAGGTGCAGGCCCATGCCCCCCAGTGCGGCGTCGCGGCCGATCGCCGGTGTCGGCAGCCGCGCGGTCGCGGTGTCCCTGACCTCCACGAGCCAGCCGGGACCGGCCGCGGTGACCGTGATCTGCACCGGTGGCCGGCCGTGCCGCAGTCCGTTGGAGGCCAGCTCCTCGACCACCAGCAGCAGCCGCTCGCCGTCGTCGGTCCCGGCGGGCAACCCGCCGCCGGCCAGCGCCGCGCGCAGCCGCCGCCGCAGGCCGGTGAGCTCCGCGGCGGTGCCCGGCTCCCGTGCCACACCGCGGCCGCTCCCGGCGCCGGCGGCGGCCGCTGCGCCCACGACGAGTTGCCCATCGACCTCATCCCGGATGAGCGGCGAGTCCCCGCTCGACCCGGCGAGGGGCAGATCACCCGTCCCGTCGGACCGGCCGGACCCGTGCTGTCAGAGTGCCGCGCGCACCCCGGCCTACCCGCGATGTGGCGATCCCATTCCGCAGCAGTGAGCCGACCGGCCACCGGTGCCCGCCGCACCCACCCGGCCGGGGCGCAGACCGGTGCCGCCGCGCCGTCCGGGTCCTCTCCCCGGCATCGGGGACGGCCGGCGAGCGCGGCTCCCGTCGGCGGGGACCACCTACGCTGACGACGGGCACAGCCGGACTCGGGCGAGGAGCGCTGGTGGACCTCGTGGGCCGGCGCGCCGAGCGCGACCTGGTCGGGCAGGTGCTGGCCGGGGCGCGTGCGGAGGCCAGTGCAGCCCTCGTCGTGCGTGGTGAGGCCGGCATCGGGAAGACGGCGCTGCTGGAGCACGTCCGGAACACCGCGCTCACGTCCGGCTTCCTGGTGGCGAGCGCGGCCGGGGTGGAGTCGGAGTCGCAGTTCGCGTTCTCGGGGCTGCACCAGCTCTGCGCACCGCTGCTGGGTCGCGCCGGCGCGCTACCCGAGCCCCAGCGAGCCGCCCTCGGTGTCGCGTTCGGGCTGCGCAGCGGTCCCCCACCGGACAGGTTCCTGGTCGGCCTGGCCACGCTGAACCTGCTGGCCGAGGTCGCCGAGGAGACGCCGCTGCTCTGCCTCGTGGACGACGCGCAGTGGCTGGACGAGGCATCCGCGCAGATCCTGGCGTTCGTCGCCCGGCGGGTGGCGGCCGAGCGGATCGTGCTCGTCTTCGCGGTGCGCGACCCCGGCGAGAGCGACGTGCGGTCCCTGGCCGGGCTGCCCGACCTGCGGCTGGACGGGCTCGCGGAGGCCGACGCGCGGACGTTGCTGGCCGCCCGGGTCCGCACACCGATGGACGACGAGGTGCGCGACCGGATCATCGCCGAGGCGGGCGGCAACCCCCTGGCGCTGCTGGAACTGCCCCGCGGCGCCCCGCAGGCCCGGCTGGCCGGCGGGTTCGAGCTACCGGACGTGGTGGGCGTCCCGCGCCGCATCGAGGACTTCTACGAGCGCCGCTCAGGCAGCCTGCCGGCGCGGACGCAGCTGCTGCTGCTGGTCGCCGCGGCCGAGCCGACCGGCGAGGTCGCGCTGCTGTGGCGCGCGGCCGCCCACCTCGGGATCGCCCGCGAGGCTGCCGCACCCGCGGAGGCCGCCGGTCTGCTGGAGATCGGGACCCGGGTGCGGTTCCGCCATCCGCTGGTGCGCTCGGCGGTCTACCGGGCCGCCGCAGCACCGGATCGCCGCCGCGCCCACGACGCGCTGGCTGCCGCCACCGACCCGCGCGCCGAGCCCGACCGGCGGGCCTGGCACCGGGCGCAGGCCGTGGCGGGCACCGACGAGGAGGTCGCCGCGGAGCTGGAGCGCTCGGCCGGCCGGGCGCGCGCCCGTGGCGGGTCGGCCGCCGCGGCCGCGTTCCTCCAGCGGGCGGCCGAGCTGACCCCCGAGCCCGCCCGCCGCGCCACGCGGGCGTTGGAGGCTGCACACGTCAAGCACCAGGCCGGCGCGCCGGAGGCCGCCCTCGAGCTGTTGACCGTGGCGGCGGGCGGCCCGCTGGACGCACGGCAGCGCGCTCGCCTGCAGCTGCTGCGCGCCCGGGTCGACTTCCAGCTGACGCGTTCCGGGGACGTGGCCGGGATGCTGGTGGACGCCGCCCGGACCCTCGCGCCGCTCGATGCCGCGTTGGCCCGGGAGACCTACCTGCACGCGCTCGACGCGGCGCTCGTCATCGGTGGTTCCGATGCCTCCCCCAGCGTGCGCGAGGTCGCCCGAGCCGCCCTCGCCGCACCACCGCAGCCCGGACCGGCCGGCCCGGTGGACCTCCTGCTCGACGGGCTGGTCGCGACGTACACGCAGGGCTACGAGTCGGGTGTGCCCGGACTCCGCCGGGCGCTCGAGGAGTTCCGGAGCCGAGGAACCGCAGGCCCCGGCCGGTACGGGGACGACAGCTGGCTGTGGCTGGCCAGCCGCACGGCGGTGGCGCTGTTCGATGACGAGCTGGCCCTCCTCCTGGTCCACCGACAGGTCCGGCTCGCCCGGGAGGCGGGCGCGCTCGCCGCGCTGCCTGCCGCCCTCGTCGACCTGTCCGTCACCCTGGCGCTGACCGGCGAGTTCGCCCACGCCGCCGAGCTGGCCGCCGAGAGCAGCGCGCTCAGCCGTGCGACAGGAGCGCGTCCGCTGCGCAACGCGCAGCTCGTCCTGGCCGCATGGCACGGCCGCGAGGCCGAGACCCTGCAGCTGCACGCGTCCACCGTCGGCGGTGCCGACGGAGCCGGGGACGGCGCCGAGGCGGCGGTCGCCCACTACGCGCTGGCGGTGCTCCGCAACGCCCTCGGCGACTACCCGGCAGCCGAGGAGGCGGCGGCACGGGCGTCGACGTCCGGCGAGTACACCATCAGCAACCTGGCCCTCCCCGAACTCGTCGAGGCAGCCGTCCGGGCCGGCGGACCGGAGCGCGCGGCCGCCGCGCTCGACCAGCTGGGCGCCCGGGCGCGGGCCAGCGGCACCCCCTGGGCGCTCGGCCTGGCGGCCCGCTCCCGCGCGCTGACCAGCACCGGGACGGCCGCCGAGGGGCACTACCGGGAGGCTGTCGAGCGGCTGCGCGGCAGCCGGATGGCGACCCACCTCGCCCGGACCCATCTCGTCCACGGCGAGTGGCTGCGCCGGGAGGGCCGCCGCCAGGACGCCCGCGACCACCTCCGGACCGCCCACCGGATGCTCGCGGACATGGGCGCGGAGGCGTTCGCCGCCCGCGCCGCCCGGGAGCTGCGCGCCACCGGCGAGCACCCGCGCGCACGGAGCGCCCAGGTGACCGATGCGCTCACCGCCCAGGAACTGCACATCGCGCGGCTGGTGGCCACCGGGGCGACCTCGCGGGAGATCGGCGCGCAGCTGTTCCTCAGCCCGCGCACGATCGAGGCCCACCTCCGCAACGTCTTCCGCAAGCTGGGCATCACCTCGCGCCGACAGCTGCGGGAACTGCCGCTCCCCTGACCGGGCCGCTGCCATCAGTCCGCCGACGGCGCCGCTGCTCCCGATGACGAACACCCTCACCGTGTGCTCCCCGTCCGCGCGTCCGGGCCACGGCCTGACGCCGTCGGTCACGGCCCGACCCAGATCTCCGCGGCCATCCCGAGGGCGACGGAGAGGGGGCCCCCGTAGAACGCGAGGGCCCACCGGGGCGAGGACAGGGAGGCGCTGCGGGTCGCGCAGCGGGTGGGAGCCCGCGACGGCCCACTGCGCCGGCGGGGTGCCGCCGCCACCCGCGGTGCCCGGCACGGGTCCGGCCGGCGGTGGAACGCCCGGGGACGGACGCCTCCGGGTGAGACCTCGGGACGGGCTCGGCTCGTCGTGGCCACGCCGTCAGGTTCTGGTCGGCGGCGGCACGTTCGCGTCGGTGGGAATCCCGTAGATCCGTACCCGAGCGATCCCGATGCAGGTGTTCGCGTCGAGGCGTCAGCTCGCCGCGCCGTCGAGCAGCCAGTGGTACCGGAGCCGGAGCCCTCGCTCCACGCTGGCCACCACCGCACCGAGGCCCAGGGTGACCGTCAGCCACAGCGGCAGCTGGACCGGGGACGCGAAGCCCCCGAACCGGTCGACCACGGGCGGGATCCGGCCGACCACGTCCACGAGCTCGAGGACGACGACGCTCAGACCGCCGACGAGCAGCACCACGGACGCGGAGCCGATGGACCGACTCAGGGCCGGGTGGTCGTGCGCCAGACGGAGACGGCGCCCCGCGGCGGATCGCGGGTCCGGGACGAGTTGCTGCTCACCCCCGTCCGGCGTGACGTAGTGACAGCGCTTGAGCCCGAACACGGTCGCGGCCACCTCGATGACGCCGCCCTCGACCGGGAAGGCCGCAGGGACCCTCGACGAGGCGGAGTGCCGGCCGTCGAGGTAGAGGTCGGCCCGGACGACCCCGTTCTCGTCGCCCATCGGCCGGACGTCGACCGCGTACACGGTCCGCCGGCCGTCGGCGCGGGGCAGGGAGAGGGAGAACAGCGAACGGCTGAGCAGCTGCCACCACCGGAAGGGCTGCAGGGGGCGCCCGTCCCCGCGCCTCACCCGCGCGGCGGCCCGACGCCGTCGCCACTCGTCGATCACGGCCCTTCCTCTCCGGGACGGGACCACCCGAGGGGACGGATGGCGGGTCGCCCCGCCGTCGTCCCGCGAGCACGACGCACGACGGATCGGACCTCAGGAGGCACGCGGCGCCGGCGGTCGCGGGAGTCCGCGGCGAGCTGCCGGGACGCCGTGACCGACGCCGGCTCGGGACCGGCAGTCCGATCGGTGAGCCGTTCGTCCGGGGTCACCGGCGCGGCTCCCAGCGGAAGAACCTCGCGGCGAGGGCGACGGCCACGACGACCCAGCCGAGGGTCGGGAGCAGCAGGAGCAGCGAGTCGGCGACGGCGAGGCCGCCGTTCCAGGCGCCGACCACGAGCTCGGTGGCCGAGCCGCCGGGCAGCGCCCGCTTGAGCCAGGTGGCGCTCTCGGTCCCGGCGATGCCGACCCAGCTCGCCACGGCGATGGTGCCGAGGGAGATCGGCAGCGTGGTGACCTGGGCCTGCTCGGGTGAGTTCGTCACGCCGGCCGTGGCCAGGCCCAGGGCGAGCAGCATCGCGAACGTCGCGACGATGGCCACGACGAGCACCGGCACGTCGGCCGGCCCCTCGCTGACGGCCGCGAAGAACCCGAGGACCACCGCGACCTGGGCCAGCGAGATGACGGCGACCGGGAGGACCAGGCCGGAGAGGATGGTCGGGTCGGCGGCCGCCGTGGAGCGCAGGCGCTTGAGGAAGAGGGTCTGCCGGCGGGCGGCCAGCGTGGTCACGATCGTGGCGTAGAGGCTGAACGCGCCGATCGTGAAGACGACGACCGCGGCGATGTAGCCGAGGCCGTAGAGCTCCGCGAACGTGTCGCGGCTGTAGACGAAGAAGGCGCTGGCCCCCAGGGGGAAGAGGAGGCTGGTGATCAGGACGGCCCGGTTGCGCAGGATCTGGGCCAGTTCGCTGCGGGCGATGGTGAGCACGAGGATGTCCCTTCGGGATGGTCAGGAAGTGGCCCGCTCGGAGCCGACGGCCCGGAAGACGTCGTCGAGCCGGGTGGGCGCCGCGGACAGCCCGCGCAGCTCGACGGCGTGGTCGTCGGCCCAGTCGAGCAGCCGCTTGAGGTCGGCCTGCAGGTCGAAGGTCTCGACCACGTAGGCGCTCCCGGCGACCGGGGCGGAGTACATGGGCGGCGTCGTCACACCCGGGGGGAGGGAGAACCGGATGGACGCCGGCAGGGACCGGGTCAGCTCCGCCACCGTGCCCTGCCGGCGCAGGGTGCCGGCGTGCATCAGGCCGATGCGGTCGGCCCGCTGCTGCGCCTCCTCCAGGTAGTGCGTGGTCAGCACGACGGTGGACCCGTCGTCGCGCAGCTGCTGGACGGCGTCCCACAGGGCGTCCCGCGACTGGATGTCCAGCCCGGTGGTGGGCTCGTCGAGGAAGACCAGCTCCGGCCGGCCGTGGACGGCGGTGGCGAAGTCCAGCCGCCGCTTCTCCCCGCCCGACAGCTGGGACACCCTCGTGTCGGCCTTGTGGGTGAGGTCGACGACCTTGAGCAGCCGGTCGGCGTCGTCCGCGCGGCCGGAGAGCCGTCCGATGAGCTGCACGGACTCGGCGACGGTGAGATCGGCGGCGAACCCGCTCTCCTGGAGCATGATCCCCGTCCTGGGCCGCACCGAGCGCCGGTCCGTCGGGCGCCTGCCGAACACGCGGACCGTGCCCGACGACGCCGTCCGGTGCCCTTCGATCACCTCCAGGGCGGAGGTCTTGCCCGCTCCGTTGGTGCCGAGGAGTGCGTAGAGCTCCCCCGGCTCCACCTGGAGGGACAGGTCCCTGACGGCGTGGAAGTCGCCGTAACGGACGTTCAGTGCGTCGACGTCGATGACGGGGTTGGTGGACACGCGTCCATGGGACCCGTCGCCGTCGTGGCCGCCCAGTGCCGCAGCGTCACCTCGTCGCGTGACCGTGCGCGGGCCACCTCCATGACACGGCGTCACTACCGCCCGGACACGCCGGGCCCGAGTATGGGGGGGTACGCCCCCGCCCCTCGTCCAGGAAGCCGCCCATGGCACTTCGCAGCCCTCACCGGGCGCTGCCGCCACCGACGGCTCAGTCGTCGCGACGTCGGTTCCGGACGCTCAACCTCACCGTCTTCCTGCCCCTGCTCTCCGCCGTCGGCGCGCTCCTGGTGGCCCGGCAGGCGCAGACCTGGCAGCAGGCGTGCGTCCTCGGGGTCGGCCTCGTCGCCACGCTGGTCGCCTTCGAGCGGTGGACGGCGGGCGACCTCTCCCGCGTGGCCCTCCCCTGCCTGGTCGTCGTCGCGGCCGTCTGGCCGTACGGGGTCCTCACCCTCGGCGGTGAGCGGGGGGCCGCGTACTACCCGATCGCCGTCGTGGGGTCGCTGGTGGTGCCCCAGCTCCCCCGGCACCGGGCTGCCGCGGCGGTCGGCCTCGTCGGCTACGTGGCCGCGGTCGGCCTGCTCGGGCTGCTGACGGCCCCGGTCCCGGCCGACGCGCTGGTCGACTCCGTGGTCGTCCCGGCCGGCTTCACGGCAGTCGTCACCGGGCTGATGTTCCCCAACGAGCGCTTCTACGACGTCGTGGCCGACATCGAGCGCGAGCGCGACCGCGAGGCCGAGCTCGCGGTGGTGCGCGAGCGGATGCGCTTCGCCGGCGACCTGCACGACATCCAGGGCCACACCCTGCACGTGGTGAAGTTGAAGGTCGCCCTGGCCCGGAAGCTGCTGCTCAGCGACACCGACCGCGTGGAGCAGGAACTGCGCGAGGTCTACGCCCTGGTCGGCGACACGATCGAGCAGACCAGGGAGCTGGCCTACGGACGCCGGAGGCTCAACATCGTCGCGGAGCTGGAGAACGCGAAGAACCTCCTGGAGGCGGCGGGGATGCACGTCCGCGTGGACTGCCGTGCCGAGGTCGCCCGCGCCGACGACCTGCTGGCGCAGGTGCTCCGGGAGACGACGACCAACATCCTGCGCCACTCGCGGGCGACCCTCGTCCGCATCGCGCTGGCCGAGAACAGCCTCGCCGTCGCGAACGACGGCGTCGACGGGCAGGGACCGCCGCGACTGCGCGGGCTCGCCGACCTCGCCCGCCGGGTGTCGGACGACGGCGGTGAGCTCACCGTCGAGCGCGAGAGCGGGTGGTTCCGGACGGCGGCGACCTTCCCCGCACCGCCGGTCCCCGGCGACCGCGTGGCCACGGCCGGCGAGGCGGGCCGGTGACCACCGTCGTGCTGGCCGACGACGAGGTGCTGCTCCGGAGCGCGCTCGCCTCCCTCCTCCCCCTGGAGGGCGACATCACGGTGCTGGCCGAGGCGTCCGACGGCACGGAGGCCACGTCGGCCACGCTCGCCCACCGGCCCGACGTGCTGGTCATCGACCTCGAGATGCCCGGCACCGACGGCCTGGCGGCCGTCGCCGAGATCCGCCGGACGCTCCCCGGCCAGGTGGTCCTCATGCTCACCCGGCACGCCCGGCCCGGTGTGCTGCGCAGCGCCCTGAGGCTCGGCGTCCAGGGGTTCGCGAGCAAGGCGGCCGAACCCGCCCACATCGCCTCGGTCATCGCGGCCCTGCACGGCGGCCGGAGGTGGATCGACCAGGACGTCTCCGCCGCGGCGATCGTCGACGACTGCCCGCTGACCGACCGGGAGCTCGAGGTGCTCCGGGGAACCCGTGACGGCTACTCGGTCGCCGAGATCGCCGCCCGGTTGCACCTGGCGCAGGGGACAGTGCGCAACTACCTGTCCAGCGCCATGCAGAAGACCCAGACCCGCACCCGGCACGAAGCGGCCCGGTACGCGCGGGAGCACGACTGGCTGTAGGCATCCGGGAGGAGCTGTGGTGAGCCGCGTCCTGCTGACCGGGGTCTGCCCGGCCGCCGTCGCCCTGGACGGCGTGCGGCCGACGGCGTTCTCCTGGGACCACCCCGCCGGCTGGCCCGGAGCCACCGACGGCGTCGACGCGCTGTACGTCGTCCTGCCCATCCGCCCCGACGCCCCGGAGCTCGTCGGCGCCCTGCTCGAGGGAACGCCTCCCGGGGCCCACGTCGTCCTGCTCTCCGAACGGGACGCCGACCAGGTCGGCCCCGGCGGGTGGTCCGTGCGGGCCGAGGAGGTGGTCCGCCGCAGCGGCCACACCTGGTCGATCCTGCGGCCGAGCTGGTTCATGCAGGTGTTCACCGATGCCCGCTTCCACCTCGACCAGGTCCGCGGCGTCGGCGAGCTGCCCTTCCCCAGCGGTGGCGCACCGGTGGCCTGGATCGACGCCCGGGACATCGCGGCGGTGGCCGAGCGCGCGCTGTTCGACCAGGAGCACGCCGGCCGGGTGTTCGAACTCTCCGGCCCCCAGTCGCTGTCCCTGCCGCCGGCCCTCAGGGACGCGGTGTGACCTCGGCCGGCTCCACCACGCGACCGGTCGTCATGTGGTGAGGTCGCCAACGGCTGCCCGACGGCGACGACGTAGGTGGACAGCATCCGCCCGGTGCCCGGACCGAGGTCGCGCGCGTTGTGCGGGGTCCTCGGCGGGATGAGGAAGCCGTCGCCGGCGTGGAGGACCAGCGTGTCGGCGTCCCGGATCCTCATCTCGACCGTCCCGGCGAGGATGTACCCCACTTCCTCCCCGGGGTGGGTGTGCCAGCCGGACTCGACGCCGACCGGGATCTCGGTGAGCACCTGCACGATCTCCCGCCCGGGGATGGACGAGGAGGCGCGCTGGACCTCCGTGCGCTTCAGCGTGCCGGCGAGCTCGTCGGTCGCCCGCAGGACAGCCGGGCCAGGGTCGGAGACCATGGTCGTTCCCCTGCCCGGGCGTCAGACGGCCGCGGGTGCCGGCGTCGCGGCGCCTCGGGCGAGCGCGTCGAGCGCCTGGCGGATGACGTCGGCGGCGATCTCGGGCCGGGCGACGAAGAGGACGTGGGAGCCCTCGGCCTCGGTGGTGACGGCTCCCGCCCGCTGCGCCATCCGGCGGACGACGTCGGCCCCGGCCGCTCGGTCCCCGGTGCAGACCAGGGCCCACGACGGCAGCGTCCTCCACGCCGGGGTCCCGTTCGGCTCCGAGAAGCCCAGCGAGGAGACGGGGCGCTGGGTGGCGGCCATGTCGGCGGCCTGCTCCGCGGTGAGGTCCGCGGCGAAGACGTCGTGGAGCTGCGCCGGGTCGATCGAGAACTCGCCGACCGTCTGCCCGTCCGGCCCGGCCGGGTACTGCCGCTCGACCAGCGCCGTGTCCAGGACGCTGTCGGTGGAGCCGCCCTCGACCTCCATGAGCACTTCACCCTCGTCGGGGGCGAACGCGGAGAGGTAGACCAGCCCACGACGTTCCCCGCTCTGGTCGCGGCGTTGGTGATGATCGCCCCGCCGTAGGAGTGACCGACGGCGAGCACCGGGCCGGGGATCTGGGCCAGCGCGCTCGCGACGTAGGCGGCGTCCTCGGCGATACCGCGCAGGGGGTTGGAGACGGCGACGGCGCTGACGCCGGCGGCGCGCAGGTGGTGGATGACCCCCGTCCACCCGGAGCTGTCGGCGAACGCTCCGTGGACCAGCGCGACGGTGGGGTGGAGGGGACACGACGGTCGCCTCGGTCATGACGATCTCCTCGAGAGTGGGCAGAAGGGAACGGTCAGCCGGCCAGGAAGGCGAGCAGGTCGGCGTTGAACTCCTGCTCGTGCGCACCGGTCAGCCCGTGCGGGGCACCCGGGTAGACCTTGTAGGTCGCATCCTTGACGATCTTGCTGGACTTCTCGCCGGCCGCGACGATGGGCACGATCTGGTCGTCGTCCCCGTGCAGGATCAACGTGGGGACGTCGATGGCCTTGAGGTCCTCGGTCGTGTCGGTCTCGGAGAAGGCCTTGATGCAGTCGTAGGCGCCCTTGATGCCCACGGTCATCGACTGCAGCCAGAACTCGTCCCGCTTGCCCCGGGACACGGTGGAACCCTCGCGGTTCGCGCCGTAGAAGGGCGCGGACAGGTCCTCGTAGAACTGCGACCGGTCACCGGCCACCCCGGCCCGGAGCTCGTCGAACACCGACACCGGCAGCCCCTCGGGGTTCGCGTCCGTCTTGAGCATCAGCGGAGGGATGGCCGACAGCAGCACGACCTTGGCCACCCGGGAGGTGCCGTGCCGGCCGATGTACCGGGTCACCTCGCCACCGCCGGTGGAGTGCCCGACCAGGACGGCGTCGTGCAGGTCGAGGTGCTCGATGAGGCCGGCCAGGTCATCGGCGTAGGTGGTGAGGTCGTTGCCGTCCCAGGGCTGGGAGGAGCGCCCGCCTCCACGGCGGTCGTGGGCGATGGCCCGGTAGCCGGCACCGGCCACCAGGTGCAGCTGCGGGTCCCAGGCGTCCGAGGTCAGCGGCCAGCCGTGGCTGAACACGACCGGCTGCCCGCTCCCCCAGTCCTTGAAGAAGATGTCGACGCCGTCCTTGGTGGTGTAGGTGCCCATCGGGTTCTCCCGCTGTCCGTCGCGAAGGTTCGCGTGAGTCGGTGGTGTGCGAGACGAACGCTGCTCGGGGAGGTCGGTGCGGAGCATCGGTCGGCCGACTGAACCGGGCGGATGTCGTCGTGGTCGGCACCCGCCGCCCGCCGGTCGTGCAGTCGACGTGACCGGCACCGGGCGCCCGTACCGCTCGCGGCCCCGATCCGGACCCAGGGCCGGAGGGGGTTCCGTCGATCGACTGATGCTCACGACTCACCGGAGGGCGAAGGTCGAGCCGGCGGTTCCGGGGACGTGCCCCACGACCCCGCCCACATCGAGGAGAGACCCTGATGGGACATCTCGACGGCCGAACTGCACTGATCACCGGCGCCACCAGCGGCCTAGGACCCCGACCGAGGGTCCTCCGCGTTCCCGGACGGGTCGATCCGGACGAGTGAGCGCACGTGTCCGTCCTGCACACGGAGGATGGCCTGGTCACCGCAGAAGAGCACGGTCCAGCCGTCTTCCCGTTCGACGGTCACGTCGTCGTAGATCATCCTGCACGCGGCACGAGGGCGCGTGGAGGAAGCGCGTGCCTCGGCACGGGACCCCACCGGGTGGGCCGAGCCCCGGGGACTCGGTCTCGTCGAGCACTGTGCGTGCCGGGTGCGCGGGCTGTCGGCGCTCGGCGCGGAGGACTTCGACGAGGCCCACCGCCAGCTCTCGGCGATCTGTCCGGCGGGCAGCATCCCCCTGCACGACCCGATCGCGCTCGCCGTCGGCTTCGACCTCGTCGACGCCGCTGTGCGCACCGGGCACCGCGATGCGGCGACCAGGCACGCCGCCGCGCTGCGCGCGCTGCCCCTGACGGCGGGGTCACCCCGGCTCGCGCTGACCGCGCTCGGTGCGGCCCCTCTCGCGGGCGACGACTCCGGACTGTTCGAGGCGGCGCTGGCGCAGCCCGGCGCCGAGGAGTTCCCCTTCGAGTACGCGCGCGTACAACTCGCGTACGGGGAGCGGCTCCGCCGCCTCCGTGAGGTGACGCCGGCGCGCAAGCACCTCACCCTCGCGCACCAGTCCTTCGACTACCTCGGTGCGCGTCCCTGGGCGGTCCGGGCCGAACGGGAGCTGCGGGCCACCGGCATCACGCGGGGCCGCCGTCACGTGGGCTCCGCGCCCGAGTTGACCTCCATGGAGCGGGAGATCGCCGAACTGGCCGCTGGTGGGGCATCCAACAAGGAGATCGGCGAACGGTTGTACATGTCCCCCCGCACGGTGGGGTCCCACCTCTACCGGATCTTCCCCAAGCTCGGCGTCGCCAGTCGTGGCGGGCTCCGGGACGCGCTCAACGCCGCGCAGAGGGGCACCGCGGACGACCGACCCGACCGGACACCAGCACCGTCATCGGAGACCGGGGTCCGGGACTCACCCCCGTGACCAGCGCGGGCGCCCACGACGCCCGTCGTCGGGGCTGCAGCCCGGCGCACGGTGCCCCTCCCCCGCTCCGCCACCGAGGCCCTCCAGGACCGGCGGAGCCGGCAGGAGGCGCGATGCTCGGCCGAGGGGAGCCGGCGCGACAGCGAGCCGGTGATCCCGTCCGCGTCGCCGTTCACGGCTCGCCCAGCCGTGACGAGCGCTCCCTGTCAGCACGGCCGACGTGGGCGCGCGGCCGGGACTTGACGTCGCACTTGCATTTTGCAAGTGTTGCCGCATGAGCCTGTTCATCACCTGCCCGGTCGAGGACGTCGAGCGCGCGACCGCCTTCTACACCGCCCTCGGCTGGACCCTCAACGCCGAGATGTCCGATCACAACGTGTCCTGCTTCGCGATCGCGCCCGAGCAGTACGTCATGCTCGGCAGCCGCGAGATGTACGCGAGCGTCGGCGGGGCCGAGGAGCTGGTCGGCGGACCCCGCACGCCCTCGAAGGTCACCGTCTCCTTCGACCTCGGCAGCCGCGACGCGGTCGACGAGCTCACCGAGCGCGCCGGCGCCGCCGGCGGGCGGATCGGTGACACCGACGACTACCCCTTCATGTACCAGCGCCAGTTCGACGACCTCGACGGCTACCACTACTCGCCGTTCTGGATGAAGCCGGACGCCGATCCGACCGCGTGAGCGACCTCGCCGCGGCCCTCGAGGTCGTCGGGGCCCGGTGGGCCCTCCTGGTCGTGGAGCGGCTGCTCGAGGGGCCGCAGCGCTACGGCGATCTGCAGCGCGACCTCGGAGTGCCGACGAACGTGCTCGCGACCCGCCTGCGCGAGCTCGAAGCGGCCGGCGTGCTGACCCGCCTGCCGCTCCGGCACAACACCCGGGCCTACGCGCTGACCGATCGCGGGCTCGCCTTGCGCGAGGCGATCGTCGCGCTCGCACGCTGGGGCGCCGAGCAGGCCTAGGTGTGGCGCGGGATCGCGGTGCGCGACAGGGGTTCAGCCGCGGCGCGGCCTGTCCCGTGGCGGGCCGCTCAGCGACACGGGCGTCCCGGGGCGCGCAGATCCTCCGCAGGACCGACCTAGGCGGGCGGAGCGAAGAACTCGAGCGGAAGGCCATCCGGGTCCCGGAACGAGAGGCCGAGGCCGTAGCCGGCCTCCTTGATGCCGCCGTGCCGGATCCCGAGCTCGTCGAGCCGGGCGGCCCACCGCGCCAGCTCGGCCTGGTCGGCGCATGCGAAGGAGAGGTGGTCGAGGCCCGGTCGCCGCTCGTCGAACGGCACGTCGTCGACGCCGTCCGGGAACTGGTGCAGGCCGACCAGCGTGTCGCCCAGCGCCCACACGACGTGCCGGAACGGACCGGTGTCCTCGTCCAGGACCGGCTCAGCGCCGAACAGCTGCCGATACCAGGGGACGCTGCGCTCGAGATCGGTGACCGTGAGCGCGACGTGGGCGATGCGGGGGAACGACATGGTGGAGCCTCTCCAGGCTGGAACCTCCCGGCGACGGTCGCCCTGCATCGTGTGGAGTCCGGGTCGACGCGTCAAGGGCCGCGCTCCCCCGGCCCCGGACCCCTCCGCCACGCCATGGGCGGTCGGAGAAGCGGTCCGACGGCGATCTGCCGGACGGCTGACGTCGCGGCGTGGTGGATCCCGAGGCCCGGCCCTGCGCTCGCCTCCCGCAGCCGCCGAGGAGCTGCACCCCGGTCGTGCTGCCGCACGGCTGCACCTGACCAGGCCGTACCCAGACCGAGGTAGGCCAGCGGCCGGTCGTCGCCGGGTGCCGGCGTCCAGCCGGTCAGCCGCGACGGGTCGGGGCACGGTCCGGCGAGGACGTAGCGGTCGGGGTCGACCCGGTCGGCGTGCGGCTGCACGACCCGCGGTACCAGGACGACGCACGCCGGAGGCCGCCCCACGAAGGCCTCGCCGTCGTCGCTCACCCCGTGCGCGTCGAGCCAGTCCCGCAGTGCCGCGGCGAACCGCCGGGCGCTGGGCCGGCCGCCACCGCCGTCAACTGCTCGGCCACGTCCTCCGCGTAGCCGTCCCAGGCGACGTAGGCCGGGCTCAGCTGCACGGCGGGGACCGGTTTCGTCTGCTGCGTTCCGCGGCGCGGACCGTAGCCGGCCGCGACCTGCGCCGACCGGCGCGACCGGCCGGATCGGCGTGCCGGAGCAGTGCCGCCGCGGGCGTCGTCGCCCGGCTAGGGTCGGCGCGTGGGTGGACCGGGCGGGGGCCGGCTGGATGTCGGTGGACTGCTGCACGAGGTCGAGGCGGCCGCCCCGGTCGAGGCGGTGCCGGCGGTCGCGGCCGCGCTCGCGGAGATGGTCGACGCCCGCCAGGTGCACCTGCTCCTCGTCGACTTCAGCGGCCGCGCGGTCGTGCGGCTGACGTCGGCCGACCGGGTCGACGGCGCCCGCAGCCGGGGCCCGGAGCAGGCCGAGACGCTTCCGCTGCCGGGCAGCGTGTACGACCACGTCCTGCGGACGCAGCAGGCCGATGTGCAGCGGGTCGCCGGCGGCGCCCGGCTCGTCGTTCCGGTCACCGACCGCGGCGACGCCATCGGGCTCCTGGAGCTGACGCTGCCCCGGTTTCCCTCGGCTCGGGAGGTCGCCGACATCGGTGACGCCGCGCACGCGCTGGCCTACGTCCTGGTCGCCGCCCGCCGGCACACCGACGTGTTCGAGTGGGGCATGCGCACGACTCCGTTCTCCCTGGCGGCGGAGATCCAGCGCCGGCTGCTGCCGGGCGCCTACACCTGCGAGGCCGGGCAGTTCACCCTCGCCGGCTGGCTGGAGCCGGCCGCCGCGGTGGGTGGGGACACCTTCGACTACAACCTCGACCGCGACGTCCTGCAGCTGTCGATCACCGACGCGGTCGGTCACCAGGTCGCGGCAGCCCTGCTGGCCACCCTGCTGGTCGGCGGCCTGCGCAACGGCCGCCGGAAGGGGCTCGACCTCGCCGCGCAGGCCGGCTACGCCAACGACTGCCTGGCCGAGAACGCGCCTCCGGGGCAGTTCGTCACCGGTCAGCTCGTGCGCGTGGACCTGCGCGCGGGCACCGCCGAGATCGTCAACGCCGGGCACACCCTGCCGCTGCGCCTGCGCGGCGGCGTCGTGGAGGAGATCGCCCTGCGCGTCGAGGCACCGTTCGGGGTGCTGCCCGGCAAGGCCTTCGACGTGCAGCGTCTCCCTCTCGAGCCCGGCGATCGGATCGTCTTCCTCACCGACGGCATGCTGGAGCGCAACGCGGCATCCCTCGACGTGGCCGCGGCGCTGGCCGACACCGCGGACCTGCACCCGCGGGAGGTCGTGCACGCCCTCGGGGCCGCCGTGCTGACCGCGACCGGCGGGAAGCTCCGCGACGACGCCACGATGCTCTGCTTCGACTGGTACGGCGGGCCGCCGCGCGCCCGCACCGCCGAGCAGGGGGCCGACCCCGACCGCACCTCGCCGAGAGTCTGATCCGCACCTCGGAAGCCCGCAGCTCCGGGAGGGCTCCCGGAGACGGGTCCTGTCGGCGAGGCGAGACCGCACGATGTCCGCGGTCTCGGTGCGGTCACCGAGGGTGCGACACGAGTGCGCACGGACAGCCGGGGCAACCGCCGGGGGGATGCCGAGGTGGCGCACCACGCCAGCCCGGGCACGAGACGGGGAGGGACAGGCCGTGCAACGGATCCGGCCCCGAACCGCACGGGAGACGGCGATCGTGCTCCGGCTGCGGAGCAGGTCCGTGCGTGACCGGGCGGCGGCGGCCTGCCGGAGGCGCAGCTGACCTGCGCCGATGCGGCCCTGCACCACGTGCGGCGCCGTGTCCCCCGGGAGCCGGTCATCGCCGATGGCGGATCGAGGGTTCGCCGTCCTGACCGGCGGCGCCGACGCCGGCGCCGCCGTCCTCGCCGTCCGCCGGCCTCCGCGGCGTCACCCCGCACACCCTCCGGCACTCCGCGGTGAGCTTCCTGCTCGCGGCCGGCACGCACACGAAGGTCGCTCAAGAGCACCTCGGCCACTCGTCCTACGCCATCACGGCCGACATCTACAGCCACGTCGGGCCGGCTCAGCAGCGGGAGGCGGCCGACCGGCTCGACCAAGCACTCCGCTGGTGACCGTTGCTGTCCCTCGGGCCGCGTTGCTGTACGCGTTGCTGTACTCATGCGAGAGGCGGGCCACCCTCGTCGGGTGACCCGCCTCTGACCTGCGGTTTCACTGTCGGGCTGACAGGATTTGAACCTGCGACCCCTTGACCCCCAGTCAAGTGCGCTACCAAGCTGCGCTACAGCCCGAGCGCCGGGCGGCTCGCACCGCCCGATCGCTGCCCCAGCAGGTTACCGCACCCGCTCCCAGCATCCCGAAGGCGGCCTCAGCCGAGCCGGTGGGCGGCGAGCGCGGCCAGGCTGCCCAGCGTGTTGGTCGCCAGGTGGAGCAGCACCGGGGCCAGCAGGCTGCCGCTGCGCAGCCGCAGCCAGGTGAACAGCACGCCGGCCACCGCCGTCCCCGCGCAGACCAGCGCCACCGCTGCGGCCGTGGCGAGCGGCCCGTCGACCAGGTCGTTGGCCGCCAGGCCGCTCAGCGTGGGCCGCACGTGCCACAGCCCGAACACCCCGGCCGCCACCGCCGTCGCGGCACGCAGTGGCAGCACCCGGAGCAGCACCGCCAGCAGCACCCCGCGGAAGGCGATCTCCTCCCACAGGACCGTGCCGAGGGGGATGCGCAGGAGCACGTCGCCGGCGAGCTCCGCCGGGTCGAGGCCGGCGACACGGGCGTCGGCGAGCAGGGGGCGGGTGGGGGGCAACGCGAGGACGGCCGCGTAGCCGGCCGCGACGAGCGCGAGGGCCGCACCGCCCCACCGCAGCCCCGCGGGCACGTCGCGGCGGGCCAGGCCGAGGTCCGCCCACGAGGAACCGGTCAGCCGGGCGGTGGCCAGCAGCACACCGGCGGCGGCGAGGTTCACGGCGACGTAGGTCCCGGTGTCCCCCGGCAGGGCGGGGACGACGACGTTGTTCCACAGCAGCAGCACCCCGACGAGCACGACGGCGAGCGGCACGCCCCGCCATCCCGCCGTGGTCCGCCGTGGGACCCGGGCGCCTGCCGTCACGACCGGCTCCTACCCCGCGAGCAGTCGCGCCCTCTGCTGCGCGAACTCGTCGTCGGGGAGCGGCCAGGCCCACCGGATCTCCCCTCGGCTCCGTCAGGCCGGGCACGGATGCGTCGGCCGGGCGCGGGGACAGCGTGCTGGGCGGCGGCACCCGCGACCTCCTCCGCGGCGGATGACGTCCGCCGCGGCCGCGCCGACCGGTCGGGGCGCAGCGGCATCTCATCCCGGGCGGGGGACCTGCCGCGCGGCCGGTCCGGGGACGATCCGCGGGGATCGAGCCAGGAGGTGACCCGTGTCGTCGCGACGCTACGAGTTCCGGGTGGCGGGGTGGTTGTCCGACCACACCCGCGGGGCGTTCCCGACCTGGAGGTCGTGCAGGCCCCGCCCGAGACGATCATCCACGGCGACATCGTCGACGAGGCACAGCTGCACGGCGTGCTGGCACGGATGCAGGACCTCGGGCTGCGGGTGGTGTCCCTGCACGAGGTCCCCGGCTGAGGCCCTCAGGACCGCGCGTCCTCCGACCTCGACTCGACGAGCACGCCACGGCGCCGGGCGGTCTCCACCGCGTCCCTGCGCGAGTTGACGCCGAGCTTGCCGTAGATCGCCCGGACGTGGGTCTTCACCGTGCTGTGGGAGACGGTGAGGTCGCCGGCGATCTCGTCGAACGAGCGCTGGGTGGGCAGCAGGCGCAGCACCGCCCGCTCGCGCTCGGTCAGCGCCACCGGGTGGGTGCCGACCCCCAGGGCCTGCCGCGCGGCGAGCACCCGGTGCGCGGTCGGGTCCAGGCCGCCGAAGCTGCCCAGCTGCCGGGTGAGCAGCTCGACCACCTCGTCCGGCGCGAGCGCCAGTGGCCGCAGCGCGTCCGTCGCCTCGGTCAGCGCGAGCGCCTGCCCGAGGCTGCCGCGCGCGCGGGCCGGGTGGCCCTCCGCCACCGCGAGCCGGCAGTCGAGCACCCAGCCCGCCAACCGCGCCCACGGGACCGTGGCCGCCAGCGACCGGTCCAGCAGCGGCCGCAGGACCTCGCCGGCGGCGCGGTACCGGCCGAGCGCGGCCAGCCGGTGTGCCCGCATGAGGGCCACGTCCCCGCCGGTCCCCAGCGTCGACTCGGCCCACTCCAGCGCGGCGCGGGCGGGTTCGGCGTGCCCGGTGCGGTGGGCCACGCCGTGCTCGAGCAGGGCGACGAGCGCGGCCGCGCTGGCCGCCATCGGGTGGTCGGCCACCGCCGTCCGGGACCGCCGCATCTCCTCCAGCCCGTCGACCTCGCGCCCCAGGTCGGCCGACGCGGCGCCGGACAGCGCCCGGACGGTGACCGCGACCGGGTTCGACGGGGGCGGCGGCTCCCGGTCGTAGAAGGCGAGCGCCGGGGAGAGCAGGTCCAGGCACGACTGCGGCTCCACCCGCAGCAGTGCTGCGTAGGCGCGCATCGACGCCGTGAAGGCGACGCCGGCCGTGGCCCGCCAGTCGGTCCCGTGGGCGCCGACGTCGGCCTGCTCGGCGAGCGCGGACATCCGCCGGAAGTCCCCGCGGACCCCGGCGAGGGCGGCGAGGACGGTGCGGGCCCGGGCGGTCACGTACCGCTGCCCCGAGGCCTCCGCCCGGGCGAGCGCCCCGCGCACGAGGCTCTCGGCCTCGTCCCACCGGCCGACCGTCAGCAGGGCCAGCGCGCGGTCGAGCGCCGCCGTCACCGCCAGGCCGGAGGCCTCCTCGACCGTCGGGGCGAGCGCCTCCGTCGCCGTCACCATGTCCGCCGGGTTCCCGGTCATGGTCACGCGGCGGGCGCGGACCAGGGCGCGCAGCTCCGCGAGCTCCTCCCCCGGCTCGGTCGGCCAGACGAGGTCGGCACGGGCGAGGTGGCCGTCGGCCGCGACCAGCGCGCCCGCCTCGACGTCGACGAGCCCGGCCAGCAGTTCCAGCCAGGGGTCGGCGGCCACGGCGTCCCCCAGCCAGTCCAGCGCCTCCCGCATCGCCCCGTAGCGGCCGTCGGCGACCAGGCGGGCGCTGTCCTGGCGGAGCAGCCGCACGACGGCGGCCGGGTCCCCACCCCGCCGCGCGTGGGTGAGGGCCTCGACGGTCCGGCCCCGGGACGCGTACCACCCGGCCGCGCTGCGCTGCAGGCGCAGCACCTCCTCGGGACGGCGGCGCGTCAGGTCGGCCAGCAGGTGCGAGCGCAGCAGCGGGTGCACGCGGTACCAGATGCGACCCTGACCGCAGCTGAGCACCAGCGAGGTGTCGCGCTCCATCGCGTCGAGGACCTCCGCCGCGTCCGGCCGGCCGGACACCGCGATCGCGAGTGGCGCGGACAGCTGGTCGCAGACGCTCACCGCGCGCAGCAGGTCCAGCACGTCGGACGGGAGCCGGGCCAGGACCTCCCCCACCAGGTAGTCGGACACGGCCCGGCCGTTGCCGACGAAGTCGGTGAGGAAGCGGTCGGGGTCGTCGGTCTCGCGCAGCGACAGCGCCGCCAGCCGGAGCCCGGCGGCCCAGCCCTCGGTCTGCTCGACGAGCAGGCGCACCTGGTCGGGGCTCGCCTCGACGTCGGCCGAGGCCAGCATGGTGTCCGCCTCCGGCACCGAGAACCGCAGGGCCTCCGCCCGGATCTCGTTGAGCTCGCCGGCCACCCGCATGCGGCTGAGCGGCAGCGGCGGGTCGGTGCGTCCGGTGAGCACCAGGTGCAGCCCGGGGGGACGGTCGCGGACGAGGGTGGCCAGCCCGCGCCTGGGCTCGGGTGCGGTCAGCTCGTGCACGTCGTCGAGGACCAGACGCACCGGCTCGGGGACGGCGTCGATCGCGTCGACCACCGCGGCGAGGAACGCCGGGTCCCGGCTCGGCAGGTGCGGCGCCGCGATCGACTGCAGGAGGGAGTCCTCCGGCACGACGGGGCAGGAGGCGAGCGCGGTCAGGACCGCCGACCAGAAGCGCTGGTCGTCGTCGTCGTCGCCGTCCAGGGAGACCCAGGCCGTCCGGTCCGGGACGCGGGAGGCCCAGTCGGCGAGCAGCAGCGTCTTGCCGTAACCGGCGGGCGCGCACACCGCGGTGACCTGGCCCGGTGCCGCGGCGTCGACCGCGGCCAGCAGCCGGGGCCGGGGCACGTACCCGGGCGACAACCGCGGCACCGCGGTCTTCGCCCGTGGCACCCCGGACCGTCTCGCGCCCCTCGCTGAGGCCACGGCATCCCCCTCGCAGCAGCACGAACGTACGACGACCGAGACGATCCCGACAGGGGCAACCGGCCCGGACCGTAGACGGAACGCAACCGGACGGGACCGGACGGCGACGGCCGGGGCGGCGATCCGGCTCCGTGCGAGTCCGCCGGCTGTGGTCTCACCCCGCCCGGACGAGGTCGTGGGCGGTCGGGTGGTCCACGACCCCGCCGCCCGCTCACCGCGGTCGGGCCGGTGGTCGGCTCCCCGGCGGCGGAGCGGCATCGCGGTCCCTCTGCGGCCCGGAACTCATCCGCCGCAGGTGAGGCCGCGCCGAGCGCCTGCGGCCACGCTCGCCGCTGCCCGTGTGCCCGTCCCGGCGGATGCCAGGAGGACCGATGCCGATCCCCGAGGTGCACCCTCCGGAGCTGGCCGACCCGGCCGGTCGCGACCCGGCCGAGGACGAGTACAGCCCCGCCTTCGCCGCCTGGGCGCTGCTGCTGACCCTCGGCGTGCTCGCCGGGGCGATCGTCGTCGTCTGGGCGTCCGCAGGCTGGCCGGTGGGCGCGCCGTGAGCTCCTCCGGGGCAGCTGCCGGGGCGGCCGGGGCGCTCCTGCTGCGTCCCGAGGGCCGGACGGACCGGCGTGCGGACGAGCTGCGGGCCCTCGTCCGGCGGTGAGCACCGGCGCCGGGAACGACCCGGCGCTCCCCCGGGTTGTCGTTGCCCGTGACGACCACGCCCCGGGCCTCGATCGGGCTCCGCTCCGAGCGCGGTCCCGTGCTCGGCGCGGTCATGCTCAGCACCGCCCTCATCGCGCTCGACAGCACGATCATCGCCACGGCCGTCCCCGCCGTCGTCGACGACCTCGGCGGCTTCAGCCAGTTCCCGTGGCTGTTCAGCGTCTACCTGCTCACCCAGGCGGTGACGGTGCCGGTCTACGGCAAGCTCGCCGACGTCCACGGGCGCAAGCCGGTGCTGCTGGTCGGCATCGCGGTGTTCGTCGCGGCGTCGCTGTTCTGCGGCCTCGCCTGGTCGATGCCGGCGCTGATCGTCGGCCGCGCGCTGCAGGGCATCGGGGCGGGGGCGATCCAGCCGATCGGCATGACCGTCATCGGCGACATCTACACCGTCGAGGAGCGCGCCCGGGTTCAGGGCTACGTGGCCTCGGTGTGGGGGATCTCCGCGGTGCTCGGCCCCACGCTGGGCGGGGTCTTCAGCGACTACCTGTCCTGGCGCTGGATCTTCTGGGTGAACCTGCCCCTGGGCGCGGTGGCGCTGGTCGCGCTGTGGCGGCGGTGGACCGAGCGGGTCGAGCGCCGGGAGGCCCGCTTCGACGTCGCCGGGTCGGTGCTGCTCGCCGCCGGCGCGGGGCTGCTCATCGTCGGCCTGCTGCAGGGCGGCAGCGCCTGGGCCTGGTCGTCACCGGTCTCGATCGCGGTCCTCGCGACGGCGGCCGTGCTGCTCGTCGCCTTCGCGCTGGTGGAGCGGCGGGCCGCCGAGCCGGTGCTGCCGCCGTGGGTGCTGCGCCGCCGGATCCTGCTCAGCGGCAACGTCGCCGCGCTCGGGCTCGGCGCGCTGCTCATCGGCCTGAGCTCCTACCTGCCCACGTGGGCGCAGGGGGTGCTCGGCGCCGGGGCACTGGAGGCCGGCTTCGCGCTGGCGGCCCTGACCCTCGGGTGGCCGATCGCGGCGAGCCTGTCCGGCCGGCTCTACCTGCGCATCGGGTTCCGCGACACCGCGCTGCTCGGCGTCGTCCTCGCCGTCGCCGGCACGGCCGGGACGGCGCTGCTCGGCCCGTCGGCACAGCTGTGGCAGGTCGGCGCCTGGATGTTCCTCACCGGCCTCGGCCTCGGACTGTCGTCGGCGCCGCTGATCGTCGCGGTGCAGTCGGTGGTCGGCTGGGACCGGCGCGGCGTCGTCACCGCCACCAACATGTTCTCCCGGTCGATGGGCTCGGCGATCGGCGCGGCGGTGTTCGGCGCGATCGCCAACACCACCCTGGCCGCCCGCTTCGCCGCCCCGCCGCCCGGTCTCGACGGCGAGGTGCCCACCGACGTCGACAGCACGACCGCGGCGCTCGCCCAGGGCGGCGCCGTCGCCGACTTCGCGCGGGAGAGCCTGCACGCGGCCTCGCACGGCGTCTTCGTCGCCACGGCGGTCACCGCCGTCGTCATCGCCCTCGCCGTGCTGGCCATGCCCCGGCGGACCGAGCCGCTGCGCTTCGACGACGACCCCCACGACGACGACCCCCACGACGACCCCGACGAGGACCCCGCCGACGATGCCGCGACCGTGGCCTGACCGTCAGCCGCGCCGCTCGTTCCCCCGGCCCTCGCGGACCTTGACCGAGATGTCGATCGGGGTGCCGCCGAAGCCCCACCGCTCCCGCAGCTTGCGCTCGAGGAAGCGGCGGTAGCCGGCCTCGAGGAAGCCGGTGGAGAAGACGACGAACCGCGGTGGCCGGACGTCGGCCTGCGTCACGTACTTGATCTTCGGGGCGCGCCCGCCGCGGGCCGGGGGCGGGGTCTCCTGCACGAGCTGGCGGACGTAGGCGTTGAGCTCCGCCGTCGGCACCCGGGTCTCCCAGGAGGCCAGCGCGGCCCGCAGGTGCTCGGGCAGCTTCCCGACGCCGCGGCCGGTGGCCGCCGAGATGTTGACCCGCGAGGCCCACCGCACCCGGGCGAGGTCCCGCTCGATCTCGCGCTCGAGCTGGGCGTGCCGGTCCTCGTCGAGGGTGTCCCACTTGTTGAACGCGATGACCAGCGCGCGGCCGGCCTCGATGACCTGGGTGATCACCCGTTGGTCCTGCTCGCTGATCACCTCGTCGGCCGCCAGCAGCACGACGGCGACCTCGGCGGCCTGGATCGCGGCCTCGGTGCGCAGGCTCGCGTAGTACTCGGTGCCGCTGGCGGTGTTGACCTTGCGGCGCAGGCCCGCGGTGTCGACGAACCGCCACTCCTCCCCGCCCAGCGTGATGATCGAGTCGACCGGGTCCACGGTGGTGCCGGCCACCGAGTCGACGACCGAGCGCTCCTCCTTCGCCAGCCGGTTGAGCAGGCTCGACTTGCCCACGTTCGGCCGCCCGACCAGCGCCACCCGGCGCGGGCCGCCCTCCTCCGGCTGCTCGCGCGGCGCCTCGGGCAGCGCGTCGAGGACCAGGTCGAGCAGGTCCCCCGAGCCCCGGCCGTGCAGCGCGCTGACCGGCTGCGGCTCCCCCAGCCCCAGCGACCACAGCTCCGCGGCGTTGGACTCGCTGCGCTCGTCGTCGACCTTGTTGGCGACGACGATCACCGGCCGGTCGCTGCGGCGCAGGATCCGCGCGGCGGCCAGGTCGGTGTCGGTGGCGCCCACCTGGCTGTCGACGACGAGCACGATGACGTCGGCGGTGCGCATCGCGAACTCGGCCTGCCGGGTGATCGACGCGCCCAGCCCCTCCGCCCTCGGGTCCCAGCCGCCGGTGTCGGTGACGGTGAACCGCCGCCCGTTCCACAGCGCCTCGTAGGAGATCCGGTCGCGGGTGACGCCCGGGACGTCCTGCACCACCGCGGCGCGGCGACCCAGGATCCGGTTGACCAGCGTCGACTTGCCCACGTTCGGCCGGCCGACGACCGCCACCACCGGCAGCGGGCCGCCGGTGCCCTCCTCGCTCACGCGTCCACCCCTCGTGCCCCGGCCGCCGCGAGCGCCAGCCCGACCACCCGGTCGACGACGCCCTCTCGGTCCAGGTCGGTGCTGTCCACGACCACCGCGTCGGCGGCCGGCCGCAGCGGGCTGTCCGCGCGGCTGCTGTCGTACTCGTCGCGGCGGCGCAGCTCGGCGGCGAGCGCGGCCACCTCCGCCGGGTCGCTGATCCCCAGCTGCAGGGCCCGCCGCTGCGCGCGGGCCTCCGGCGCCGCGGTCAGGTAGACCTTCACGGTCGCCTCCGGCAGCACCACGGTGCCGATGTCGCGCCCCTCGACGACGACCGCGTCGGCCGAGCCCACCAGCGACCGCTGCCGGTCGACCAGCTGCCGCCGCACCGCGGGCACCGCCGAGACCGCCGAGACGGCGCGGGTGACCTCGGCGCCGCGGATGCGCTCGGCGACGTCGGTGCCGTCGACCTCCACCCGCTCGGTCTCCGCCGCCGTCCCCACCTCGATCCGGGCGCCGGCCACCACGCGGGCCACCGCGTCGGCGTCCTCGGGGTCGACGCCGGCGTCGAGCACCGCCACCGTGGCGGCGCGGTACATCGCGCCGGTGTCGAGGTAGGCGGCGCCCAGCCGGGCGGCCACCGCCCGCGCGACGCTGGACTTGCCCGTGCCGGACGGGCCGTCGAGGGTCACCTGTCCCCGGAAACCGCTCATGTCCACGTCCTCCACTCCTCGGGTCACCGGACCGCTCACTGGGCGATGTCCCGCCGCAGCGCCACCGCGCCCCGCAGGTACACGTGCTGGATGCCCGCGCGCGGCCGGTCGGTCTCCACGTGCGCCATCAGCCGCAGCACCCGCGGCAGCGCGTGCGGCACCGCCATCTCGGTGGCGCACATCAGCGGCACGTCGCCCATGCCCAGCTCGCGGGCGGCCAGGGCCGGGAACTCCGACACCAGGTCCGGTGTCGCGGTGAACAGGATGCTGATGATGTCGTCGTGGTGCAGCGCGTTGCGCTCGACCACCGCGTTCACCAGCTCCCGGGTGGCCTCGAGCACCAGGCCGCGGTCGTCGGCGTCCACCTGTGTCGCGCCCCGGATGGCCCGTACGGCCACGAGCACCCTCCTCCGTCGATCGGGCTCCCGGATCCGGGGTGCCCGGTCGAGTCTAGGTTCCGCCCGCCACCCGGCCGGACCGGTCCTCCCCCACCGGTGCCTCGACCCCGGTGCCGGCCGCTCGGTCGGACCAGGTCCGTGCACGAGTTGGGGATAACGGTCCAGGACCCCGGGCGCACCTCCGGGGACCAAAGGCCCTGGGGTCTATCGGACGGATTCGTAACGGTTGAGGGGTGAGTCGAGAAGAGACCCACCGCCGGCCCCCCGCACGCCCACCGGGACCGCCCCGCGACGGGCCGTCCCGTGCGAAGCCCCCGTCCTTCACCGCGCGCACCGACCGCGCCGCTGGTCAGGTCTCCCTCCGCGGCCACCTCGACCGGGTGGGCGCCGAGGCGCTGTGCCGGACCGTGACCGCGCTGCGGCAGCTCGGTCACCGGCGCGTCGTCGTCCGGCTCGGGTCGGCCACGCTCACCGACGACGCCCGCGCGATCCTGGCCGGGCTCGCCCGGCGATCCCCCGCCGGCGAGCAGCTGGTGCTCCGGTGACCGGTGGCCAGCAGGGCCCCGAGGGAGCCCGGTGCCCGGACACCGAGCCCGGTGGGCGCTGGACGGTGGGTGCGGACGCGGTGCGGCCCTTCTACCGCTCAGGAGGATCGCTGCGCGTGCCCCTGGGTCGCCTCCACGCGGTCAGCGGCGACGGTCTCGCCGTCGGCCGGTCGGTGTGCCTGGCACCGGTGACGCTCCTCGACCCGGCCGAGTGGGCCTGGCCCGACGACGGGGCCGACGCCGGGGACCCGCTGTGCTGGATCTGCCTGGCGCTGACCGTCTGACCGTCTGACCGCGCCGAGCGGCCGGGGGACGGTGGGCGGGTTCAGAGCCCGACGAGCTCCTCCAGCGCGCCGACCTCCTGGCGGGTCAGCCGGCGGATCGCGCCGCTGCGCATCCGCTGCAGCGAGACCGGGCCGACCGCGACGCGCGTCAGCCGGGAGACCGGCAGGCCGACCGCGGCCAGCAGCCGCCGCACGATGTGCTTGCGGCCCTCGTGCAGCACGACCTCCACCACCGACTGGCCGGCGTGGGCGTCGACGATCCGGAAGGAGTCGACCTTCACCGGGCCGTCGTCGAGCTCGATGCCGGCGCGCAGCCGGCGGTGCAGGTCGCGGGAGATCGAGCCCGACACCTGCGCGAGGTAGGTCTTCTTCACCCCGTAGCTCGGGTGGGCCAGCCGGTGGGCGAGCTCACCGTCGTTGGTGACCAGCAGCAGCCCCTCGGTGTCCTGGTCGAGCCGGCCCACGTGCACCAGCCCGGGCGCGAGGTCGCCCACCATGTCGCCGACGGTCGGCCGCGCCCGGTCGTCGCTCATCGCGGTGATCACCCCGGCGGGCTTGTTCACCGCGTAGGTGACCCGGTCGTCGCGCAGCTCGATCCGCTGCCCGTCGACGGCGATCTTGTCCCTCGCCGGGTCCACCCGCGTGCCCTGCACCGTGACCGTGCGGCCGTTCACGCTGATCCGGCCCTGGTCGACCATGTTCTCCACCACCCGCCGGGAGCCGACGCCGGCGCGGGCGAGCACCTTCTGCAGCCGCTCGCCCTCGCGGTCGGCCGTGGCGGAGGGCGGGCGGTCGCCGGGGTGGGCCGGGGCGAGCTCCATGTCCTCCGACCAGCCCTCACCGCCGGGGGTGCCGGGGAGGTCGTCGGGCTGCGGTGCGGTGTCCATCCGCGCCAGTCTCCCACCCCCTCGCCGGCCGCCGGGACGCGGCGGCGGGCCGGGCGGCCGGGCGGTCAGGGGCCGGCCAGCCACGCGAGCACGCGGCCCCGCGACCAGCACCGGCCGACGGCCTCGGCCCGCCGCGCCGACCGGTCGGCCAGCGTGACGCCGACGGTGCTGTGGCCCGAGGCGGGGCGGTCGCCGAGCGTCGGGACGCCCGGTGCGACCCCGACCCCCTCCACCGACACCCACGCCACCGGCCGCCCGGCCGCGACCTCGTCCAGGCGGTGCAGGAAGCGCTCCCGGCGCTGCGGGGAGAGCCGCACCAGCGACCACGCCGTCACGACGACGGGCAGGGCGCCGGCGGGCACCCGGGCGACGGCGTCGGGCAGCACCTCGACGACGTCGCCGCGCACCGGCACCGGGGGGTCGGCCGCGGCCAGCGCGAGCTCCGCGTCGAGCCCCGCCCGGCGCTCGGGCCGGTCCGGCGGGAGGCAGGCGCGCAGCCACCGGACGTCGTCGGCGTCGGTCACGTCCAGCGGGTCGACGTCGGCGCAGACCCGGACGAGGACCGGCGGCAGGGCGCGGGTCGGGACCGCCCGGTCCCCCACCACCCGGGCCGACACCTGCACCGGCGACGACGGGTCGCCCAGGGACCGCCCGTCGCCGTAGGAGATGCCGACGCGGTCGACGAGCAGGTCCAGCCCCGCCGGGCGGCCCACGCCGACCAGCCCGACGGCGTCGGCACCGGCCCGCCGCGCCGCCTCGGCGAGCGCCGGGTACAGCACCGCGGGGTGCCCGGTCTCGTCGGACAGCACCCGCCGCCGCGCGCCGGCCGCCGCCACCGCGTCGGCCGCCCGTCGCAGGGTGTCGACCGCCGCGACGGCGGTGGCCTCGCCGTCCCCGGAGCCGTGGGCCGCGGCCAGGGCCGGAGCGCGCCCGGCGAGGGCGAGGTCGTGCAGCGCGGCGAGGACCGCCGCCGGTCCCCGCCGGCGCGCCGGCACCGTCGCCAGCGCCCGCAGCGCCTCCTCCGATCCGCCCACCGCCGCGGCGACGCGCGCGGACAGCGGCGAGGTGGTGGCGTCTCCGGCGAAGCGCCGGTACGCGTCGGCGAGCGCGCCACCCGCGGTCGGCCCCGGCACGACGGCGACCCTAGGCGGTCAGGCCGTCTCCGAGGTCTCCCGCGCGACCTCGGCGGCGTCGGGCAGCAGCGGCGCCAGCGGCGGCAGCTCGTGCAGGCCGCTGAGCCCGAGCCGCTCGAGGAACAGCGCCGTCGTCCCGTAGAGGCCACCGCCGCTGTCGGGGTCGGTGCCGACCTCGGCGACCAGGCCGCGGGAGAGCAGCGTGCGCATGACGCCGTCGACGCCGACGCCGCGGATCGCCGACACCCGCGCGCGGGTCACCGGCTGCCGGTAGGCGATGACGGCGAGGGTCTCCAGCGCCGCCTGGGTCAGCCGGCTGCGCGCGGCGCCGGTGAGGTGCCGCTCGACCACGGGCGCGAACTCCTCGCGGGTGTAGAGCCGCCAGCCCTCCCCCGCGCGGCGCAGCGCGATGCCGGCGCGGCGCCCGTCGTAGCCGTCGGCGAGCTCGGCGAGCGCCGCCCGCACCCGGGGCACCGGGACGCGCAGCGCCCCCGCCAGCGTGGCCTCGTCGAGCGGCCCCTCGGCGACGAACAGCAGCGCCTCCAGCCCGCCGCGCAGGTCGGCCGGGTCGAGCTCCTCCTCCGGTTCCGGCTCCTCCTCCGGCTCCGGCTCGGGCATGCCGGGCAGGACCAGCGGCTCCTCCGGTACCGGCGGCACGTCGCCGGCCGGCGGCGCGGGACGCTCGGCCACGCGGGCGGCGAGCTCGGCGGCGACGGCGTCCCAGACGGCGGGGTCGGCGTCGGGCCGCCCGGCCGCCTCCTCGCGGGTGGCCGCCAGCTCCGCGGCCAGCGCCTCCCAGGAGACCGGGCCGCGGTCCTCGGGCTCCCCGGTCACGGGGCCTCACCGTCGGCCGCCCCGCCGAGGTCGGCCACCGCGGCGACGTCGGCCGGACCGGTCCAGCGCACCTGCAGCTCCCCGAGCGGGGTGAGCTGGGTGAAGGTGACCCGCTGCTGCCGGTAGAGCTCCAGCAGCGCGAGGAAGCGGGCCACGACCTCCAGCGTGGTGGCGCAGTCGCCGGTGAGCGCGCGGAAGGTCAGCGTGCCGGCGCCCAGCAGCGCCGAGCGGACGGCGAGCAGCTGCTCGGCGACGCTGACCGGCGGCGCGTGCAGGTGGGTGACCCCGACCGTCGGGGGTTCCCTCGGCGTGAGCGCCCGCGCGGCGAGCGCGGCGAACCGCTCGGGGGTGACGCCGAGCAGCACCTCGGGCAGCAGCTCGGCGAACCGCGGCTCCAGCGGCGCCTCGCGGGGGTGCCGGCGGACGGCGACCGCCTCCCGCTCGCGCAGCACCGCGGCGGCCTCCTTGTAGGCGCGGTACTGCAGCAGCCGGGCGAAGAGCAGGTCGCGGGCCTCGAGCAGCTCGAGGTCGTCCTCGTCCTCGATGTCGGCGGCCGGCAGCAGCCGGGCGGCCTTGAGGTCGAGCAGGGTCGCGGCGACCACGAGGAACTCGCTGGCCTGGTCGAGGTCGAGCTCGTCGCCGAGCGCGCGCAGGTGGGCGATGAACTCGTCGGTGACCACCGACAGCGCGATCTCGGTGACGTCGAGCTGGTGCCGGCTGATCAGCTGCAGCAGCAGGTCGAACGGGCCCTCGAAGTTGGTCAGCCGGACGGTGAAGCGGCCGGTGTCCACCGGCTCCGGCGCGGTCGCGACCGCGTGCGCCTCTCCGCTCACGGAGTGCAAATGTATGCCCTGGAGCGCCTCAGCCCTTGAGGCGGCGCACCAGCACGGAGTCCTCGCCGTTCTCGGCGAGGTCGGCGAGCAGCACCGACACCGCCTCGCGGACGATCCGGCCGCGGTCGGCCGCCACGCCGTGCTGGGCGCGCAGCGACAGCCGCGCGCTCTCCAGCGCCAGCAGGTCCTCGGCGGAGATGTAGACGGTGATCTTCTCGTCGTGCCGGGTGCGGCCGGCCCCGCTGGCGCGGGCCGCCTTGCCGCGGGCGCGCGCGCCGGGCGCGGGCAGCGGCGGGGGCGCCGGGGCGCGGAAGGCGGCCAGCGGGTCGGTGGCGGCCCCGCCGGGCACCAGCGTCAGCGGCGCCGGCTGCTCGGGCTCGGGCTCGGCCACCGCCCGGCGGGCCGCGCGCAGCGACGGGGACGCCACCGCGGAGCTCAGCGGGGTCAGCTCGGTGACCTCCGCCGCGGGCGGGGTGTCGGTGCGCCGGAACAGCTCGTCGGCGCCCGGCAGGACCGGACGGCGGGTCACAGCGCGATCACCTCCTTCGCCAGGTCGCGGTAGGCGGCCGCACCCGAGGAGGTCGGCGCCCAGGTGGTGATGGGCTGACCGGCGACGGTGGTCTCCGGGAAGCGGACCGTGCGGTGGATGACGGTCCGGAAGACGGTGTCGCCGAAGGCCTCGACGACGCGGCTGAACACCTCGCGGCAGTGCACGGTGCGCGAGTCGTACATCGTGGCGAGGATGCCGTCGATCTCCAGCGACGGGTTGAGCCGCTCCTTGACCTTGTCGATCGTGTCGACCAGCAGCGCCACGCCGCGCAGGGAGAAGAACTCGCACTCCAGCGGGATGACCACGCCGTGCGCGGCGGTGAGCGCGTTGACGGTGAGCAGGCCGAGGGAGGGCTGGCAGTCGACGAGGATGTAGTCGTACTCCTCGCGCACCGAGTCCAGCTTGCGCAGCAGCGTCTGCTCGCGGGCGACCTCGCTGACCAGCTGCACCTCGGCTGCGGACAGGTCGATGTTGCTCGGCACCAGGTCCAGGCCGGGCACGTCGGTGCCCACGCGGACGTCGGCCAGCGTGGTCCGCCGCTCCATCAGCGCGTTGTAGATGGTGCGGTCCAGCTGCTGGGCCGGCACGCCCAGGCCGACCGACAGCGCGCCCTGCGGGTCGAGGTCGACCAGCAGCACCCGGCGGCCGTACTCGACCAGCGAGGCGCCCAGGTTGATCGTCGACGTCGTCTTGCCGACGCCGCCCTTCTGGTTGCACATCGCGATGACCCGGGCCGGGCCGTGCCGCTCGAGGGGCGGGGGCTCGGGCAGCCGGTGCTGACGCGCGCGGGCGGGGTCCAGCCGCGAGGCGGCCGCCCCCATCTCCCCGCCGTCGGCCGGGAGTGCGAGAGCCTGACCGGCCACGTCCCCTCGGATCGCCATGAGTCGCCACTCCTCCGTGCTCCCCGGCGGTGCCGGCCGCGGTCGGCCGGCCCGGTCCGCTCGGGTCGGGGTCGACGGTAGGGAGATGACCTGCACCGATCCACGGGACACGCCGTCGCTGGCGGATCTTGCCGGTGACGAGTCCGCACTCCTCAGTAGGAGCTGGCAACAGGTGCCGACGCGGACGGGGTCGTCTCGTCAGGAGAGGGCACGCGGGTGGCTCCCGGCGTAGACCTCGCGGAGCTTGTCGACGGTGACCAGCGTGTACACCTGCGTCGTCGTCACCGAGGCGTGCCCGAGCAGTTCCTGCACGACGCGCACGTCGGCGCCGCCGTCGAGCAGGTGGGTGGCGAAGGAGTGCCGCAGCGTGTGCGGCGAGACGTGCCGGGCGAGGGTGGCGTCGGCGGTGCGCTCGGCCGCCGAGCGCAGGATCGCCCAGGCGCTCTGCCGCGACAGCGGCCCGCCGCGGGCGTTGAGGAACAGCCGCCCGCCGCGGACCCCGCCGCGCGCCGCGCTCGTCCCGGCCGCGGCCAGCGCCGGGCGGGCGCGCACCAGGTAGTCCTCCACCGCGCGCAGCGCGTAGCTGCCCACCGGGACGATCCGCTCCTTGCCGCCCTTGCCGGCCAGCCGCACCACCGACTGGCCGCGGTCGAGGTCGTCGACGGCCAGGCCCACGGCCTCGGAGATGCGCGCCCCGGTGCCGTAGAGGACCTCCAGCAGCGCCCGGTCGCGCAGCCCGCGCGGGCCCTCCACCGATCCCGCGGCCTCGATGAGCGCCACCACCGCCTCCACCGGCACCGCCTTGGGCAGCCGCCGCGCCGGCGCCGGGGGCCGCACCTCCGCGGCGACGTCGCCGGGCACCAGCCCGTCGAGCAGCGCGAAGCGGTGCAGCCCGCGGACGGCGACGACGGCCCGCGCGGCCGACGTCGCCGACAGCGGCGGGTGCCCGTCGTCCCCGGCGCGCAGCGCGGCGAGGAACCCGGCGACGTCGCTCTCGGCGACCTCGCCCAGCCCCCGCACCCCGGCCGCGGCCAGGTACTGCGCGTACCGCCGCAGGTCGCGGCGGTAGGAGGCGATGGTGTTGGCGGCCAGCCCGCGCTCGACGGCGAGGTGGTCGAGGTAACCGGTGACCACCCGCTCGACGTCGGTGTCCCGCGCGGGCGTGCCGGCCGGCGCCGTGACGGTCAGGACAGGACCTCCTCCCAGGGCACGGCGGTCATCCCGTGCGCCTCGGCGACCTCCGGCAGCACGACCTGCCCGGCGGCGACGTTGAGGCCGTGGGCGAGGGCCGGGCTGGCGGTGACCGCCGCGCGGGTGCCCTGCTCGGCCAGCGCCATGACGTAGGGCAGCGTCACGTTGGTCAGCGCGTGCGTGGAGGTGTTCGGGACGGCTCCGGGCATGTTCGCCACGCAGTAGAACACCGACTCGTGCACCCGGAAGGTCGGGTCGTCGTGTGTCGTGGGCCGGCTGTCCTCGAAGCAGCCGCCCTGGTCGACGGCGATGTCGACGAGCACCGAGCCCGGCTTCATCCGCTTGACCAGGTCGTTGCTGACCAGGGTCGGGGCCTTGGCGCCGGGCACCAGCACCGCGCCGATGACCAGGTCGGCGTCGAGGACGGCCCGCTCCACCTCGTAGGCGTTGGAGGTCACCGTCTGCAGGTGCCCGCGGTAGACGTTGTCGGCGGCGCGCAGCTTGTCGACGTCCTTGTCCAGGACGACGACCTCGGCCTGCATGCCCAGGGCGATGGTGGCGGCGTTCATGCCCGACACCCCGGCGCCGATGACGACCACCTTGGCCGCGTAGACGCCCGACACCCCGCCGAGCAGGACGCCGCGCCCGCCGTGCGCCCGCTCCAGGCTGTGCGCGCCGACCTGCGGCGCCATCCGCCCGGCGACCTCGCTCATCGGCGCCAGCAGCGGCAGCGCGCCGTTGGCCGTCTGCACGGTCTCGTAGGCGATCGCGGTGGTGCCCGAGGCGACCAGCGCCTCGGTGCAGGGCCGCGAGGCGGCCAGGTGCAGGTAGGTGAACAGCGTCTGCCCGGCGCGCAGCCGGCCGTACTCCTCCTCGACGGGCTCCTTGACCTTGAGCAGCAGGTCGGCGTCGGCCCAGACGTCGTCGGCGCTGTCGACGATGCGCGCGCCGGCGGCGGTGTAGTCGCCGTCGGGGATGGAGGAGCCCTCCCCCGCGCCCCGCTCGACGAGCACCGTGTGACCGGCCCTGGTCAGCTCGGTGACCCCGGCGGGGGTCAGCGCGACCCGGTACTCCCTGTTCTTGACCTCTCGGGGCACCCCGACGTGCATGGCGGTCCACTCCTGTCGCTGCGGCCGGTCCGAGGTCGTCGGTCCCGCGCCTGTCCTCGCGCCCCCGGTGAGGGGACCCGGAACGGACCCTAACCAGCGCCCGGGCTGCCGTCAGTCCGCGCAGCGCCCACGATGGCCCGGCGGGTGACCCGGGTAGTGGCCGGGTCACCCCCGAGGAGGAGGAACACCCCGATGCGCCTGTACGCCTCGCGCCCGGACCGCCGGCTCGGCCAGGTGCTGGCCGACGCCGGCATGCTCGCCTGGCTGGTGCTGTGGGTGCTGGTCGCCCGGGCGGTGCACGGCGCGGTGCTGGTGCTGGCCGAGCCCGGCCGGGCGGTGGAGGACCTCGGGACCTCGGTGGCCGACAGCATGGGGTCGGCGGCGTCGGCGGCCGAGGACGTGCCGGTGGTCGGCGACGAGCTGGCCGAGCCGCTGGGGTCCCTCGGCGACGCCGCGGGGTCGGTGAGCGGCGCCGGGCAGGCCGCGCAGGACGCCGTCGCCACGCTGGCCTCCGTGCTCGCCGTCGTGCTGGTGGTGCTGCCGGTGGGCTGGCTGCTGCTGCGCTGGCTGCCCTGGCGGCTGCGCTGGGTCCGGGAGGCGTCGGCGGCCTCCCAGATCCTGCGGGCGGCCGACCCGGACCTGGAGCTGCTGGCCGCCCGTGCGGTGGCCACCGCTCCCCTGCCCCGGCTGGCCGCGCTGCCGCCGGGCACCGGGGAGGCGTGGCGGGCCGGCGACCCGGCGGCCGTGCGGTTGCTGGCGTCCCTGGAGGCCGGCCGGCTGGGGCTGCGGCTGCCGGTGCCGGACGCGGCCGGGTCCGGCGCCACCGCACCGCCGCGCTCGGGTTGAGTCCGCCGTCCCCGGTGCCGATGTCCCCTCCCGAGCCGGGAGGTGTCCGTGGGACTAGCGAGACGACGGCCGTCGGGGTCCCGCCGGCGGCGCGGCGGCCCGTCGGCAGGCGGGGTCGCGGTCCGCCTGACCGCGGCCGCGGCCGTGGGCCTGGTGGCTCTGTCGGCCCCGGCCACCGAGCTCGCCGCGCGGGTGACCGCCTCGGCGGCGCCGGTCCGCGCTGCCGCGCCCGCCGACCCGCCCGCTCCCGCCACGCCGGCCGACCCGGTCGCGCCGGCCACCGTCGCCCCCGCACCGGTGGCCGAGCTCCCGGTGACGGCGCCGCCGCCGCGCCGGCTGCAGGTGGAGCTGCCGACGCCGGTGGTGCCCCGCGGTCAGCCGCTGCAGGTCACGCCGCCGCCGGCCGAGTGCGGCGGCTACGGCAACCCGCGCCAGGTCACGCCCGGCGTGGTGCCCGGCGCGGGGTCGGCGACGGTGAGCTGGCAGGCCGACGGCCGCGACGACGTCCGGGGCTACCGGGTCACCGCCGTCAGCCAGGCGCTGACTCCCGGCGGGCAGCCGGCGCCGCCGCGGGTCGACGTCGCCCAGCGCGCGGACTGCGGCGAGGTCAGCACGGTGCTCGGCGGGCTGACCCCGGGCGTGCCCTACGTGTTCTGGCTCGAGGAGGCGCTGCTCGACGCCGACACGCAGGTGGTCGAGTACGTGCAGGTGGGCTGGTCGAGCCCGGTCGTCGTCGGCTGACCCCGGCGGCGTTCCACCTCCGCGAGATCGCCGGTCTCGTGGCGATCAGCCGCCGATGGCCACGAGACCGCCGATCTCGTGCGACGCGGGACGGGCCCTACTGCGCGTCGACGGGGCGCAGCGTCGTCCCCGCCGCGCGGTGCTGCGCGGCGGCGAGCAGGCCGATGACGGCGGCGGCGTTGCGGATCGACCCGTCGAACACCCGCTGCACCGCGTCGGCCAGCGGCACCCGCTCGACGGTCATGTCGAGCTCCTCGTGCTCGGCGGTGAAGCCCTCGGGCAGGTCGACGTCGGTGAGGCCCTCGGCCAGGTAGACCAGCACCAGCTCGTCGCAGAAGCCCGGGGTGCTGTACGTGGTCGTCAGCAGCGACCACCGGTCGGCGGCCAGGCGCACCTCCTCGGCCAGCTCCCGCTGCGCGGCGGCCAGCGGCTGCTCGCCGGCGGCGTCGCGCAGGCCGGCGGGCAGCTCCCACAGGTAGCCGCCCACCGGGTGCCGGTACTGCCGCAGCAGCACGACCCGGCCCTCGTCGTCGAGGGCGACGACGGCGACGGCGCCGGGGTGGCGGACCACCTCGCGGACGCTGTCCCCGCCGCCGGGCATGGCGACGGTGTCGCGGACCAGGCGGATGACCCGGCCCTCGTAGACCGTCTCGGTGCCCAGCACCCGGTACCCGCCGCCGGCGGCCGGCTCGCCCACGGTCAGATCCCGACCTTCTCGGCCTCGAGGTCGGGCACCGGCAGCCGCGCGGACTCCGCGCGGTCCACGGCCGCCTGCACGAAGGCGGCGAACAGCGGGTGCGGCCGGGTGGGGCGGCTCTTGAGCTCGGGGTGGGCCTGGGTGCCGACGAAGAACGGGTGCACCTCGCGCGGCAGCTCGGCGAACTCGACCAGGTGGCCGTCGGGCGAGGTGCCGCTGAACACGAAGCCGGCCTCGGTGAGCCGGTCGCGGTAGGCGTTGGCGACCTCGTAGCGGTGCCGGTGCCGCTCGGTGACCTCGGTCGAGCCGTAGGCGGCCGCGGCCACCGACCCCTTCTGCAGGTGCGCCGGGTAGCTGCCCAGCCGCATGGTGCCGCCGAGGTCCCGCTCGCCGGCGACGACGTCGAGCTGGTCGGCCATGGTGGCGATGACCGCGTCGGGGGTGTCGGGGTCGAACTCAGCGGAGTTGGCGTGCTCGAGGCCGGCCATGTTGCGGGCGTACTCGATGACCATGCACTGCAGGCCCAGGCACAGGCCCAGCGTCGGGATGCCGTTGGTGCGGCTGTAGCGGATGGCGCCGAGCTTGCCCTCGATGCCGCGCACGCCGAACCCGCCGGGGATGCACACGCCGTCGACGTCGGACAGCGCCGCGGCCGCCCCCTCGGGGGTCTGGCAGTCGTCGGAGGGCACCCAGCGGATCTGCACCCGGCTGCGGTGGGCGAACCCGCCGGCGCGCAGCGCCTCGGTCACCGACAGGTAGGCGTCGGGGAGGTCGACGTACTTGCCGACCAGCGCGATCGTCACCGTCTGCTTCGGGCGGTGCACCCGGTCGAGCAGGTCGCCCCACACCGTCCAGTCGACGTCGCGGAAGGGCAGGCCCAGCCGGCGGACGACGTAGGCGTCGAGACCCTCGCGGTGCAGCACCTTGGGGATGTCGTAGATCGACGGCGCGTCGGGGCAGGAGATGACGCCCTCGGCGTCGACGTCGCACATCAGGCTGATCTTGCGCTTGAGGCCGGTGGCGATCTCGCGGTCGGCGCGGCACACCAGCGCGTCGGGCTGGATGCCGATGTTGCGCAGCGCCGCCACCGAGTGCTGCGTCGGCTTGGTCTTCAGCTCCCCCGACGGCGCGATGTAGGGCACCAGCGAGATGTGCAGGAAGAAGCAGTTGTCACGCCCGATCTCGTGGCGCACCTGCCGGGCGGCCTCGAGGAAGGGCAGCGACTCGATGTCACCGACCGTGCCGCCGATCTCGGTGATGACGACGTCGGCGGAGTCCTCGCCGTCCTCGCCGTCGACCTCGGCGGCCGCGAGGATGCGCGCCTTGATCTCGTTGGTGATGTGCGGGATCACCTGCACGGTGTCCCCGAGGTACTCCCCGCGCCGCTCCTTGGCGATGACGTCGGAGTACACCTGCCCGGTCGTCACGTTCGACCGCGCGCCGAGGTCGGTGTCGAGGAACCGCTCGTAGTGGCCGACGTCGAGGTCGGTCTCGGCGCCGTCCTCGGTGACGAACACCTCCCCGTGCTGGAACGGGTTCATCGTCCCGGGGTCGACGTTGAGGTAGGGGTCCAGCTTCTGCATGGTCACCCGCAGGCCGCGGGCGGACAGCAGCGCGCCGAGGGAACTGGCCGTCAGGCCCTTGCCCAGAGAGGAGACAACTCCGCCGGTGACGAAGACGAACTTCGTCGGCTGGGAGTTGTGGAGGAGCCCGCGATCACGCATTCCAGGTCGACCCACGGGAACCCACCGTAACACGATCGGCCAGATCCCCCCGGGTGCCGCCGGACACCTCGCCGCCCGCCGGGGACGTCGCGGCCAGCGCCACCAGCAGCGGCACCAGCAGCGTCGCGGCGGTCGCCGGGAGCGCCACCCCGGAGTCGTTGACCGCTGCGCCCAGGGCCAGGCTCAGGGCGGCGGCGAGCAGCCCGGACCGCAGCACCGCGGCGTCGGCCGGCGCCAGGCCCGAGCCGCCGTCGCGCAGCAGCCCGTACCCGCGCGGCCGCCGGCCGCGGACCAACCACAGCACCGCCACCAGCGCCACGGGCAGCACCCACGCCAGGGCGCTGCCCAGCAGGATGTCGAGGTTGGCCTGCGCCTTGCGGCTGACCACCGTCCACGCCTCGCCGGTGAGCAGCTGCTCGACGAACCGGCCCAGGTGGCTGCGCTCGTCGGCCGGCCGCGTCCAGTCCAGGACCGCCAGCGTGCCGACGGCGACCACGCCCGCGGCGAGCACCGCGGCCAGCCGGACCAGCGTCACCCGCACCCCGGTGAGCAGCATCGCCAGCAGCAGGAAGCCCGGCAGGGTCGCCAGCACGCCGCCGAAGTCGCGGCCCAGGCCCGGCGCGCCCACCAGCACCACGGTGAGCGCCCCGGCGGCCAGCACGACGGCGCCGGTGACGCGCCGCTGCCGCCGTCCGCCGTCGTCGCGCCCGGCTCCCGCGCGCCGGCCGGCCGCCGTCGCCACGACCGCGGTGGCGACCAGCGCGGCGGCGGCGAGCAGGCCGGAGCCGAGGTTGCCGTAGCCGGTGAAGCGACCGGCGACGATCGCGTCGTAGCCGAGCAGTCCGTCGAGCTCCAGCGGCGACCCGGCCAGCACGTCGCCGACCAGCGTCGCGACGGTGATCCCGAGGACGGCCAGCGGCGGGCCGAGCCTGCGCCGTCGCCCGGTCCCCCGCGCCCAGGGCCCCAGCAGCGCCACCGCCGTCACCGCCGCGGCGGCCAGCAGCACCGACCCCGCCAGCGCCCAGCGCGGGGACCCGGCCCGCTCCCACGGCAGCAGCCCGGCCAGGTGGGTGGCCACCGGCAGCGACGCGGCGGCGAGCGCGGCGACCTCCAGCAGCGGCCGCAGCCGGGCCAGCGGGGCGCGCGCGCCGCGGCGCAGGCCGAGGACGAGCAGCCCGAGGACGACGACGGCGGCGTCCACGGCCACCAGGGCGACGAAGAACGTGCCGGTGCTGCGGTGGTGGGTGACCGCCGCGGTGTTGGCCCGCTCCAGGGCCGCGACCGCCTCGGCGGTGGGTGGCCGGCCGCCGGTGACCGTCAGCGGCTGCCCGTTCACCGAGGCGGGCCGCTCGGCGCCCAGCGCCCGCAGCACGGTGGGAGCGACGTCGATGAGCTGGGTGAACGGCGCCCGGCCGGTGCTGGCCGAGGTGAGCCAGCCCGGCCCGGTGAAGCCCGGCCCGGAGGCGATGCCCACGTGCAGCTGCGGGCGGCCGTCGTTGACCTCCGAGACGCCCTGCACCAGCAGCAGCGTCTCCCCGGGCAGCGTGGCCACCGCGGCGCGCAACCGCGCGACGGCGTCGTCGACCTCCGCCACGGCCGCCGCGCGGGAGGCCGGCTCGGTGCCGGTCTCGCTGCCCTCCGGGGCGGGCACGCCGGCGTCGACCAGCCCGTCGAGGGAGACCAGCGTCAGCGGGCAGGGCTCGAGCAGGCCGGCGACGGCAGCGGGGTCGGCGGGCAGCGCCTCCTCGCGGGTCAGCCCGACGCCGGGGGCGGCGACGGCCAGCGCGGCGGCCCGGCCGACGACGGTCGCGCAGCCCACGGCGGTGCCGAGCGCGCCGGGCTCGGCACCGAAGCGGGCGGTGGCGGGGTCCTCGGCGACGGCGCGGACGGCGGTCAGCGGATCGGCCAGCCCGACCTGCGCCAGCCGCTCCTGCAGGCCGCAGTGCGACAGCGCCGGGCTGACCGGCGGCCCGGCGGGCACCGGCGCCTGCGACGGGGTGGCGCCCGCGCCGGCGTCCTCGCCCGGCAGCGGGACCGTGGGCAGCGGCACCGGCGGCGCGGCCTCGTCGGGCGCCGGGAAGCGGGCCCGGTTGCCCGCGCCCAGGGTGGCCCAGCCGTCGAGCAGGCAGGTGGTCGAGCGCGCCGCGCGGACCGACACCGCGCCGATCGGGGACGTGTCGGCCAGCTCCCACAGCGCCGGCGTGGTCCCGGGGTCGAGGTCGCTCCACACCAGCCCGGGGACGCCGACGACGAGCACCCGGTCGGCCGACCAGTCCTCGGCCGCGGCCGCCGCGCCGGGCAGCCCGGCCACGAGCAGGGTCAGCAGCGTCCCCAGCAGGACCGCGGCGCGCCTCATGCCGCGCCGGTCCCCGGCGGTCCCAGCAGCTCCCGGTAGACGGCGACCAGCGTGCGCGCGGTGGCCGCCTCGTCGGGCCAGCCCGCGGCCTGCTCCCGGCCGGCGGCGGCGAGGGCGGCGGCGGCTCCGGGGTCGGCGAGCAGGCCGGTGACGGCGTCGGCGAGCGCGGCGGCGTCACCGGGCGGGACCAGCCGCGCGCCGTCGCCGAGCAGGTCGGGCAGCCCGCCGGTGCGGGTGGCGACCAGGGGCACACCGGCGCGCAGCGCCTCCTGGGCGGTGAGCGAGCGCGCCTCCCAGCGGGAGGGCAGCACCACGAGGTCGGCGGCGGCGAGCAGGTCGGCGACGTCGTCGCGGCGGCCGAGCAGGGTGACCGGCAGCCGGCCGGCGCGGATCCGCCCGGTCAGCTCGGCGTGCAGCGGGCCGTCCCCGGCGACGGCGACCAGCGGCGGGTCGGGACGCGCGGCCCAGGTGGCGGCGGCGTCGAGGAGGACGTCGTAGCCCTTCTGCGGGTGCAGCCGGCCCACGGCGAGCACCAGGGGCCGCCCGTCGACCAGGCCGAGCCCGGCGCGCACCTCGGGGCGGGAGCGGGTCGCCGGCGGCAGCGCGGGCGCCGCCACCGGCGCGACCCGGACGTCGCGGGCGCCGAGGCGCCGGGCGTTGGCGGCGAGGTCGGCCGAGGCGGCCAGCACGACGTCGGCGGCGCGGACGGTGGCCCGCTCGGCCTGCGCCAGGAGCCGCCGCAGCGGGCCGGTGCGGTCGGGCAGCGCGTTGTGCAGCGTGACCACCAGCGGCCGGCGGGCCCCGCCCGCGACGCGCACCGCGGCGGCGGCGACCAGCCCGGCGCGCAGCCCGTGGGCGTGCACCAGGTCGGCGCCGGACAGTGCACCGTCGAGCACACGGCGCAGGGAGAGGACGGCGCGGGTGTCGGCGACCGGGTCGAGCCCGGCGGAGATCTCGACCGGGGTGAACCGGGCGGCCGCGGAGAACCCGAACAGCGCGTCGGTGGCCGCCGGGCCGCAGACGGTGACCGCGGCGCCGGCGTCGGCGAGCGCGGACAGCACCGAGCGCAGGTGGGTGCCCACGCCGCCGGTGCTGGTGGCCAGCACCTCGGCGAGGCGGCGGCCGGCCAGCTCCCGCTCAGCCACCGTGCACCTCCGTCCCCCCGGGCGTCTGCAGCGCGCGCACCGCCGCGAGCAGGGGCCGGCGCGCCGTGACCATCATGACCGCCCCCGCCACCGCGGTCACGGCCGCGGCGGCCAGCAGCCCGGCGCCGACCGCGCCGGGCAGCGAGCCGGCCGGGACCGGGTCGGCGCCCAGCGCCCGGGCGGTGAGCAGCCCTGCGGCGGCACCGGCGGCGGCGGCCAGCAGCGCGGGCAGGCCGCAGCGGGCCAGCCCCGCCAGCCCGCCGGGGGCGACCCGGGCGGTGACCGCGAGCAGCGCCAGCCCGGCGACGGTCACCCCGAGGCTGTGCCCGGCGGCCAGCGCCAGCGCCCGGTCGGCGGGCGGGAGGGCGCGCGCCAGCCCGACGTCGGCGGCGACCGCCAGCAGCCACCCGCCGAGCACGCAGGCCGTGGGCGCCTTCCACAGGCCGCGGGCGTAGAGGGCGCGGGTGAGCACCGCGACCAGCCCGTAGCCAGCCAGGCCCGGCGCGAAGCCGAGGATCGTGTCGCGCAGCGCGGCGACGTCGCCGGTGCTGCCGCCGAGGAGGAACACCCGCGCCATGGGCCCGGCGACGGCGGCGAGCACGGCGGCGGCACCCAGCGAGGCCACCAGCACCAGCGTGGTGACCGGGACCAGCGCGCGCCGGTAGCCGGCCTCGTCGCCGGTGCCGGCCCGCTCGGCCAGCAGCGGGTAGGCCGAGGTGGCCAGCGGCACCGCGACCGCGGCCCACGGCACGAGGAACAGCGTCAGCCCGGCGGTGTAGGCCACCTGGGTGCCGTCGGGCCCGCCGCTGGCCAGCCGGATCGCGACGGCGGCCACCAGCTGCTGCCCGGCGAGGGTGAGCACGCCCGCCAGGGCGAGCCGCCGCACCCGCGGCGCGGCGCCCACCGGGAACCGCAGCGACGGGCGCAGCCCCAGGTGCAGCCGGCGCAGCGGCACCAGCAGCGGCAGGGTCAGCGCGGCCACGCCGAGCGTCGTCCCGACCGCGAGCACCAGCTCGGCCGGCGTCGACAGCGCCGCGACGTCCCGGGCGCCGCCGAGCAGCGCGAACAGCCCGTAGGTGCCGGCGACGACGACGCTGGACAGCAGCGGCGCGATCGCCGGCGCGGCGAAGCGGCGGTGCGCCTGCAGCACACCGGTGAGCACGATGCCCAGCCCGTACAGCACCACCTGCGGGGCGAAGACCAGCAGGAACCGGGCGCCGAGGGCCACCTCGGCCTCGGAGCCGCCGCCGAGCAGCAGCCGCGCGATCGGCTCGGCCAGGACGGCGACCAGCGCGGCGAGCGGCACGAGCAGCAGCAGGGTCCAGCCCAGCAGCGCCGAGGCGGTGCGGCGCACCTGCTCGCGGTCGCCGGTGGCGATGCCGCCGGCGAGCATCGGGACCACCAGGGAGGCCAGCGCTCCCCCGGCGACGACCTCGAAGACGATGTTGGGGACGGTGTTGGCCGCGGTGTAGACGTCGCCGGTGCTGTCGGCGCCGACGGCGTTGGTGAACACCAGCGTGCGGCCGAACCCGGCGAGGCGGGCCAGCACGGTGAGGACGGCGATGAGCGCGGCGGCGCCGGCCACGCCCTCGGCCACCCGGCGTCCCGACACGGTCGGCCCTGCCGCGGTCACGCCGGGCGGCGGCCGAGCCGGTCGAGCTCGCGCAGGCCCGGGGTGGCCTCGATGACCCGGGTGAAGCTGATCCGCTCGCTGGCCAGCGTCAGCGCGGTGACCGCGGCCAGCAGGCCGGCGCGCACGGGGCGGGAGGGGACGGCGGCGGCCCGCAGTCCGAGCAGCGCGCCGACGGCGTTGGCGCCGGCGTCGCCGAGCATGACCCGCTCGCCGAGGTCGGCCGGCAGCACCGCCAGCGCCGCGCCCAGCGGGCCGGCGACCAGGCCGCCGGCGGGACCGCGCAGCCCGGCGGCCGCGGCGAGGGCGGCGGCCTTCGCCGCCCGGCCCGGGCGCAGGTCGAGCAGGTTGACCAGGTTGGCGGTGCCGGCGACCAGGCCGGTGGTGAGGACGGCGTCGGCCGGGCCGCGGCGCGTGGCGAGCGCGGCGACGGCCGCCGCGGCGCCGATGCCGGCGACCTTGACCGCGCCGGCCGACACCCGCCCGGCGCGCAGCGCCCGCAGGTGCCCGGCCAGCCCCTTGTCGCGGGCCTGCTCGGGCCGGGCGCCGGCCAGGTCGTCGTAGCCGCCCACCAGCCCGGACACCGCCCCGGCGACGGCGGCCGCGCCGCGGGTGCCGGCCGGGGCGCCGAGGACCGCCCCGGCGGTGGCGGCGGCGGCCAGCGCGGGCCCGCCGAGCAGGGTCACCGGCCGGCCGGCGTAGTTGGTGCGCCGCCACGGCGCCCCGGCCGGGCGGGCGTCCACGGCGGCGGCCGCCGCGAGTCCGGCGCGGGCCGCCGCCGCCCCGGCCGCCACGAGCAGCGCCGGGTGCGGGCTCACGGGGTGGCGGCCGGCAGCGGCGGGACCGGCTGGGTGCCCTCCCCGGTGCCGTACGCGCCGGAGGTGCCCTCGCGCTCGCGGCCCAGCGCCAGCACGGTGCTGATCCGGCCCGAGGGGCTGGTCACGTTGTCCACGGTGGAGACGGCGGCGGCGGTCCCGGGGTCGTCGCGGACTGCGCCCACGAGGCCGTTCTCCCCGGCGGAGGCGGCGTCGCCGGCCACCACGGCGCCCGAGCCCGCGGCGTCGAGGGCGGTGACCAGGTCCACCAGCGTGTCGGTGCGGTCGGCGGCGTCCTCGCCGTCGAAGGCGCCGGTGGTGAGGACGACGGCGTGGTCGGCCGGGGTGACCGAGTCCGAGTCCTGGGAGAGCACGTCGAGCGCGGTGAGCCCGGCCAGGACGGTGGAGACGGCGGCGGTGTCGGGCACCGGGGCGCCGGCGGCCGGGACCACGAGGGTCTGGCCCAGCAGCGCGCCGACGAGCTGGCCGGTGTCGTCGGTCTCGGGCAGCGCGACGCCGGCGGGCCGGCCGGCCGGGGTGGTCACGTAGCTCTGCAGCGCCGACTCGCTGGCCGGGTCGCTGTACTCCGGGGTGAGGGTGAGCTGCCCGGCGATCGTGCCGCCGGCCTCGGTGACCAGCGCGGTCACCTCCTCGACGGTCTCGGTGGCGACGTCCTCGGAGGCGAGCACCAGGAGCACGCTGCGGCCGGTGAGCGTGCCCTGCACCAGCGCGGGTGCGACCGCGGACTCGAAGGCGTCGTCGGCGTCGACCTGGGTCTGCAGCGTCTGGGTGGTGTCCTCCAGCGCGCGCTTGTCCTCCTGCAGCGAGCTGACCTGCCCCCGCAGGTTGTCCAGCACCGGCCCCGACAGCTGGGTCGCGCCGATCACCAGCCCCAGGGCGATCGCGAGGAACACCGCGATCAGGGAGACCAGGTGGTAGCGGAAGTCGATCACGAGAAGAGGTTCTCCAACCAGAACACGAAGCTGTCCCACTGGTCGACCAGCAGGTCGAGGTAGATCCGCCCGGCGGTGGTGACGGCCAGGGCGGCGACGATGGCCAGCAGCGCCGCCAGCACCAGGACGACGAGCGCCCCGGTGGAGATGCGGCTGCGGTAGAGCCGGCTCACGCCCTTGGCGTCGACGAGCTTGCCGCCCAGCCGCAGCCGGGTGAGGAAGGTCGAGGCCATGCCGCCGCGGCCCTTGTCGAGGAACTCCACGAGCGTGGCGTGGGTGCCCACGGCGACGATGAGCTTGGCGCCCTTCTCGTCGGCCAGCAGCATCGCGATGTCCTCGCTGGTCGCCGCGGCCGGGAAGGTGATGGCGTCGACGCCGAGGTCCTGCACGCGCTTGAGCCCGGGGGCGCGGCCGTCGGCGTAGGCGTGCACCACGACCTCGGCGCCGCTCTTGAGGACGTGGTCGCTGACCGAGTCCATGTCGCCGATGATCATGTCCGGGGAGTAGCCGGCCTCCACCAGCGCGTCGGCGCCGCCGTCGACGCCGACGAGCACCGGCCGGTAGTCGCGGATGTAGGACCGCAGCGCCTGCAGGTCCTCCTTGTAGTCGTACCCGCGGACGACGACGAGCACGTGCCGGCCCTCGATCGTCGTGCGCACGTCGGGCACGCCGACGCCGTCGAGGAGCAGCGCGCGCTCGCGCTTCATGTACTCCATCGTGTTGGTGGCGAAGGCCTCCAGCTGCGTGGACAGCCCCGCCCGGGCCTCGGCCATCGCCGCGGCGACGGTGTCCGGCGTCTGCTCGGTGCCCTTCGCGACGGGGGCGCCGTCGGGGCCGTAGAGGGTGTTGCCCTCGACGCGGACCTGCGCGCCCTCCTTGAGGGCGCCGAGCACGTCCTTGCCGACGCCGTCGACCAGCGGGATGCCCGCGGCGGTGAGGATCTCCGGCCCCAGGTTCGGGTAGCGGCCGGAGATGCTGGGGGCGGCGTTGACCACGGCGCCGACCTTGGCGGCGACCAGGGAGTCGGCGCTGACGCGGTCGATGTCGACGTGGTCGATGACGGCGATGTCCCCGGGCCGCAGGCGCTTGGTGAGGTTCTTCGTGCGACGGTCCAGCCGGACGGTGCCGCTCACCCCGGGTGCCGCCTCCTGGGCCCGGCTCCGTCGCAGGGTGCCGATGCGCATTCCCGCATGCTCCCACGCACGCCTGTGGGGGCCGCCCTCCGACGCGCTTCGGCGACCGCCTGGTCACGCAGGGTGTCCGACACCACGGTGAGCGCGACACGCCCGGCGCGCGCGCCCCACCAGCACCCTCGGAGTGTCCGGTATCGCTGTCTAGCGTCGTCGTCGTGACACGTGGGGCTCCAGCTGCCAGCTTCCCGGCGACCGGCCCCGGCGCCGCCGACGGGGTGCCGGAGCACGCGCCGGCACCGGCCCCCGCCCCGGTCATCCGGGCGGTCCCGGGGACGCGCCCCGAGCCCCCGTCCGAGCCCCTGTCCGGGCCCCCTGCCGCACCGGCCGGCGAGCGCGCGGCCCCCGCCCAACCGCCGACGGGTCCCGACGGACCGCCGGCCGGGCGGGCCGCCCGGCGGCGGCAGCGGCGCGGCTCGGGGGTGCGCGAGCGGCGGCGGCTGGAGACCCGCGACCGCATCGTCGAGGTCGCGGCGGCGCTGTTCGCCGAGCGCGGCTTCGACGCGGTCAGCGTCGTGGAGATCGCCCAGCGCGCCGGCGTGGTCGAGAAGACGGTGTTCAACCACTTCCCGGTCAAGGAGGGCCTGGTGCTCTCCACCGACCCGCCGGTGCGCGCGGCGCTGCTGCGGGCCGTCGCCGAGCGGCCGGCCGGGGAGTCGGCGGCCGCGGCGGCCGGGACGTTCCTCGTCGCGGCGATGGCGTCGCTGGGGGACCCGGAGGCCGCCGAGGGCGTGGCGGCGATGGCCCGGGTGGTGCGCGGCTCGCGCACGCTGCAGGTGCGCGAGCGGGAGATCCTCGGGGAGATCACCGCCGCGCTGGCCGCGCAGATCCGCGAGGAGACCGGGGCCCCCGACGGCGCGGTGGAGCCCGAGCTCACCGCGTCGGCGGTCACCGCGCTCTACGGGCGGCTGCTCGAGCTGGCCCGCGACCGGGTGCTGGCGGGGGTGACCGGTCCCGAGCTGGCCGCCGAGCTGCGCGCGGCCGGCCGCCGGGGGCTGTCGCTGCTGCAGTTCGGGCTGGCCGGGTACGCCAAGCGGCGCTGCTGACACGTCCGGCGGGTGCTCGCGTCCGGCCGGGCGCTCTGCCAGGGTGCGCGGCGTGCGTCCCCGCCGGCCCGCCGCCGTCCTCTGCCTCGCCCTGACCGGGGTGCTGCCCGGCTGCGCCTGGCTGGTCGACGCCGACGACCCGGCCGACGACCCGGTGGCCGTGCCGCGGTTCGAGGGCTCTCCCCCGCCGATCGCGCCGGTGACCCCGGCGCCGGTGGCGGGCGCGACGCTGGCCGACGTCTCGGGCGGCACCGCCTACTCCGGCACGGTCGGCGTCGTGCGCACCCCGGTGTCGGTCGGCCTGCCTCCGCTGCCGGGCCCGGTCGCCGAGGACTGCGACCTGCCCGACGACGGCTCGGTGCGCACGCTGGCCGTCGAGCTGACCTTCACCGACACCTCGACGGCGGGGATGGCGGGGCTGGCCGCCGACGTCGCGCTGACCGCCGCCGACGGCGGGCCGCCGCGCGCCGGTACCGCCGTCCTGGTCGGGTCTTCCGCGCCGGGGACGCGCTGGTGCCAGGACGGCCCGTCGCCGGTGACCGACGGCTTCGGCGTGGGCAGCGGGACCGGCAGCGTCACCACCGTCACCGTCTGGGTCGTGGCCCGCGACGGGGCCCCGACCGACGACCTGGTGCTGCGGGTGTCGGGGCTGCGCAACGAGGCCGGGTCGAACGCGACCGGCCCGTGGGACGAGGTGACCGTGGCCGCCGGCGGGTGCGCCGACGACCCCGCGGCGCTGTGCGTGCCCCTGGGGTGAGGGCCCTCAGGCCGGCAGCTGCAGCGCCCGCAGCAGCTGGTCGGCGCGGTCGCCGGGGATCGCCGGGTCCCGGGTGAACAGCGCGACGGCGACCATGTACTCGTCGTCGCCGGCCCAGCCGCGGCCCTCCTCGACGATCCGGCGGATCTGCGCACGCACCTTCGGCTCGCTGCTGTAGGGGCCGAAGTCCAGGCCCATGGCGAGGAAGTTGGCCACCCGGTAGCCGAGGTCGGTGGCGGTGGAGACGGTGGTGACCGGGTCGGCGTAGCTGGCGACGGCGGTGACCACGTTCTCGTAACCGGCCTTGAGCAGCTGCAGCGTCAGGTCGTTGCCGCGCACGCCGCCCCACAGCTCGGGCATGAGGATGTCGCGGTCGGGCGCGGGGATGTAGGGCGGGTTGGCGATCGCGGTGGTCACCGGCTCGCCGCCGGCCGCGTCGGCCCGGTCGAAGAAGTTCCCGAGCTCGACGGTGTAGCGGTCGGCCACCCCGCGCCGGGCGATGTTGGCCCGCGCCTGCTCCACCGAGTCGGCGCTGATGTCGGAGCTGCGGACGCGCAGCCCGGGCAGGCCCGCGACGACGTCGGCGATCGCCGAGGCGTCCCCGGTGCCGAGCTCCACCACCGGGACGGACTCCCAGCCCAGCTGCTCGCGGTACTGCTGCAGCAGCATGCAGACGGAGAAGCCGTAGTGCGCGGACTCGTCGGCGGAGCTGAAGCAGCTCACCGGACGTCCCCGGCGGGGCTCGCGGCGGTGGTGACGGCGGGGACGGGTGGGCGCACGTCCGGGGCCTACCCGCGCGCGGGGCCGGACAGTCCTGCCTCCCGCCACCGGGTGGCGCACGACCGGGTGGTCCGGCGCCGGTCCCCCGTCGGCGGGCGACGGTCAGCCGCGCGCCGCGGCCGCGACCGCCAGCAGCTCCCGGGCGTGCGCCTGGCCGGTGTCGCTGTCGGTGAGCCCGGAGAGCATCCGGGCCAGCTCGCGCACCCGGTCCTCGCCGTCGACGGCGCGGATGTCGGTGGCGGTGACCCCGGCCGCGGTGTCCGGCGACTTGTCCACGACCAGGTGGGTGTCGGCGAAGGCGGCCACCTGCGCGAGGTGGGTGACGACGACGACCTGGTGGTCGCCGGCCAGCCGGGCCAGCCGGCGGCCGATCTCGCCGGCGGCCTGCCCGCCGACGCCGGCGTCGACCTCGTCGAAGACCATCACCGGCACCGGGTCGGCGCCGGCGAAGACCACCTCGATGGCGAGCATGACCCGGGACAGCTCACCGCCGGACGCGCCGCGGTGCACCGGCCGGGGCGGGGCGCCGGGGTGGGCGGCCATGAGCAGCGCGACCTCATCGACGCCGTCGGGGCCGGGCTGGTCGGGGTGGCTGTCGATGGAGAACGACACCCGGGCGCTCTTCATCGCCAGGCCGGCCAGCTCGCGGCCGACCTCGGCGGCGAACCCGTCGGCGGCGGCGCGGCGGCCGGCGGACACGCGGGCGGCGAGGTCGTCGACCTCGGCGCGGGCGGTGTCGCGGGCGGCGGCGAGGGCCTCGAGCGCCTCGTCGGAGACGTCGAGCGCGGACAGCTTCTGCCGGGCCTCCTCGGCCCAGGCGAGCACGCCGGCCAGGCCGTCCCCCGGGTCGGCGTACTTGCGCACCAGCGTGGTGATCGCCGCCCGCCGGTCGAGGACCTCGGCCAGCCGCGCGGGGTCGGCGTCGAGGTCGGCGACGTACCCGGCGAGCTGGACGCTGACGTCGGAGACGACGGCGACGGCGTCGGCGAGGTCGCGGGCGAGCAGGACCAGCGCGGGGTCGTCGGTGCCGGCCAGGGCGCGCTCGGCGACGGCCAGCGCGGCGGTGGCGTCCTGCGGCAGCCCCTCGGCGCCCAGGTCGCCGGTGACGTCGCCGACCAGCGCCATCCGGGCCTCGTCGACGGCGGCCCGCAGGGCGTCGGCGTCGCCGAGCCGCTTGGCCTGCGCGTCGAGGGCCTCGTCCTCGCCGGGCTCGGGCGCCAGGGCCTCGATCTCCTCCAGCCCGTGCCGCAGCACGTCGGCGGCCTGGGCGAGCTCGCGGGCCTGGCCGCGGCGGCGGTCGAGGTCGGCGGCCAGCTCCCGCCAGTGGGCGTGGGCGGCGCGGTAGGTCTGCAGCAGCTCCAGGTGTGCCGGGCCGGCGTAGCGGTCGAGGGCCGCCCGCTGCTCGGCCGGGCGCGACAGCCGCAGCTGGTCGCTCTGCCCGTGCACGGCCAACAGCCCCTCGGCCAGCTCCGAGACGACCCCGACGGGGACGCTGCGCCCGCCCAGGTGGGCGCGGGAGCGGCCCTCGGCGTTGACGGTGCGGGCCAGGATCAGCGAGCCGTCCTCGTCGGGCTCGGCGCCGGCCTCGGCGGCCCGCTCCCACACCGGGGAGTCCGCGGGCAGCTCCAGCCGGCCCTCGACGCCGGCCCGGCCGGTGGCGCGCACCCGGCCGGGGTCGGCGCGGCCGCCGAAGAGCAGCGTCAGGCCGGTGACCACCATCGTCTTGCCGGCACCGGTCTCGCCGGTGACCACGGTCAGGCCGCGGCCGAGCTCGAGGGTGACGTCGTCGATGGCGCCCAGGCCGCGGATGCGCAGCTCGGTGAGCCGGCCGAGGTCGTGCCGGGCACGCGCGGTGGGCGCGCCGTCGGCGCGGGCGTCCGGGACCGCGTCCGCGGAGACCTCCTCGGCGACCGCGGTGCCGGGCGGGTCGGCCTCGCCGGACCGGGGGCGCCGGGCCCGGCCGGCCCGCTCACGCGTCGGGGTCCGGGGTGCCACCGCGCACCTCCTCTCCGGTCGCCGGGGCGCCGTTGGCCGAGGGGGGCAGCGTGACCACGTCGCGCAGGAGCACGTTGCGCGAGCTGCGCAGCTCGTGGCCCGGGTCGTGCCGGCGGGCGTCGCGGAACCCGTGCACCGGCAGGCCGAACTTCGCTCCCAGCCGGTCGCCGAAGGTGGACGGGTGCACGCGGGCGATGCGCACCGGCCGCTCGGCACGCCGCACGTCGACCCGGCCCCCGACGGGGACGTCGAACGCGCGGCGGCCGTCGGCCGACACGCGCGCGCGGTTGCCGTCGGGCGGGACGGCGACCGACAGCACCGCGTCCGGCGAGGTGACCAGCGGGCGGGAGAAGAGGGCGTGCGCGTTGGACGGCACCAGCAGCAGCGCCTCGACGTCGGGCCACACCACCGGGCCGCCGGCGGAGAACGCGTAGGCCGTCGAACCGGTCGGGGTGGCGAACAGCACGCCGTCGCAGCCGAAGCTGGTCAGCGGCCGGCCGTCGACGGAGATGACGACGTCGAGCACGCGCGAGCGCTGCGCCTTCTCCACGGACACCTCGTTGAGCGCCCAGGTGCCGGCGACGACGGCGCCGGTGGCGTCGAGGACGTCGATCTCCACGGCCAGCCGCTTCTCCACCGAGTAGTCGCAGCGCTCGATCGCGGTGAGGGTCTCCTCGACCGCCTCGGGCTCGGTCTCGGCGAGGAAGCCGACGCGGCCGAGGTTGACGCCCATGAGCGCGGCGTGGCTGTAGCGGGCCAGCTCGGCGGCGCGCAGGAAGGTGCCGTCGCCGCCGAAGACCATCACGATCTCCGCGCCCCGGGCGGCCTCGGCGTCGGCCGGGACGACGTCGGCGCCGGGGATGCCCAGGTCGTCGGCCTCGTCCTCCAGCACGCGCACGGTGATCCCGGCGCGCTCCAGCCGCGCCGCGGAGCTGCGCGCGAGCTCGACGATGTCCTCGCGCCCGGTGTGCACGGCCAGCAGCACGTGCCGGCCACCGCCGGGACGCCACTCGCCCTGGCCGGCCTCGCTCATCGGTCCTCCCCGCCCGGGACCGTGCGGTCCCCGTCGCCGCGGGCTGCCTCGCCCGCCCGTCTCCTCCCAGCGTCCCCTGAGACGCGCCGGTGCGCCCGTGCGGTCACCGCGGCCCCTCCTCGACGGCGCGCACGACGTCGGCCTCCTCGGGGCGCCCCGCGTCGCGGCGCAACCAGAGGAAGAACTCGACGTTGCCCGCCGGGCCGGGCAGCGGGCTGGCCACCACCCCGGCGGTCCCCCAGCCGAGGTCGGCGGCGGCGCCGGCGACCGCGAGCACGGCGTCGGCGCGGGCGGCGCGGTCCCGGACGACGCCGCCGGAGCCCAGCCGCTCGCGGCCGACCTCGAACTGCGGCTTGACCATCGGCAGCAGGTCGGCCTCCGCGGTGGCGCACGCGGTGAGCGCGGGCAGCACCAGCCGCAGCGAGATGAACGACAGGTCGGCCACGACCAGGTCGACCGGCCCGCCCACGTCCTCTAGCGCCAGGCTGCGGACGTTGGTGCGCTCGAGCACCCGCACCCGCTCGTCGGTGCGCAGCGACCAGGCCAGCTCCCCGTAGCCGACGTCGACGGCGACCACCTCCCGGGCGCCGCGGGACAGCAGCACCTCGGTGAAGCCGCCGGTGGAGGCGCCGGCGTCCAGCGCCCGGCGGCCCTCGACGGCGACACCGAAGGCGTCGAGCGCGCCGATCAGCTTGTGCGCGCCGCGGGACACCCAGCGCTGCTCGTCGGGGTCGGTGCGCACGACGACGGGCGTGGCCGGGTCGACCGCGGTGGCCGGCTTAGTGGCGGCCTGCCCGGCGACCGCGACCCGGCCCTCGTGGATCAGCTCGACGGCGTGCTCGCGGGAGCGGGCCAGGCCCCGCCGCACGAGCTCGGCGTCGAGTCGGCTGCGGCGCGGCATCAGAGCTGGTCGATCGTCGCGAGTTCGCGCCTGAGCCGGTCGTGCTCGGCCTCGAAGACGGCCACGTGCTCGGCGACCGGGCGCTGGTCGAGGCCGGCCAGCGCGGCCGCGGTGGCGCTGCCCGGGCCGGCGCCGTCCGGGGCCGCGCTCCCCGGCACCGTGCTCCCCGGGGTCGCGCTCCCCGGGGTCGCGCTCCCCGGCACCGTGCTCCCCGGGGTCGCGCGCTCCGGGACCGTGCTCTCCGGACCGGCGGCGCGCGCGGCGGCGGGGCCGGGCCGCGGCGGGCCCGGAACCGGTCGCGGCCGGATCGGCTCGGTCATGGCAGGGACCTTCCGGACGGGGCGTGAGAGGCGTGACGGCGGGCGTGCGGACGACGGGCCCGGGACGGGGACCGGTGGTGATCCCGGCCCGCGAGACTACCGGCCGCCACCGACGGCGACGGTCCCGCGGACCGGACCGGCGGCGCTCCCCCGGCCGCCGCGTGCGCGGTGCTCACGACCGCACCAGGTCCCAGTCGGTGAGTGCGCGGCGGGCCGCCTCGTCACCGGCCCGCAGCTCGGCCCCGGCCGGGCCGCCCGGTCGTGACCAGGACGCCACGCACAGGGCGCGCAGCCCGTCGAGCCCGTCGTCGGGACCAGGGGCGTCGCCACGGCCGGCGGCGTCCGGGACGGTGCGCAGCACGAGCGCCGCCCCGCCGTCGGCGGCCGCCAGCCAGCCGCCGCAGCGCCAGCCGCCCTCCTCGGTGACGACGGGCGGGTGCGGCACCAGCAGGCCGCCGGCGTCGGGGGCGAGCAGGTCGGGGCGGTGGTCCGGCTGCGCGGCCAGCAGCGTCCCGGGGTCGGTGACGCCGCTGAGCACCAGCAGGCTGGCCGCGCCTGCGCGGTGGCTGCCCTCGATGTCGGTGTCGAGCCGGTCGCCGACGACGAGCGGGCGCCGCGCCCCGGTGCGGCGGACGCACTCGGCGTGCATCGCCGGGTCGGGTTTGCCGGTGACCACCGGCTCGGCCCCCGTGACGCCGGCGACCACGGCCACCATCGCCCCGTTGCCGGGCAGCGGCCCGCGCGGGGAGGGGATGGTGGCGTCGGCGTTGGTGGCCACGTGCCGCGCGCCGCGCCGGACGGCGACGACCGCCTCGGCCAGCTGGGCCCAGCCGACCTCCCGCCCGTAGCCCTGCACCACGGCGGCCGGGTCGTCCTCGGCCCGCTCGACGACGGTCAGCCCGGCCGCCCGCAGCGCGGCCGCGACCCCGGGGCCGCCGACCGGCAGCACCCGGGCACCGGTACCGAGCGTCGCGGCGACGACCGAGGCGGCCGCCTGCGAGCTGGTGATCACCTCGTCGGCGGTGGCCGGGACCCCCAGCTCCTCGAGGTGCCGGGCCACCTCCTCCGGCGTGCGCGAGGCGTTGTTCGTGACGAAGCCCAGGCGCATGCCCGCCTCCCGCGCCGCGGCGAGCGCGGCGGGGACGCCGGGCACCGCGTCGGGTCCGACGTAGACGACCCCGTCGAGGTCGAGCAGCGCGACGTCGAACAGCGCGGCGGGCGGGCGGGGGCTGCCGGCGGCCAGGCCGCCCGCGCCGGCACCGCCCGGTGCGGCGCTCACGCCGCTCCGGGCCCGGAGGCCCGCCGGGCGCGGACGCCGCGCAGAGCCCGCGCGTAGTGCGGCAGGTCCGGGCGCATGGCGACGGCCAGGGCCAGGTGCTCGGCGGCCAGGTCGAGGTCGCCGGCGCGGCTGGCGGCCAGCCCGAGCCCGAAGTGGGCGTAGTCGTCGGTCGGGTTCCCCGCCGCGAGCTCACCGAAGCTGTCGACGGCCTCCCCGTAGCGCCCGGCGTCGTACTGGGCGCGGGCCAGCGCCTCCAGGACGCTGCGGGAGCCGGGCTCGGCCTCCGCGGCCCGGGTGAGGAGGGTGGCCGCGGCCGCGGGGTCGCCGTTGCTGAGCAGGTCCAGTCCCCGGCGGTACCACTCGTAGACGCCGCCCTCGGGCCCGTGCCCGTCGGGCGCCGCCCGTCCCGCGCCTCCTGCTGTCCCCACCGACGTCCTCCCGTCCTCCCGCGGTCCGCCTGCCCCGCCCGGTGCCCGTGCGGGCCCGGGGACCGGACGCCGCGGCGGCCCGGGACGGACGGCTCCTACGATCCCGTCGTGCACTCGTCGCCGCTGGGCTCCCCGCCACACGTCGCGACGGGACTCGACGTCCGGCCCTTCCGGGCCCTCACCTACCGGCACCGGGACCCCGAGCACCTGGCCCGGGTGAGCTCGCCAGCGTACGACCTGGTGACCCCCGACGGCGCGGAACGGCTGGCTGCCGCCGACCCGCACAACATCGTCCGCCTCATCCTCCCGGGCGGCACGTCCGGCGCGGGCACCGCCGGCGCCACCGGCCCCGCGGCGGCCGGGGACGTCGCCGCCCGGGCGGCCGGGACCCTGCACGCGTGGGAGCGGTCCGGGGTGCTCGTCCGCGACGAGCGCCCGGCGATGTGGCGCTACGAGATGCGGCCCGCCGACGGCGAGCCCACGGTCGGCTGGCTGGGCGGGGTGGCCGTGGGCGGCCGGGCGGTGCTCCCGCACGAGGACACCTTCCCGGCCGCCGTCGAGGGCCGCCGGGCGCTGCTCGCGGCGACGGCCACCGACCTCGAGCCCATCGTGCTGGCCCACGACCCCGAGCCAGAGGTGGCCGCGCTGACCGCGGCGGCCGGCGGCGGCCCGCCCGACCTCGAGGTGGTCGACGACGACGGGGTCGCCCACCGGCTGTGGCGGGTGACCGACGCGGCGGTCCTGGACCGGCTGCAGGCGGCGCTGGCGCGCACCGGTGCGGTGATCGCCGACGGGCACCACCGCTTCGCCGCCGCGCAGGCGCTGCACCGCACCCACGCGACCGGCAACTGCCGGGTGCTGGCGCTGCTGACCCCCATGGGCGCCGGCGGCCTGCGGGTCGAGCCGATCCACCGCGTGGTTCCGGACCTGACCCTGCAGGACGCCCGGGACGCCGCCGCGCGCGGGTTCACGGTGACCGACGTGCCCGTCGACCCGGACCCGGCCGCGGTGGCCGTCACCGCGCGGCCGCTCCTCGCGACCCTCGACGGCGGCCTGCTGCTCACCGACGGCCGGCAGCTGCTCTCCCTGTCCGACCCGACACCCGAGGTGCGCGCGACCGTGCCGGCCGAGGCGCCTCCGTCGTGGCGTTCCCTCGACGTCGTCCTCGCCACGACCGGCCTGCTGGGCGGGCTGTGGGGCCGGCCCGACGACCCGGGCTCGGTGCTCGTGGCCCACGACGTCGCCGAGGCGGTGCGGCTGGCCGGCGCGCGGGCGGGTGTGGCCGTGCTGCTGCGCCCGCCCTCGCCCGCCGACGTCGCCGCGGTGGCCCGGGCCGGAGCCCGGATGCCGCGCAAGTCGACGCTGTTCGTGCCCAAGCCGCGCACCGGGCTGGTGCTGCGCCCGCACGCCGACTGAGGGCGGCCGCCGCAGCGGACCCGTCATGCCGTCCGCACCGTCCCCGAGCCCGCCGACCGCGGCACCTTGCGGCCCCGCCGGCAGTTGACCTCGCACACCGACACCGTGCCCTGGCCGGTGCGCCAGAACCGCCGCTGCAGCGCCCCCTCGACCTCGACGACGTCGCCGGCCTCCCAGGCGGCCACCCGCCGCTGCAGGCCCCGGTCGTAGGTGATGCAGGTCAGCACGTCGACCGATGAGCCGCGGGCCCGGGGCTCGGGTCGGCGCACGACGAGCCGGAAGGTGACCAGCGGGTCCCCGCTGGGGAGGGTCCGGTGCTCCGCGGGAGCCGAGAGGCGCCCGCGGAGCACGACGTCGTTCCGGTCGATGACAGCCACGCTCATGACGGCAGCGTGCTGCCCGGGGACTCCCCGGCAGCCACCACGCCCGACCCTGTGGACGGGGCAGGCGGTGTGGACGACGTCGCGGGAACTGTCGGGGGTCAGTGCCCGGGCTCGTCCTCCGCCGGCGGGTCGACCTCACCGAGCAGCTCGGCGACCTCGCGCTCGACGTCCGCGTCGAAGTCGACGTCCTCGACGTCCTCGACGTCCTCGACGTCGGCGGGGACGGTGTCCTCCCCGTCGGCGCCGGTGTCGCCCTCACCGGTGTCGTGGCCGGTGTCGGCCGCACTGTCCTCCGGCCGCTCGGCGGCGCCGGTGGCCGTCTCGTCGGCGGTGCCCGCCTCCGGCAGCGGCAGCTCCTCCTCGCCGAAGGCGACGTCCTCGTCCTCGTCGGGTGCGGCGGCGTCCACGGCCTCCCGCCAGGCGCCGGCAGCCGGGTCCCCCCCGGCGGCGAGGAGGTCGGCGTAGGCGGAGGCGATCCGGCGCGTGCCCTCGTCGGCCAGGTCGACGCCGGTGGGCACCGGCCGGCCCCCCAGCGCACCCTCCAGGACCAGCCGCGCGGCCGCGGCCTCCCCGAGGTCCTGACGGGCGCCGGCCTCGACGAGCCGGAGCTCGACGGTCTCGGCCGGGTCGGGCTGGTCGGCCAGTGCCTCCCGGACCAGCCGCAGCGCGACCTCGGGCCGTCCCAGCGCGCGCTCGCAGTCGGCGAGGACGGCGCGGTACCCCTCGTCGCCGCTCATCCGCCGGTAGGCGCGCAGCTCGCGCGACGCCTCGGCGTAGTCGCCGGCGTGGTAGGCGGCCACGCCCACCGCCTCCCGGACGACGGCGATGCGCGAGGCGCGGTCCCGGGCCGCTCGGGCGTGGCTCAGTGCGAGTTCCGGGTCGTCGTCGACCAGCGTGCCGGCGACGACCAGGTGGCGGGCGACCTTCTCGGCGTTGCGGGAGTCCAGACCGCGCAGCGAGGCACGGATCGCAGGGTCGAGTTCCCGCGCGTCGGCCCAGTCGGGGAGGTCCGGCCCGGGCGCGACCGGCGGCGTGCGGTCCCGGTCAGGCCGGGGACGACGGTCGTCGGTGGGACGACGGTCGCGCCAGCTGCGGCCGCCCGCGCGGTCGGCGGGGCCGCCGCGCTGCTGCGGACGTGCTCCGCCGCTGCCCGGGCGGCCACGCCACCCGGTCCGCTCTCCGGTCGGGTCGGGTGCGGACCGGTCGGCCTGTGGCCGGCGCTCCCGCCACTCCGGGCGGGCGGCGGACTCGTCCCGACGGCGCGGCCGCGCGCTCCCCTCCCAGGACCGGTTGCTGCGCGCGGCATCGCTCGCAGGACGCCGGTCCCGGCGATCGCCGGCGACCGCCTCGCTCCGCCGCCCGCGCTCCTCGCCCGCCGGCGGGCGCCGATCCGCGGCGGCACCTGGACGTCCCATCCCGCTGCGCCGGTCCTGCCAGGAGCCCGACGACCGGTCCGCGGCCGGACGCCGGTCGCGCCAGTCGCCCGTGGGGCGGTCACCGGTCGTCCGGCGGTCCTGCCGGTCGTCGCGATCGCGGTCGCCGACGGGACGGCGGTCCCGCCAGTCGCCGCCGGACGTCCTCCCGGCCACCGGGCCGCCCGAGCGCTCTCCCGGACGCCGGTCGCCGGAGCGGCTGCTCTGCCCGCCGCGCGGGGACCAGTCGCCGCCCGAGCCGCGCCCACCCTGCCGGCCCGCACGGTCCCCCGCGGTCCGGGGGTTGTCGGAGGTCCCGCGACGCGGCCCACCGGACACCCCGCCACGACGCTCCGCCCCGGCGTCGCGTCCACCCGTAGGGCGTCCCTGCCGGTCGTCCCGGCCCGCACCGGCCTGGCCCCGGCCACCGCGGCCGTCGTCGCGGCCGCGCCCGGCGGACCCTCGTCGGGGAGAAGTCATGTCGTCCTGAGTACCTCGGCGCTACGGGCAGCACTCCTGGGAGCGCCACGAGAAAGGTGCAGAAATGGGCGAGGACGGGAGTCGGAGCCCATCGGCTCCGACTCCCGTCCTCGTGAATGGTTGTCCGGCGGTGTCCTACTCTCCCACCCCGTCTCCAGGGCAGTACCATCGGCGCTGAGAGGCTTAGCTTCCGGGTTCGGAATGGGACCGGGCGTTTCCCTCTCGCCATGACCGCCGTAA